>DASVBE010000294.1:0-17108 GCA_036375995.1 Streptosporangiaceae bacterium | reverse complement strand
CGCATGACCCGCCCTGATTTCCGCCCGGGAACCTCGAATGAGACCCAGCGCCTCGGGGCCAGCCCGAGCCCGAAAACAGCCGCCCACAGCCGGGCGAACCGCCGCGCCGCCGGGCCTGCCCGGCCGCCACGGTACATCGCCCGCAAACCCTCAGCGGAAAACGGCCACGTAGCCATCGCTCCTCCATTCACACGCCGGGGCCGCCCGGCGGGGGCCGCCCGTCGGGGACCTCCCGGCCGGGGCCGCCCGGCGGGGACCTCCCGGCCGGGGCCGCCCGTCGGGGACCTCCCGGCCGGGGCCGCCCGTCGGGGACCTCCCGGCCGGGACCGCCCAGGCTGGCTTTCTGCGTCCTATAATCAGGATTAGGGATACCGAACTTGAAACACAGAGTCCTAAGTCCTTAGTAGGGGGAGAGATGGCGAGAGGCTTCCCGGAACCAGAACCAGCCGGCCTGGCGCGCAGAAGCCGGCGGCTCTCCGACCAGGAGACCAGTCAGCGAATGCTGGCGACGGCGGTGGCGAGGGTGCACCGCAGCGGCCTGACCGTCAGCCTGGATCACATCAGCCTCGAGGAGGTCATCCGGGACGCCGGCGTGTCACGGAGCGCGGTCTACCGGCGATGGCCTTACAAGGACCTGTTCTTCAGCGATCTGGTGAAGGAACTCGCCAAGGACGCCACCCCGCCCATCGTGCCCGGCGAGCTGGAGCTCATCAGGAGCGTCGTGGCCGGCCGGCGGGACTGGCTGAACACCCCCGAACTGCGCCACGGCCTGGTTGTCGAGCTGTTCCGGCAGCTCGCGCTGTTCGACTTCGAGGCGGTGTACGGGTCCACCGAGTGGCGCACCTACCTGGCCCTGCACGCCACCTTCCTGAGCCTGGCCGACGGCCAGCTGCGCGACGAGGTCCAGGCCATCCTGGCCCGGTCCGAGCAGAACCGGATCGCCCTCATCGCCGCCGCCTGGGAACGGCTGGCCGGCCTGCTCGGCTACCGGCTGCGCCCGGAACTCGCCATCACCTACGAGACCATCGCCACTCTGCTGACCGCCAGTCTCCGCGGCCTGGTCATCATGGCCCTGTCCACGCCCGGCATCGCCGGCTACCGGACCCGGGCCAGGCCGTTCGGCGCGACCGAGGCCGCCGAATGGTCCCAGCCCGCCCTCGGCATGGCCAGCCTGGCCTGGGCCGCCCTGGAGCCCGATCCCGCGGTCGAGTGGGACCGGGACCGGATCACCCGCATCCGCCAGGAGCTGAGCCACCTGACGAGCTGAGCCCCGGACGAGCTGAGCCACGGACGGCCTGCCCCGGCGGGCGGTTAGACCGGGTCGCGGCCCTGCCAGGTTGTGATGCAGGCCTCGTTGCCCTCGGCGTCGGCCAGCACCCAGAACGCGGGGGCCTCGTCGTCGGCCAGCAGGCGGCCGCCGGCCGCCAGCGCCGCGTCGATGCGCGCCTTGGCCTCGTCGTGCGGCACGGAGACGTCGAAGTGGATCCGGTTGCGCTGCGGCCGCGGCGCGTCCATCTGCTGGAACCAGATCGCCGGGCCCTGCCCGGCCGGGTCGATCAGCGCGTCCTGTGGGCCGTCGTTCCCGGGCTCGCTGACGTAGCCCAGCACGGCCCGCCAGAACGGCCGGATGGACCCGATGTCCATAGCGTCGATGGCGATCTCCAGCATCTGCACCGACCGGCCGGCGGTGCCGCCCGTGCCGGGGTCGGTGCCGTGCCCGCCGTCCCGCACGGCCGCGGTGATCTGCCGGGCCAGCCGGGCCTCCCGGGCGGTGACCTGGCCGAGGGCGCGGGACTGCAGGGACACGATCACGCCGCCGGGGCGGACGTCCAGCGACAGGCTGCCGTCGGCGTCCGGGCCCGCCGCCGCGGCGGCCTGCCGGGCTACCTCGGCGGCGTCCGCGAACGACGCGGCCGGCACGGTGGTGCGCAGCACGCCGAGGATGTACCGCCAGCCCAGGTCGCTGACCGCGTCCGAGGCCTGCATCCGGGTCAGCACCCGGCCCTCGTCCGCGCCCGCGCCGCGGCCGGGGTCTGCCGGCGTCCCGGCTGAGGTGTCCGTCATGGCGGTCATGATGGCAGTGCCGGCTGACAAACCGGGACGCAGACTGTCCGAGGCGGCGGGCAGGCTACGGCCATGAGCGAGAACGCAGAGCAGACCCTGCGGGCCTTCTGGGACCGGATCGACCAGCGCGACTGGGCCGGGCTTGGCCGGCTGCTCGCCCCGGGCCTGCAAACCCGGTACCTGGCCACCGACGAGCTGATCGACGGCGCCGAGGCCTTCGTCCGGCTGAACGCGGAGTACCCGGGGCGCTGGCGGGTCACCGTACTCGATCTGGTCGCGGCCGGGGACCGGGCGGTGACCTGCGCCCGGCTCGACGCCGAGGACGGCAGCGAGGCGCACTACGTCACCTCGTTCGCGACTGTGCGCGGCGGGCTGGTGACCGGCCTGACCGAGCTCTGGGGCGAGGCCGGCCAGCCGGTCCCGGAGGACAGGCGCCCGGCACCGGCCGGAAATTCGCGGCAGCCGCCCGAAGCGGACATCTAGGATGCCTTCCCGGGCTGCCAGCCACACCACCCGGGAAGGACAACGGATCATGGTCGAGCTGTATCCGCCGATCGAGCCCTACGACCAGGGCATGCTGGATGTCGGCGACGGCAACCTCGTCTACTGGGAAACCTCAGGAAACCCCGACGGCAAGCCCGCTGTGTTCCTGCACGGCGGGCCCGGCCAGGGCACCGTGCCGGGCATGCGCCGCGGCTTCGACCCGGAGCGCTACCGGATCGTGCTGTTCGACCAGCGCGGCTGCGGCCGCAGCACGCCGCACGCCAGCGACCCGGACGCCGACATGTCGGTCAACACCACCTCGCACCTGATCGCCGACATGGAGCGGCTGCGCGAGCACCTGGGCATCACCCGATGGCTGCTGCACGGCGGTTCCTGGGGCTCGACGCTGGGGCTCGCCTACGCGCAGGCGCACCCGGACCGGGTCTCGGAGATCGTCCTCGTCGCGATCACCACCTCGCGGCGGTCGGAGACGGACTGGCTGTACCGCGGCGCGGCCCGGTTCTTCCCCGCCGACTGGGTCCGGTTCGTGGCCGGCGCGGGCCTGTCCGCAGCGGATCTCCGCGGCCTCGGCCTCGACCAGCCGGGCCGCACCGACCCCGGCCTGGCCGGCTCGGCCGGCACGCCCGAACTGGGCGCGGCCGTGCTGGCCGGCTACGCCCGGCTGATGGACGACCAGGACCCGAAGGTCCGCGCCCAGGCGACGCTGGACTGGGCCGCCTGGGAAGACACCGTGCTGTCCCTGGAGCCGAACGCCCGGCCCGGCGCGTTCAGCGGCCACGCCGACCTGGACCTGCAGGCCATGGTGCGGATCTGCGCGCACTACGCGGTGCACGGCGCCTGGCTGGAGGAAGGCCAGCTGATCAGGGACGCCGGGCGGCTGGCCGGGATCCCCGGCGTGCTCATCCACGGCCGGCAAGATCTCAGCTGCCCGCTCGACTCCGCCTGGGCGCTGGCCCAGGCGTGGCCGGACGCCGAGCTGCTCGCCCCGGCCGACTCCGGCCACCGCGGCAGCCCCACCACGCGCGAGCTGACCATGGACGCCCTGAACCGGTTCGCCCACCGCTAGGCCGCCGGAGCGGCCCATCCAAGCGGAGGTGCCGCCTCTCAGCCGCCCGGCGCGAGCCAGCCAGCACTTCAGGGCTGGAGGACGATGCGGCCGGGGATGCCGCCGGCGGCCTTCGCGCGGTACGCCGTGACTGCCTCGGCGAGCGGGTACACCGCGCCGACCTGCGGGCGCAGGTGCCCTTCGTCGATCAGGCGGGCCAGCTCGGCCAGCTGAGCGCGGCTGGATTCCTGGATGAAGACCAGTGTGCTGATGTCGTCCCGGTCAGCGGGCAGCGGCGCGCCGGCCTTGACCGTGACCAGCGTCCCCCCGGGCCGCAGCAGGGCCGCCGATCCGGCGAGCACCTCGCCGCCGATTGTGTCGAAGACCAGGTCGGCCTGGCCGGCCACGTCCTGCAGCGGGCCGGTTCCGCCCTCCAGCGCGATGTAGCGATCCGCGCCCAGCCCGGTGGCCAGCGCCCGGGAGTGGCTGCGCCCGGTTCCGATCACCCCGGCGCCGGCCCAGCGGGCCAGCTGGACCGCCATCGACCCGACCGCGCCGCCCGCGCCGTGGATGACCACCGTCTGCCCCCTGGCCAGCCTCCCGTGGTCGAACAGGGCCTGCCAGGCGGTCAGGCCGGCCCGTGGCACCGCCGCGGCGTGGACATGGTCGACGGTCCGCGGCTTCGGGGCCACGTTGCGGGCCTCGACGGCGACGTACTCGGCGGCGGCCCCGTCACGGAGCTGGTCGGTCAGCCCGTACACCTCGTCGCCGACGGCGATCCCGGCCGTGCCGAGCCCCAGCGCGGCGACGACCCCCGACACCTCGTGGCCGGGGATGACCGAGGCCCGCCGGTGGCCGGCCCGGCAGGTCCAGATGGGCCAGTCCAGCTCGTTGTGCGTGATGCCGCACGCCGCGACCTTCACCAGAACCTCGCAGAACATCGGCTTGGGCTCGGGCGCCTCCTCGAAGGCAAGCCCGCTGATGCCGGTCCGCTCATGGGTGCGGATGGCCTTCATCGTCAGTCCCCTTCCGGGTAGATGCTCTTCTGTTCTCCCGACGAGGGGGCCTACCCGGACGTCAGGCGGCAGGCCGGCCTGACAATGGAGTGCGCACTCTCGTCGGAGGGATATGAGAGCAGAAGACGGCCCGCCTGACCCGGACCTGGCCGCGATCATCAGCGAGCGGCGTCAGCTGATCAACGTCGCGTACCGGCTGCTCGGGTCCCTGGCCGAAGCCGAGGACGCCGTCCAGGAAACCTACGCCCGCTGGTATGCGCTCACCCCGGGCCAGCGCGACGGCATCGCGTCCCCCGGCGCCTGGCTGACCACGGTCACCAGCCGTATCTGCCTCGACCAGCTCCGCTCGGCCCGGGCCCGCCGCGAGCGCTACGTCGGCCAGTGGATCCCCGAGCCGCTGCCCGAACCCGCCGAGTGGGTCAGCGCCGGCTCCATCGCGCCAGCCGACCCGGCCGACCGCATCACGCTCGACGAGTCGGTCTCGATGGCGTTCCTGGTCGTGCTCGAGTCGATGACCCCGGCCGAGCGGGTCGCGTTCATCCTGCACGACGTGTTCGGCTACCCCTTCGCGGAGATCGCAGGCATCGTCGGCCGTACCCCGGCGGCCTGCCGCCAGCTGGCGTCCTCCGGCCGCCGCCGCAGCCGTGCGGCGCACCGCCCGGCGGCCCCGTCCGCCCGCCAGTCCGCTATCGTCCGCGACTTCAGGGATGCCTGGCAGTCCGGCGACATCGCCGCTCTCGTTGCCCTGCTCGACCCGGACGCCGTCATCACCGCGGACGGCGGCGGCCAGGCCACCGCGGCCCGGCAGCCCATCGAGGGCGCCGGGCAGATCAGCCGCTACCTGGCCGGCATCGCCGCCCACACGCCCGGTCTGACCGTCATCGAGCGCGCGGTCAACGGCCAGCCCGGCCTGATCGCCCAGCGCGGTGGCACCACGGTCACCGTGCTCGCCTTCGGCATCGAAGGCGACCGCATCACGCGCATCTGGGCGATCAGGAACCCGGACAAGCTCCGCGCCTGGACCCCGGGCTGAAGCCAGCGCCCTACTGCGGCCCCAGGCCGTGCTTGGCCAGCCAGGACAGGCATTCGCCGGCCACCTCGCGCCAGCCGCTGTCGATGATCAGCGAGTGGCCGCGGTCGGCGAACTCGGCCAGCTCGGTCACCGCGTCGGAGTGGCGGTACTGCTTCAGCGTGGCCTTGGTGATCACCTCGGGCACGGTGTGGTCCTGGCCGCCCATGATCAGCAGCAGCGGGCCGCGGCCGGAGTTGCCGGTGTTCACCTTGGCGGGCGAGTGCAGCGAGAAGTTCGCCGCCGCCGACTCGAACAGGGGCTTGCCCGGCGCCGGGATCGTCCAGCGCTCCCACAGCGCGTCGGACTCCTCCGGGCTGACCGCGTTGCCGAAGCTGAACCGGAACTGCTCGGCGGTCAGGGACACCGCGCGGTGCCTGTTCGCCGGGTTCCTGAACACCGGCAGGGTCGCGTGCAGGGCGGACAGCGGAAGCGGCAGAACGCCCTTGATCTGCGCGGCGTCGATGGCGATCGCCGCGGCGGCGTAGTCCAGCCCGAGCAGCTTCTCGGCGATCATCCCGCCGAACGAGTGCCCGATCAGGATCGGCTTGGTCCCCAGGCCATCGATGATCTTCGCGTAGTGGTCGGTGACGTCGTCGATGCCGTGGTCGGCGATGGCCTCCGGGTTGGCCCGGGCCGCCTCGACCGTGTCCGGGTCACCCGGCCAGCCTGGCGTCAGCGGCTGGTAGCCCTGGGCCGCGAACAGGTCGGCCCAGGGCTGCCAGGACGAGGCGTGCAGCCAGAGTCCGTGGATGAAGATGACCGGGGTGCCGGTGGTCATGGGGCGTTTCCGTCCTTCCGTTACCTGAGGTGCGGGCAGTCCCATTGTCCAGGTCCCGGCGGCCGCGCGGAATCTCTCATCTGGTGACAGGCGGGCCAAGGGACCGGGAACAGGCACGCAAATCCCGTATGCCTTAATCAGGATTCTCGGCGGTGGCGGCCGGTGCCGGCGCGGCGGCCTGCGGCGAGGGCCGGTCGCGGCGAAGTACGGCGAGGAGCTGCTCGTAGGGGCCGATGAGGTACGCCTCGTCGGCGGGCTGGAACCGGGTGCCGCGGCGCGGCGGGTGATCGAGGCGCGACCGGTCCGCAGCCCGGCGGATCGCCAGGACCCGGGTCCTGGCCGCGAGCTGGCCCATGGCCAGGCCGGTCAGCCCGCCGCTGGGGGTGACCGTCAGCCGGGCCACCAGCAGCGGCTCGTCGCCGGCGTAGAACGTGCTGAGCACGTCCAGGCCGAGGGCCGCGCCGACGAACCACGGCGCGGCCAGCGCCGCGGTGGACCGGCACAGCGCGAACCCGAACCCGTCCTTCACCGACCGGGCCAGCTGCGTGTCGAACATCCGCAGCACCACGGGCACGCCGCCGAACCGCTCGCCCAGCTGGTCCCGCACGGTCAGGCCGGTCTCCAGGTTGGCCAGGTCGTCGCTGGTCAGCACGGCCACGGCGGACGCTGTCCGGAGGCTGACCGACTCCAGCGTCTGCGGCAGGGTGGCGTCGGCGATCACCACCGGCACGCCGAGCGCGCGGACCTGGCCGAGCCGCCGGTTGTGCTCGTCCTGCTCCACCACCACGACCGGGCGGCCGGCCGCCCGCAGCCGCCTGACCACCTGCATGCCGACCGAGCCGAGGCCGATGACCAGCACGTGGCCGGACAGGCCGGTGATCCGGCGGCGGCCGAGCGACTCCTCGATCCGGCGGCTGACCAGCACGTTGGTGAGCAGCGCGAAGAACACCGCGACGAACAGCGCGCCGGTCAGCATCAGGCAGATCGCCGCGCCGATCAGCAGCGGCGGCTGGCCGCGGAAGGAGAAGTCGCCGTACCCGACGGTGGTGACGGTCTCGACCGTGAAGTACGCGGCGTACAGCAGCGAGATCGGCCGGCCGCTGCGCAGGTGGTAGGCCAGGCCCAGCACCGTGGTCGAGCCGATGAGCACCGCGAACAGCGCGCTGAGCGCGATCAGGAGCCGCCGGTCGGCCGCCTGGAGCACGGACATGACCATGGACCGCAGGCCGCGGGTGGCGTGGCGGAGCCGGGCCAGGGCACGGTCGGTGCCGGTGCCCTCGTCGTCCGGGCCCGGCAGGCCGGCCGCACGCAGCTCGGCGGGCGTGCCGATGAGCGTGACCAGGTCGCCGGGGGCCACCGGATGATCGCGGCCGGGGCAGACCTCGACGTCCTGGCCGCCCGCGGCCGCCACCGCCACCGGGGCGAGCGCGCCGTACAGCGTGCGGAGCGTCCCGGCGGCCGATGCCTCGGTCCTGGAAACCGCGAACCGCTCGCCGGAGAGCCACAGCTCCTGGGCGCCCGGGCCCAGGCAGGCCTCGGCGATCGACGGCGCGGACAGCCCGGCGACGTCGAGCACGGCCACCGAGATCTGGGTCAGCGCCCGGCCCACCGCCGGGTTGGCCAGCTCGACCACGATCCGCAGGTCCGCGCGGAGCTTGCGGACCAGCAGCGCGGTCTCCAGCGTGTGCAGGTCGTTGTCCTGGGTCGAGATCACCGCGGCCGCGCCGGCCAGCCCGGCCGCGGTGAGCGCGTCGGCGGACCGCGGGCTGGCGTCCAGCCGCGGGACGCCCCAGCCGGCCATGATCCCGGCCAGGCCCGGGTCCGGCCGGTCGTCCACGACCACCGCCGGGACGCCGGACAGGCTCAGCTCCTCGACGATCCGCAGGCCCACCCCGTGCAGCCCGCACACGATCACGTGCCCCCGCCAGCTGTTGTATACCTCGGTCATGGTCCGAGGCTGTCATGCGCGGGTGCCCGTCAGGCAACCTCCGGCTGACGTCTGCTGAGGTCAGCGTGCTGTTTTTGAAGGAGTACGGTGGCCGCGGCGCGGGTCAGCCGCGCACCCGGAAGCCCTCGATGAGGCGGAGGATCACGTCCCTGGCGCGCTGGCGCTCGGCCTCCGGGTCCTCGGCGTCGGCCACGGCCAGCCCGGCCTCGCCCAGCGCGGCCAGGATCATCCGGGCCGGCAGGTCCCCCGGCGGCACCGCGTACCGGCCGGTGGCGGTCAGCAGGGCCAGCCCTTCCCGCAGCCCGGCGAGATAGAAGCTCTCCCCGATGGCCCGGTAGCGGGCCGGGCCGAGCACGCCGGGGGCGTCCTGCAATGCGATCCGGCGGTAGGCCGGCTCGGCGCATGCCGCCAGGAACATGTCCAGGCCGGTGTAGAGCAGGTCCAGCGGGTCGTGGCTGCCGCCGGGCTCGTCCCAGATCTTTTCGCCCGCCTTCTCGACCTTGCTGAGCAGGCTGGTCTCCATCTCGATGAACACCGCCTCGAACAGCTCGGCCTTGCTGGCGAAGTGGTGGTACAGGCCGCCCTTGGCGATGTTGGCGTCCTCGGCGATGGCGTCCATCGTCGTGGCCGCGTAGCCGTCCGTGGCGAACCGTGCCGTGGCCGCGTCGATCACCGCCGCGCGGGTCTGCTCGGCGTACAGATCCCGCCGCGACTTGCCTGCCATGACCGACTAGTCTACGCTGACCGACTATGAGTCATTCACAGACTGACAGTCGGTCAATCTTCTCCTCGCCCGTCCGGACGGTGACCACGGCGTCCGGAACCATCACCTACGCCGAGGCCGGGCCGGGGCCGGCTCCGGTGGCCGTGTTCGTGCACGGCGTGTTCCTGCACCATGGGCTGTGGTCGGCGCAGCTGGCCGCGCTCTCGGATGTGCGCCGGTGCCTGGCCCCCGACCTGCTGGCGCACGGCGGCAGCGCGCTGGCCCCGGCCGGCGGCGAGCCGCTGGACCTGCGCGCGCAGGCCCGGATGATCATCGATTTCCTCGATGCGCTCGGCGTCTACCAGGCCGACCTGGTCGGGAACGACACCGGCGGGGCCATCTGCCAGGTGGCCGCGGTCATGGCGCCGGACCGGTTCCGGTCGCTCACGCTCACCAACTGCGACGTGCACGACAACTGGCCGCCGCCGCCGTTCATGCCGATCGTCGACCTGGCCCGGCAGGGTGTGCTGGCCACGGCGCTGCCCACCCTGGCGGGCACCGCGGATCAGATCCGGGCCGGCCTGGCCTCCAGCCTCGAGAACCCCGCGACGGTCCCGGACGAGGTACTGCTCAGCTTCTTCGCTCCGTTCGCCGACCCGGCGCGGGCGGCGGCGGTGCAGGCCTACGTGGCGGGCATGGACAACGCGGTGACCGTGGCCATCCGCGACGACCTGGCCAAGCTGACCATGCCGGCCCAGATGGTGTGGGGCACCGGGGATGAGTTCTTCACCCTGTCCTGGGCCCAGTGGCTGGCCGACACGATCCCCGGCGCGCAGCGGATCGTCGAGGTGGACGGCGCGAAGCTGTTCTTCCCGATGGAGCGCCCGGAGGAGCTGAACCGCCCGCTCCGCGAACTCTGGACGGCCGCCTGACCGGAGTGCGCCCAGCTCTGGGCCGCCCTCCCGGGAATGGGTGTACCAGCAGGTGGCCTGACCGCCCGGCGCTGGCTGCGCCGGCGGAACGGCTGAGCCGCGGAAACCAGCCGCTCCGCGCGTTCTGGAAAACCGGCTGACCGCAGCCATCGCCCCGCCCGGCCTGCCCGTCCTATGCTGATGATCTTGGGCAGGCCGGGCTGGGCTCCGGCCCGCACGACAGCAGGCCGGCGGCCTGCGGGAAGGGAGCCGCGGTGCCAGCGAGCAGCTACCTGGACTACTCGGGCCGGGACGATGTGCTGGGCGGCGGCGCCCGGAAGATCCCGGTGACCACCCCCAAGGGCACCTTCAACGTCTGGACCAAGCGGATCGGCAACGACCCCGGCCTGCGGGTGCTCCTGCTGCACGGCGGCCCGGGCGCCACGCACGAGTACCTGGAGGCGTGCGACAGCTTCCTGCCGAACGCGGGCATCGAGTACTACTACTACGACCAGCTCGGGTCCGGGTTCAGCGACCAGCCCGAGGACCCGTCGCTGTGGGACGTGGACCGGTTCGTCAGCGAGGTCGACCAGGTCCGCCAGGCCCTCGGCATGGACGCCAGCAACTTCGTCCTCTACGGCCAGTCCTGGGGCGGCATCCTGGCCATCGAGTACGCCCTGGCCCACCAGCAGAACCTGCGCGGCCTGATCATCTCGAACATGATGGCCAGCGTCCCGGCGTACAACGCGTACGCCGAGCAGGTCCTGATGCCGCCCATGGACCAGGCCAAGCTGGCCGAGATCAAGGCCTTCGAGGCGGCCAACGACACCGAGAACCCGCGCTACATGGAGCTGCTCCTCGAGCAGCACTACGTCAAGCACGTGCTGCGGATACCGCCGGACGAGTGGCCGGACGCCGTGCAGCGCGGCTTCGCGCACATCAACCCGGCCATCTACGTGTCCATGCAGGGCCCGTCCGAGCTGGGCATCAGCGCGGACGCGAAGCTGGCGCACTGGGACCGGTTCGAGGACCTGGCCACGATCGACGTGCCCGCGCTGGTCATCGGCGCCGAGTACGACACGATGGACCCGCGGCACATGGAGGCCATGGCGGCCAAGCTGCCCCGCGGCGAGTACCTGTACTGCCCGCAGGGCAGCCACCTGGCGATGTACGACGACCAGCAGGTCTACTTCGACGGCATGATCGCGTTCATCAACAAGCTGCGCAACGGCGGCTAGCCGCGCAGGAAGTCCAGCACGGCCGCGGTGAACTCGGCCGGGCGGCTGGTGTGCACCCGGTGCCCGGCCGGGATCGTGATCAGCGTGGCGTCCGGGATCAGCTGGGCCGCCTCGGCCAGCTGGGCCTGCGGCACGTGGCTGTCCTCGCCGCCGGCGATGATCAGCGTCCGCGCGGTGATCGAGGGCAGCCCGGCCCACCAGGCCGGGTCGGGGTCCTTCAGCTGCCCGGCGATGGCCACCACCAGCGGCCAGTCCACCGGCAGCTTCTCCGGCGGCGGCGGGGGCATGGTCCGCGGCCGGCCCGCCTGGTCGTCCGCGCCGGCCGGCCCGGGCGGCACGGGCGCGGGCGGCTTGGGCGGCACGGTGTCCTCCAGGACGAGCTGGCGGACCAGGCCCGGGCGGGCCTGCGCGACCAGGCTGGCCACCGAGCCGCCGAGCGAGTGGCCGATGATGCTGACCTGCTCCAGGCCGAGCTGATCCAGCGCGTCAAGCACATCGTCGCGGATGAGCTCGAAGGAGTACTCCCCCGGCCATTCGCTGTCGCCGTGCCCGCGCAGGTCGAAGGCGATCAGCCGGTACTGGCGGCCAAGCTCGGGCGCGATCTCGTCCCAGGTGGCCGACGGCTCGCCGAGGGAGTGCAGCAGCACCAGCGGCGGCCCGTCCGCCCGCCCGCTGGTGAAGTAAGCCAGCCTTATCCCGTTTGCGGGGATATCTCCGCGTTCGCTCATGCCGGGAAGGTTAGCCCGCCCCGCCGGCCGCTCTGTCCGGGTCCGTTACAGGTCGGCTTCCCCGGTGATCAGCGTGGCCGTCCGGCCGCCGACCCAGATTGCCCCGGCCGCGTCGGCCGAGATCTGCACCCGGCCGCGGCGGCCGATCACCGTGCCCTGGCTGGCCACGTACGGCGCGGTCAGCCGGCCCGTGCGCAGCAGCCAGGCGGCCAGCGACGCGTTCAGGCTGCCGGTCACCGGGTCCTCCACCCCGTTCCCGTTGACCGGGAAGAACGCGCGGACCTCCACGGCCGCCTCGGAGCCCGGCGGGTACAGCCCGGCCAGGCCCAGGTCGATGTCCACCCCGGCGGGCCGCGCGGCCAGCACCGCGTCCGCGTCCTTGAGCAGGACGGCGACCCAGCCGGGACCGTTGTCGGCCCACTCGGCGTCCACGATGTCCGCCCGGCTGACCGCCAGCATGCCCGCGATCCGGTCCAGCAGCCCGTCCTCGACCGGCCCGTCCCGCAGCACCGGTGGCGCGGCGAACGCCAGCGCCCCGTCCTCCCTCTCGGTCTGGCGGACCGGCACCAGCCCGGCGCCGCATTCCTGGATCGCCACCCCGGGCTCGCGGGTGGCCCCGCCCGCGGCCAGCCACGCGTGGCAGGTGCCCAGCGTGGGGTGCCCGGCGAAGGGCAGCTCGGCCGCGGGGGTGAAGATCCGGACCCGGTAGTCCGCGCCGGGGCCGGACGGCGGCAGCACGAACGTGGTCTCGGACAGGTTCATCCACCGGGCGAACTGCTGCATCTGCGTGGCGTCCAGGCCCTCGCCGTCGAGCACCACGGCGACCGGGTTGCCGCTGCCGGCCTCGGCCCCGAACACGTCCACCACCGCCAGGGAGCGCTTCATAGGTCCAACAATGCCAGCCGCGGCCGTGGGCCAGGAAACTGGGCTGCGAGCCACGACGCCGCCAGCTGGGCTAGCCCGGTGACCAGGATCACCGGCGCTGTCATCGCGACCTTCAGGAGCCTGGCGGCCGGGTGCGAAGTCGCGCTGGCCCGGACCACGGCGGGCCCGCATCGGCTCCGGCTCGCAGGCGAGCATCGCCCCGGGCATGACCGGCCACGACGACGTCGAGCGCTTCAGCTTCGGCCTGGACGTCCTGATCGCCGGCCTGGAGGCGGTCGACGCGAGGATCAGGGAGACCGGTCAGGGGGCGGGTCAGGGAGAACCCTGACCTGGGCTCAGCCGCAGGTCAGGGGGCGAACCCGGGGCGATCCCGATACCCCAGAACGCCGCCCGGGGGCAACCTTGAAGTATGAACGCAACGACAGAAAACACCCAGTCCACCACCACCTACGACCGCCCCGCCCGGCAGGAACTGCGCCGGTCCGCTGACGACCGGATGCTGGCCGGCGTGGCCGGCGGCCTGGCCCGCTACCTCGACGTCGACGCGACGCTGGTGCGGATCGCCTTCGTCGTCCTGACCGTCGTCGGCGGCGCCGGCATCCCGCTCTACCTGGCCTCCTGGCTGCTGATCCCGGAAGACGGCGCCAGCCAGTCGATCGCCGCGTCGTTCCTCGACTCCCGTCGCAACCGCTGACCCGCCCACCCGCCCTGCCTAACCAGACACTGCCGTACCGAACAGGAGACCACCGCAATGTCCGCCTCCGGCCGCCCGCGCCTGCCGCTGCTCCGCATGATCCTGGTCATCATCGTCGTGCTGGCCGTCGTGAACATCGTGGCGCACCTCTTCTCGCCCTGGCTGCTGCTTGCCGCGGCGGTCATCGCCTGGGTCGTGTTCCGCGCCCGCCACGCCGTCAGGTAACCCGCCACCGCCGCCCCCAGAACCCCACTGCCCGGCAGGCCACCATGGCCTGCCGGGCAGCTTCATACTGCACGCATGGCTGAGCTGCGTGCGGCACGGGCGGACGACGTCGGCGGCATCGTGGACATTGACCCGCTGAGCCTCGGCCGGGCGGAGGAGATCCGGGCGCTAGTCGGCGAGGGGGCCAGCCTGGTGGCCGTGGACGGCGGTCAGATCGTGGGCTTCCTTGCCGTCCGGCCCGGTCACTTCTACCAGCGCGACTTCATCGACCTGCTGTTCGTCGCACCGGGCTCGCGGCGGCAGGGCACCGGCCGCGCCCTGCTGCGGGCCGCCCTGCGCGCCGCGTCCACCACCCGGATGTTCACCTCGACCAACGAGTCGAACATCCCCATGCGGAACCTGCTGCACCACGAGGGCTGGACGCCCAGCGGCGTGCTCACCGGCCTCGACGAAGGCGACCCCGAGCACGTGTTCTTCCGCGACACCCCGGCACGGAGCGCTTAGTCTCCCGCTCCGCGCCCCCGGCACCGTAACCCTCAGAAATCGGCAGGCGACGCGATCGCCTGGCCTGGCCTCGGGCGCCCCGCGGTAACGGCAGTGTCAATGGCCTGATGCTAACGATTTGCAATCGCTTGCGCCGGCAGGAAGGTTAGCCTTTCCTAATATCCACCGATCGGGCCGATTTACCGGCATGAAAAGCTGAGGATTGGCTTCACCGTTGCCCAGTGGTTGCCTAAGGTTTCCTGCGTATCGTTACCTTGAGGCCGCCTTGAAACGGTCGCGCCGGATTCCGGCGGATGAGGAGGAGCGGATGCATAGGGATCAACGGCGGCACCGGCTGCGCCTGCATAGCCGGGCCACGGCGATCGCGGCCAGTGCGGCGCTGCTGGGCGGCGTGCTTTCGGTCACCGGGATGGCCACCGCCAGCCAGGCGGCGTCGGTAAAGCCGGACGCGGTGAACGGTCCCGCGCCCACCCAAGCCAGCTGCCATCTGGGAAATGGCGTTACGCACGTGATCCGGCTCGGGTTCGACAATGTGCATTTCTTCAGGGACAACCCCAACGTGCCCTCTGACCTGCAGATGATGCCCAATCTGCTGAACTTCTTCGAGAACAACGGCACGTTCCTGTCCAACAATCACACGCCGCTGATCGCGCATACCGCGGATGACCTGCTGACCACGGCCACCGGCCTGTACGGCGACCGTCAGGGAATGCCGATCAGCAACAGCTACCAGGCCTATAACACCGACGGCACGACCGACCCGGCCGGCTCGTTCGCGTACTGGACCGACCCGGTCTTCGACACCGCGCCCAGCCCGAACCCGGGCCACGACACGAACCCGTCGATGGTGTTCTCGGCCACCCCGCCCGCCACCACTACCCCGGCCCCGGCCCCGAACCGGGTCACGCCCGCACCGTGGGTGCCGTACACCCGGGCCGGCTGTGACGTCGGCGACGTGGCCACGGCCAACGAGGTGCTGGAGAACACCGCGGTGGACATCCCCAAGGTGTTCGGCCCGAACTCCCCCGAGGCTCAGCAGCTGGCGGCGGACAAGGACAGTTTCAAGGACGCCGAGGTCTCCGATTACGTCGGGATTGGCGTGCACTGCGCCCACGGCAGCACCCTCTGCTCCTCGGCCACCGCGGTGAAGTTCGGCCAGACCCAGCCGAGCCCGACCGCCTCGCCGGACGTGCTGCCGGACGAGCCGGGCGGCTACAACGGCTTCCAGCTCCTGTTCGGCCACCGGTACGTGGCCCCGCAGATCGGCGCGGGCCAGGCCAATGTGTCGCACAACGGTTTCCAGGTCACCAACGCGGCCGGCAACCTGGTGGACGAGAACGGCAACCAGATCAACGGCGCGTTCACCGGCGGCCAGCCCGGCTTCCCCGGGTTCGGCCCGATCAACGCCTCGCAGACGCTCGCCTACATGGCCGACATGCTGGAGTCCGGCGTGCCGGTGGTGAACGGCTACATCGCCGACATCCATGGCAACGAGAACATCCCCGGCGTGACCGCGTGCAAGGGCTCGCCCGCCGCGCTGGGCAGTGGCGACGCCTGTTACGTGGCCCAGGCCCAGTACTACAACCAGGCCTTCGGCACGTTCTTCCAGCGGCTGGCAGCGGACGGGATCACCCCGCAGAACACGCTGTTCGTGCTCAGCTCCGACGAGGGCGACCACGAGGCCGGGGCGAACGTCGGGCGGGCCATCCAGCCCACGCCGGCCAACTGCGACGGCGCCACGGTCAACGGCAATACGGTGACCCCGGACGTGGCGTGCACCTACCCAGCCGGGACGTTCGGCGAGCTGTCGGGCAACATCAACCAGATCCTGGCCGCCGAGACGCACGACACCACGCCATTCAGCCTGGAGGCGGACTCGGCACCGGAGTTCTACGTGACCGGCAACCCGGGTGAGAACGACTCGCGGGTCCGCACGCTGGAACGGGACCTGGGCACGGTGACCGGGCACAACCCGTACACCAACACCACCCAGCCGATCGCCAACTACCTGGCGACCCCGTCCGCGATGGCGCTGGTGCACATGGTGAACGCGGACCCGGCGCGGACGCCGACCGTGGCGATGTTCGCCCGGCCGGACTACTTCCTCAGCAACGGGAGCGCGACCTGCACCGGCCCCAGCGACTGCATCACCATCAACCCCAGGTTCGCCTACAACCACGGTGACTACGCCGCCGAGATCGACACCAACTTCCTCGGGCTGGCCGGGCCGGGCGTGAAGCACCTGGGCCTGGACGGCTCGGGCCCGACCGAGGGACCGAACTCGGCCGGGCCGGACAGCGGCCAGATCACCGTTCCCAACGAGCACACCACGGGCACCTGGGCGGACGAGACGGACATCCGGCCGACCACCCTGTACCTGGCGGGCCTGAAGGACGACTACGAGCACGACGGGCGGGTCATCACCGAGGTGCTCGCCAACCCCAACCACGCCCTGGCCCAGCCCGGGGTCGCCGCCCTCGGCGCCTGCTACAAGCAGCTGAACTCCAGCGTAGGTCAGCTCGGCACGGACGTGCTGGTCGCATCCACGAAGGCGGCCGAGAGCACCAGCCCGAACGACACGAAGTTCAAGCTGGGCCAGGTCGCGCTGCGGACCCTGGACAAGCTGCGGGACAAGGTGGCCCTGCTGATCAAGGGCCAGCTCGAGGCCGCGGCCTTCGGCAACCAGACGATCCGCAACGCAGGGGCCGAGCTTGGCGCCTGCCAGGCGGTCATCACCGTGGCGAATCGCCTGGCGGCCACCGGCTGACAGGCGCTTCTTCCGCGAAGCACGGA
>DASVBE010000246.1:0-9619 GCA_036375995.1 Streptosporangiaceae bacterium | reverse complement strand
CGCTTCCGCCGGCCAGCGGCAGCGGTGAGACACCCGCGCTAACGCTCCGTAACGGCCTAGTGGCCGGAACGGGGTCGTGCCGGCGAAGCCGGCAGGGGCGAGCGCAGGTGCCGCCGGCGCTGTTTTCCCGACGAGCGATGCGGCGCGACGACGGAGCGCCGGGGGAGCGAGGAGGGAAGGCAGCGCCTCTCCAGCGGCCCGCAGCGAGCGGCTAGCACAGCGAGCGGCTAGCACAGGCAGCCGGTGACGGTGACGCTCACCGCGGGGTAGCCGCTGGCCCCGTTGGGCGGCGGCGGGGCCTGCCGCCCGGTCTGGGTGTAGCCGGTCTTGTCGGTGGCCCGGGCCTGGATCAGGTGACTGCCCGCGGTGGCGTCCCACTCGAACACCCACTGCCGCCAGGTGTCGATGCCGGGCACCGCGGCGAGTTTCGCCTCCTGCCACGGCCCGCCATCCACCCGGACCTCGACCGCGTCGATGCCCTTGTGCTGCGCCCAGGCCACCCCGGCGACCGGCACCCGGCCGGGCCGTACCGGGGCCTCGCCGGTGGGGATGTCGATCCGCGACTCGGTCTTGACCGGCGCCTGCTGGTCCCAGCCGCGGGTGGTCCAGTAGGCGTGGTTGTCGGCGAACGTGGTGACCTCGATGTCGGTGACCCACTTGCACGCCGACACGTAGCCGTACAGGCCGGGCACCACCATGCGCGCCGGGAAGCCGTGCTCGACCGGCAGCGGGCTGCCGTTCATCGCGATCGCCAGCAGCGCGTCCCGGCCGTCCATGACCGCCTGGATCGGGGTGCCCGAGGTGAAGCCGTCCACCGAGGTGGCCACGATCTGGTCGGCGCCGGCCCTGATGCCCGCTTCCCGCAGCAGGCTGGCCAGGCTGGCGCCGAGCCACTTGGCGTTGCCGATGTACGGCCCGCCGACCGGGTTGGACACGCAGCACAGCGTGATCCAGTCCTCGATCAGCGGGCGCTTGAGCAGGTCACGGAAGCTGATGCGGATTTCCTTCTGCACCATGCCGTGGATCCGCAGGTTCCAGGCCGACGGCGGCACCTGGGGCAGGACCAGCGCCTCGTCCACCCGGTAGAACTTGCCGTTCGGCGTCACGAACGGGCTGAGCCCGGGCAGGCGGAAGTCGGTGCCGGGGGGCAGCGGCGGCGCGGGCCGGGCCGGCCGGGGCACCCGCAGCGCCGAGCGGACCCGGTCCACGCTGTGGCCCGCGGTCAGCTCACGGCCGATCAGCCCGGCGACCACGGCGGCGCCGGCCACCGCGGACCCGGTGACCAGGAACCGCCGCCGGTCCGGCGCGGGCACGGGCGGCCCCGTCCGGTGGCCGGGCCCCGGCGGCGGGCCCGGCGGCGGCCCCACCGGCGGCACCGGGCTGGCGCCGTCGCCCGGGCGTGGCCGGAGGTCCGGGTCCACGGCGGCGCCGGCGGCCGCGGCGGCCTGCGGGACGCTCGCGGTTCGCGCGGCGGGGCCCGGCGTGGCCGGTGCGGTGGCCGGGGGGGCCGCGGGGCTGATGGCCAGCACCAGCCGGTGCAGGGCCAGGATCGCGGCGGCGGCGCCGAGCAGCGTGGGCAGCGCGTCGAGCGGGGACGCGCCGGGCCGGGTCAGCGCGGACAGGAGGCCGACCACGGCGAACAGCGCGATACCCGCCACGCCGCTGGAGAAGCGGCGGACGGCCCGCGTGCCGAGCCAGGCCGCGAACCCGGCCAGCAGCACCAGGATGCCGCTGACCAGCACGAGCTTGTCGTGCGTGCCGAACGCCGAGATCGCGAAGTCCTTGACCTGGGGCGGGGTGAAGTCGATGGCCAGGCTGCCCACGGCCGCGACCGGCGAGCCCTGCGGCCTGATGATCGCGGCCGCCAGCTGGCCCACGCCGACGGCGACCGCGGCGGTCAGCAGCCCGGCGATCATGCCGCGGCCGGTCAGCCCGGCCCGGCTCGCGGCGGGAGAGTGGTTATCGGTCACGTTGGCTTTCCGGGAGGTCACTACCGTTATTCGTTGCCGGGGCGGCACCGTATTGGCCGGCCCGGGGGCCGGACCAAGCCGGCCAGGGCAGCGGCGACGAATAAGGGGATATGGGCATGGCAGGCAGCGAGCAGGCGCGCTGGCCCGGCCCGGCTGGCGGGGCCGGGGCGGATCCGGAGCTTGCCCTGCTCCTCTCCCGGATTGCCCGCGGTGATCAGCGTGCCTACGAGCAATTCTACGATCGCGCCGCCGGCCCGGTTCTCGGCCTGGTCCTGTCCGTGCTGCGCGACCTGGCCCAGTCCGAGGAGGTCATGCAGGAGGTCCTGCTCGAGGCGTGGCGGACCGCGTCGCGGTACGACCCGGCCCGGGGCAGCGCAATGTCCTGGCTGATGATGCTGGCGCACCGGCGGGCGGTCGACCGGGTGCGGTCCGAGCAGCGGGCCGCCGAACGCGAGCAGCGGGCCACGTCCGCCCAGGTGGACTACGACGACGTGACCGAGGCGGTGGAGTCCGCGCTGGACCGCGAGCGAGTGCGCCGCTGCCTGGATGCACTCACCGACCTGCAGCGCGAGTCGGTCACGCTGGCGTACTACGGCGGGTACAGCTACAGCGAGGTGGCCCGGCTGCTCGGCGTGCCGCCCGGCACGGTGAAGACCCGGATGCGGGACGGGCTGATCCGGCTCCGCGACTGCCTGGGGGCGCAGTGATGGGCGGCCGGCGCGGGCGGGACCGCGCGGAAGTGCACCTGCTGGCCGGCGCGTACGCGCTGAACGCGCTCAGCGGGCCGGACCAGGCCCGGTTCGAGCGGCATCTGGCCGGCTGCGAGCAGTGCCGCCTCGAGGTCCGCGGGTTCGCCGAGACCGCGGCCCGGCTCGGCGCGTCGCAGGCCGTGCGCCCCCGCCCCGAACTGCGCGACCAGGCGCTGCGTACCGCCGCGCGGACCCGGCAGCTGCCGCCGGGGCCGGGTCTGCGGCCCGGGCGGGCCCGGCCCGGTGCGGCCCCGGCCCGGGCCCGGCGGAGGCGGCCGGGCGCGGGCCCGTGGCCGCGGTGGGCCGCCGCCGGGGTGGCCGCGGCGGTGCTGGCGGCGGCCACCGTGGCGGGCGTGACCGCGCTGCGTTACGAGCACCGGATCAGCCAGGACCAGGCCAGCGGGCATGAGCTTGCGGCCGTGCTCAGCGCCCCGGACGTGGTCATGCTGACCGCTAAGGTGACCGGCGGCGGCAAGGCCACCGTCCTCATGTCGCACCACATGCGCGCGCTGGTGTTCGCCGTGGCCGGGCTGCCGCCGCTGCCCGCGGCCAAGGGCTACGAGCTGTGGCTGATCGGCCCGTCCGGCTCCCGGCCGCAGGGCATGCTCCCGGCCGGCCCGGCCCGGCCGGTGATGGTCGCCGGGCTGGCCCACGGTGACCAGGTCGGGGTGACCGTCGAGCCGCGGGACGGCTCGGCCCAGCCCACCACCCGCCCGCTCCTGCTGATGCCGCTGGAGTAACAGGCCGCCGCAGGTGCGGCGGCCACGTTGCAGCTGCGGCGGCCGGACGACATGGCCGGCCCGCCGCGCTAACGTTGGGGTCCGTGAAGGCATCTCCCGAAGAACAGCAGCGGCTGCTCGAGCTGGCCGCCCTCGACGCGGACCTTGGCCGCCTCGAGCACCGCCGGCGGACCCTGCCCGAGCACGAGGAGCTGGCCCGGCTCCAGGAACGGCACGGGCAGCTGCGGGACACGCTGGCCGCCCTGGAAGCCGAGGACGGCGACCTGAAGCGGGCCCAGGTCAAGGCGGAGTCCGACGTCGATCAGGTCAGGTCCCGGGTCGAGCGGGACCAGAAGCGGCTCGACGCCGGGCAGGTGTCCACCCCGCGGGAGCTGGAGAACCTGCAGTCGGAGATCGCCTCGCTCGGCCGCCGCCAGGGCGACCTGGAGGAGATCGTGCTGGACCTGATGGAGCGCCGGGAGACCGCGCAGGCCAGCAGGGACGCCGCCACGGCCGAGCGGGACGGGCTGGCCGGCGCCGCCGCCGAGGTCACCGCCCGCCGCGACGCCGCCCTGAGCGAGATCGCCGACCAGGTCGCGGTAGCGGAGAAGAAGCGGGCCGAGGCGGCCGCCCAGGAGCCCGCCGCCCTGCTCGCGTTCTACGACAAGCTGCGTGCCCAGCACGGCGGGGTGGGCGCGGCCGCGCTGCGCCAGGGCCGGTGCGAGGGCTGCCGCCTGTCGTTCAGCACCTCCGACCTGAACGCGATCCGGGCCGCCGAGCCGGACGAGGTCCTGCGCTGCGAGGAATGCCGCCGGATCCTGGTCCGCACGGCCGAGTCGGGGCTGTGATCCCCTGGTTCGCGCCGGGCGGAACGGCCCGGCGCGGGTCGGGTGGTCCCCTGCTGTGCGTAATCCGTAAAAATCCGTGACGTCCGAGACGCCGCCCGCGAGCTCGTCCGCGGGCCGGCCCCGGACCGGGTGGCGGCAGGGGCGGGGCGAGCCGGTCACCACCGTGCTGCTGCGGCACGGGGAGACGGCGCTGTCCGCCGAGCGGCGGTTCGCCGGGCGCGGCGACCTGCCGCTGACCGCTCTGGGGGAGAAGCAGGCCGCCGCGGCGGCGGCCCGGCTGGCGGGCCGCAAGATCGATGCGATCGTCAGCTCGCCGCTGCGCCGGGCCCGGCAGACCGCTGACGCGGTCGCGGCGGCTACCGGGGTGCCGGTGTCCGTCGAGGACGGGCTGATGGAGGTGGACTTCGGCGAGTGGGAGGGGCTGACGTTCGCCGAGGCGCGGGAACGCTGGCCGGGGGAGCTGACCGCGTGGCTGGCGGACCCGTCGCTGGCGCCGCCGGGCGGGGAGAGCTTCGACGACGCGGCGGCGCGGGTCGGTCCGGCGCTGGACCGGGTGCTGGCCGCGCACCCGGCGGCGACTGTGGTGGTGGTCAGCCATGTGACGCCGATCAAGACGGTGATCTGCCGGGCGATGCTGGCGCCGCCCGCGGCGATGTTCCGCTTTCATCTTGATCTGGCGTCGCTGACCGAGATCGACTGGTACGCGGACGGGCCGGTGCTGCTGCGTTCGCTGAACGACACCGCGCACCTGGCGGGCGCCGGCGGCTGAGCCAGGCCCGGTCAGCCGCCGTTCGCCGCGATCAGCTGCTGGGTCGCGTTGGCTGCGGTCGGCTTGCGCGCGGTCCGCTCGTCGGCCAGCGCGCGGACCAGGCCCGCGTCGCCGGCCCTGGTCGCTGCCGCGATCAGCGTGAGGTCGATGACATCGCGCTGGGCGTGGCTGCCGCCGACCGCGTTCGCGGTCTGCCGGATGTCGATGAGACGGTCGATGGCCTGCTCCGGGTGCCCGGCGGCGTAGGCGCGGAAGCCGGCCAGCAGGGCCAGGCCGGCCTGCGCCGCGGCGTGCCGGTTGGTGGGCGCGGTCAGCTTCATGTTCGCGGCCATCACCTGGTCGGCCCGCTGGTTCCAGCCCGCCAGGCCGAACGCCATCACCGCGTGCCAGTCGTTGAAGATGTAGACCGGGGCGGTGTCCATCAGCGGCTCGATGTCCGCGGCCAGCTCGGCGGCCCGTCCGGAGACGTCCGCGCCGTACAGGGCCAGGCGCCAGAGGAGGGCGGAGGCGTCGATGAGGTCCAGCCATTCGGTCGACCGGCGGGCTCTGATCGAGCGGTCGTAGAGGGCGAGGGTCTCTTTGATCTCGCCCAGCTCGAGGTGGTACAGGGCGCGGTGCCACCAGTTGTGGACCGCGAAGTAGCTGCGCTGCCAGTCCGGCGAGGTCGCGGACAGGAAGGCGGAGCCCTCCCGCTGGCGGCCCTCCATCTCGTACACGTGGGCGAGCGCGTGGACCGACCAGACGTCCCGCGGGTTGTCGGCGAGGGCCGCGGTGGCGCGGTTCTCGGCCTGCCGGTAGTCGGCGTTCTCCTCCAGGCCGAAGGCGTAGATGCCCTGGACATAGCCCCAGCCGGGCTGGCCCTCGGGCCAGGAGCGGAGCACGCGGGCGGCGACGTCGCGCAGGTCCAGGCGGCTGCCGAGGAAGAAGTACAGGTCCTGGGCGACCTTCAGGGCGAGCGCGTCGCGGGGGTTGATGATGAGGGCACGCTCGAGGGCGCGGGTGGCGGTGGTGAGGTCGCCGGCCGCCCAGGACCGGGCGGCGCGGAGGTGCAGGGCCTCGCGGCCCGGCAGGCTCGTGCCGGGGCTGGTGTCGGCGTCGAGGCTGGCCAGGAGCTTGGCGGCCTCGGCGACGCCTTCCGCGGTGGTGCCGTAGAGGGCGAGGTAGGCCCGGTAGATCTGGCCGAGGACCATGTCCGGCGCGGCGGCCACGGCGGCCTCGGCCGCTCCGATCGGGTCGCCGGCCAGAGCCAGCAGGCTCTCGACCGCGTCGTCCAGAGCCGCGATCCCGTCCGGCGTGGCGCCCTGGACCGGGACACCCCACCGGTCCGTCATGGTTGTGCTCATCCGGCCCGCCTCCCTCGCCTGGGCTGTACTGAACGAGTATGCAGGCAATGCCGGGCGGGGGGCTACGCGCGGTGGGTGCTGGCGGCGGTCCGCGCCCTTTCGGGCCGGCTGGGCCCGGCTGGGCCTGGCCGCCGGAGGCTATGGTGGCAGGATCGTCGGCATGGATCTTCAGCTGGCGGGCAAGCGGGCGCTGATCACGGGTGGCAGCCGGGGGATAGGCCTGGCGGCCGGGCATGCGCTGGCGGCCGAGGGCGCTGACGTGGCTCTTGTGGCCAGGGACGCGGGAAGGCTTGCTGCGGCGTGTGAGGCGGTGGCCGGTTCGGCCGGTCATGGCCGGCGGGTGCTGGCGGTGGTGGGGGACAGCACGGACGACGGCTCGGTCCGGGCGGCGGTTGCGCAGGTCGCCGAGGGTCTCGGCGGGGTGGACATCCTGGTCAACGCGGCGGCTGAGCCGGCCAAGCCGGGGCCGCGGCTGGGGCTGGCGGATATCACGGACGAGGATCTTCTCCGCGAGATCGACACCAAGGTGGCGGGGTATCTGCGGTTTGCCCGGGCGGTCGCGCCGCACATGGTGGCCCAGGGGTGGGGCCGGATCATCAACATCAGCGGGCTGGCGGCGCGCCAGGCGATGTCCGCGGTCGGGTCGGTGCGCAACGTCGCGGTGGCTGCGCTGACCAAGAACCTGGCCGACGAGCTGGGTCCTGCGGGCGTGAACGTCACGGTGATCCATCCGGGCTTCACGGTGACCGAGCGGACCCCGGAGACGCTGGCGGCTCTGGCCGCGGCGCGGGGCATTTCTGAGTCGGAGGCGGCTGCCGTGCTGGCCCGGGGCGTAGTCATCGGCCGCCTGGTGACGGCGGCGGAGGTGGCCGACGTGATCGCCTTCCTGGCGTCGCCGCGGAGCGTGGCGATCACCGGGGACGCCATCGCAGCAGGCGGCGGGGCGGTCGGCGCGATCCATTACTGAGGCGGTCGGCGCGATCCACTACTGAGGCGGCGGAACCGCTATCCTCAGGGCAGCGGCGGGCGAGGTGGCCGGGCGGCCGCGGCGGGTCCTGGGTGACCAGGTCCCGCTGAGGAAGGTCCGGGCTCCGCAGGGCAGGGTGGTCGGTAACGCCGACCCGGGGCGACCCGCGGGAAAGTGCCACAGAAAACAGACCGCCGCCGGACCCGTCCGGCGGTAAGGGTGAAACGGTGGTGTAAGAGACCACCAGCACCTGGGGTGACCCAGGTGGCTCGGTAAACCCCACCTGGAGCTAGGCAAGATGGCACCGGGCCCTTCGGGGCCTGGTGCCTGCGCGAGCGTTTGAGGGCGTGCCCGCCTGAGCTCGCGGGTAGCCGCATGAGGCTGTCAGCAATGGCAGTCCCAGATGGATGGCCGTCGGCCCGCTTCGGCGGGTGCACAGAACCCGGCCTACAGGCCCCCTCGCCCGCCGCCTGACCTCCGGGGACGTGGGGGGCTGCCCCGGCTTGAGCTGGCTCCCTGACCTGCCCTATGCCTCGGTTACCCCTTCGGCTATGGGCTCAGGCGGTGGCAGTAGCTTTCTTGCCTTCGAGTTCTTCGGACTGACGTGGACAGCGGGCAGCAGCGCGCCCGGGGTCATGGATTGGGCTGGACGGGTCCTTATGCCTACGCGGATATCTATGGGAAGCGAGTGACAGCTTTCCCGGCTGCAGGTTAGAGGCCGCCGCCGCCCCAGCCCCTGGGAGGCCGTCCCTATGCCCACGAACCGTGCACCGACGCGTTGATGTCGTGACTCCCGAGGCCGCGGCGGCGCCATCTTAGGTCGAATACGACGTATGAGCGGCCAGGCTGCATGGGTCCACTCGTTCGCACCTGCCCGTGGGCACGCCGGCGTGTGGCCGATCCTCGCCGAAGGCGCACAGCGCCAGACCTAGATCCTGAGCCAGCAGAAAACCGAACCGGCTCGCCCGGGTGGCTCCCTTAGCTGGCTCCCACCAGCCACGCGCAACTCCGGAGCAGTCCGTGCCCGTGCCGCGCTGGCCTAGAACATGCCCGCTGGCGGGCCAGGCTCGTCACCCGTGGATCTCTTAAAGTCCCGCAAGTTCTCCCGGGCTATGACCTTGGTCTCCCGCAGTTCGGCGCGCCGCAGCTGCCGCTGCGCCCGCCACCGGCGGATGGCGGCTTGCAGCCCCTGACCCGGCCCCTGGCCAGCCGGGTCAGCGGGCACGCCCAGCGGCCCTGCCGCTGGGGGCACCACTGGCCCATCCTGGTCCCGGCGCCGCGACCGCCTGGTCATCGGCCCAGTCCAGCACCCTCCTGGCCGTGTGACAAGACAGCCGGGGCGCAAGTGCCGGCTCTTCCCGCTGGCACCCGGTGCCGTAGCCCTCCGCCTACGAGCCAGCCAAGGCCAGCAGATGGCCGCGCAGGCCAGCCCACCGGTTCAGGCCCCATGGGCCGCTGAACGAGGGCCCTGCCCGCACGCAAGTGCTCGCCGCGTCAACACAGCGCCGCTCGACGGCCAGCTCTCCGCTGATAACAGGCACGTACGTAGGCGGCGACTCGCCCCAGACTGAGTCGCCCCGGTGAGTCCGGAGTCTCCGGACTCACCGGCGCGGTTCATAGTGGCGCGATCAGGCCGATCTGCGCGGTGCTTTGCCGCTAGCTGCGGCTAGTCTGTCGCCGGGGTAGCTGTCACGTCGAGAGGCCACTCGTATCTTGGTCGGTAGCGGCTGGACGCGTATCGCAGCACGGCGTCGACGGCCGACACCCGGCTTCCTCAATGGGCCCTGGACAGGAGCTGGCGCATCGGTCATAACCCTCACCTGCAGGCAGAGCACGGCGGGACCAGGCGGGCATCCCCATACGGCCGCCACCCGGCGACCGGCCTCAGGCCCGCGTGGTTGCCGCCTTGCCCGGTTCGGTATGGCTGTCCTCACGGACGTCGAGCCGCCCGACGGTCAGCTGACCGATCTCAAGCTCCCCGACCCAGAGCTTGCCGACCCTGGCCCGCCGCACGACCAGATAGGCAATCGCCCATGCGCCGAGCGCCCACGCGCTGCTCACCACGACCAGAGCCAGCCCAGCGGTGATCGCGGGCCGTAGATTGAAAACTCGCTTTGGCGGACTCATGTGACACTCGTTCCCGGCCAACTGGGTTGGCCCACCAGGCGCGGGCTGGCCCGCCTTCAGCCGGTCTCGGCCCGCCGCGGCGTGCCGCCCTCAGCTGGCAATCGCCTGCGGCCTCGTGCGCACGGGC
>DASVBE010000239.1:0-13281 GCA_036375995.1 Streptosporangiaceae bacterium | reverse complement strand
AGCGATCCGTACGCGCTGTCCATCGAGCTGACGATCTCGCGAGCGGGCACGGCGGAGTGGACCGGGACCGCGAGCACCGCGCAGCTGCGCCGGCGCTACGACGAGCTCATCGGTTACCTGATGTTCGCTGACGTCCACCCGGAGGGCGTGGTGCTGTCGACCGGTACCTGCCTGGTGCCGCCGATGCCCTTCACGCTGGACGAGGGCCACGTCGTGCGGATATCGGTCAGCGGGATCGGCACGCTGGAGAACCCGGTGGTGCGCGGCCTGGCCGCGATCACCCCCGCACTGGACAGCGGCTCCTGGTAGCCGGCTCGGCGGCTTTGCCCGGGCCGTGGCTCTGGGTGGCGGCGACGCGTATCTCGCAGGTCATCCCGGAGGATGCGGATTTGCCTTGTCTGTTACGTCCGGACCTGACTGCGCCGCGCCAGGAGTCACCGGCCTGCCAGCAGAAACGCCCCAAGTCATGATCATCTGAACCGGGCGCCGTGCCATCATGGTCGGCATGACGGGATCTTCCGCTGGACCGGGTTCGGTAGCTGGGTCACGTTTCGCGGTCGCCGGCGACCGGGTGTTTGACGCCCGGGCCGGGGCCTGGGCGGACGGCACGGTGGTCCTCGTCGAGGACGGGCGCATCGCCGGCCTCACCCAGGCCGCGCCGGACGGCTGGCCGGTGCTGGAGCGGCCCGGGACCAGCCTGCTGCCCGGGCTCATCGACGCGCACACCCATGTGCTGCTGCGCACCAGCTCGAACGAGCTGGAACTGGCGCGGCAGATGGTGGAGGAGAACCCCGGCCACAAGGCGGCCAGCGCGGTCCAGGCGATGGCCGTCTCGCTCCGGCACGGCTTCACCACGATCCGCGATCTTGGCACGGAAGGCGCCGACTACTACGACATCGGCCTGCGCGACGCCGCGCGGGAGGGCCTGGTGCCCGGTCCGCGGATGATCGTCGCCGGGCCCGCCATCCGGTCGATCGGCCGTTATCCGCTGCCTGGCCTGCCGCACAGCATGACGTTCCCGGTCGGCATCGACAGTGCCGTCGGCCCGGTCGCCTGCCGCGAGACCGTGCGGACCCAGATCGCCTACGGGATCGATGTCCTGAAGATCTACGTCAGCGAGGGCTTCAGCGCGCCCGCGGACCCGGACGGCTACTGCGACGGCCCGCTGGTGTGGACCGAGGAGGAAGTCCACGCGCTGGTTGACGAGGCGCACCGGCAGGGCCGCAAGGTCGCCGCCCACGCGCTGACCCTCAGCGGAGCGAAGCTGGCGGTGGCCGCCGGGGTCGACTCCATCGATCATGGTCTGGCTATCTCACCCGATCTGGCGGCGGAGATGGCGGCCAAGGGAACCGCCTTCGTGCCGACCCTTCTGGTGTTCCGGGAGCATGCCGCGCACGGCTCGATGATCTCCGATGCGGTGGTGGCCGCGCATAAGCGGTCTTTCGTCAACTGCCTGGAAGCCGGGGTCCGGATCGTATTCGGCACCGACGTCGGCGGGTTCGAGTGGACCAGGGTCCATCAGGCCGAGGAGTTCACCGAGATGACCAGGCTCGGCATGCCCGCCGCGGACGCGCTGCGGGCCGGCACGGTGCGGGCGGCCGAACTGCTCGGGCTCGGCGGGACGGCCGGCGTTCTCGAGGCGGGCGCGGCCGCCGACATCGTGGCCGTGACCGGCGACCCGCTGCAGGACATCGAGTGCCTGCAGCAGGCGGAACTCGTCATCCAGGGCGGCAAGGTCGCCTGGGACGGGCGGCTCACCTGGGACGGCAGCAGCCCGGCCCGCTGACGCGCGGCAACGGCACCCGGATCTGAATGGATGCCAGCCGGACGCGTCTGGGGCCTGGTGCCCGGCATCGGCCTCAGAATTCCGCGTCCAGCGGCAGCCGGCGCACCGTCGGCAGGTACGGGTCCAGCTCACCGCTGCCGAACCGGCACATGCCGACAACGTGCCAGAACTGGCCGGCGATCTCGCCCTCCTGCTTGTACCGGCCGTCGCTGGCCAGCGCCGCCCACCCTTCAGGCAGGCCCAGCAAAGTCAGCCGCAGCCGCGGTGGCTCGCGGCCGCCGGTATCCCACAACCCGACCGCCCCGTCGTCGCCCGCGCTCGCCAGCAGCGTGCCGTCCGGGCTGAAGGCAACCGACCAGACGCGCCGGCTGTGGCCGATGAGCGTATGCAGGTGCTCCCCGGTGCCCACGTCCCACAGGCGCACGGACAGGTCATCGCCCGCGGTGGCGAGCATGGTGCCGTCCGGGCTGAACGCGGCCGACCACAGCCGGCCCCGGTTCGCCGCCAGCGTGTGCCGCGGAACCCCCGCCGCGACATCCCACAGCCGGGCCGTCCCGTCGTTGCTCGCGCTGGCCAGCACCGCCCCGTCCGGGCTGAACACGACCGAGTAAACCCGGTCGGTGTGCCCGGCCAGCGTGGCCCGGCAGTCGCCCGACTCGAAATCCCAGAGCCGCACCACCCGGTCGTCGCAGCCGGTCGCCACCAGCGCGCCGTCCGGGCTGAACGCGATGGACCGCACCCGTCCCCGGTGCTCGGCGAACGTCCGGAAGTGCCGCCCGGTCGTGCAGTACCACAGCCGCACCGTGTCGTCGTCGTTGGCCGTGGCCAGCACGCTGCCATCCGGGGAGAAAGCCTCCGCCCACAGATGATCGGTGTCGACGTTCAGCTCGCGCTCGAACGTGCCGGACGCGGCGTTCCAGAAGTAGACCCGGCCGCTGCCGCCCGCGGTGGCGAGCCGGTTCCCGGCCGGGCTGAACAGCACCGAGACCAGCCGGTCGGCCGGGCTGGCCAGCTCCCTGAGCCGCTGGCCCGTGCCCGGCTGCCAGAGCCGCACGATGCCGTCGTTGCCGCAGGTGGCGAGCAGGTCACCGGCCGGACTGAACCGTACCCCGGTGATCCGCCGCCCGTGCCCGCGCAGCACGTGCCGGCGCTGGCCGGTGGCCGGGTCCCACAGCCGGACCGTGCCGTCGTTGCCGCTGGTCGCCAGCTGGCCGCCGTCGGGCCGGAAGACCATCGGCCAGACCGACGCCTTGTGCCCGCTCAGCTGGTGCCGGGACTGGCCGGTCGCCGCGTCCCAGAGCTGGATGTTCCCGCCGCTGTCGCTGCTGGCCAGCAGGTCGCCGCCGGGGCTGAACACGACGCAGTACACCGCGGCCTGGTGCCCGGCCAGCAGGCCCGCGGGCTGGCCGGCGGCCGGGTCCCACAGCCGGATCTGCCCGTCCCGGTCGCCGCTGGCGAGCCGCGTCCCTGACGGGTGGAACGCCAGCGCGTAGACGGCGCGGCGGTGGCCGTCCAGCTGGTGGCGCAGCTCGCCGGACGCGGGATCCCACAGCCGCACGGTCCCGCCGCTGTCACCGGTGGCCAGCACGTCGCCGGAAGGGCTGTACGCGGCGCGGTACACCGGGCCGCGGTGACCGCCCAGTTCCCGCACCGGGTCACCGGAGGCGGCCTCGTACACCCGCAGCGCGGCCCCGTCGCCGACCGCGAGGAAGGCCCCGTCCGGGCTGAAGGCAGCGGCGAAGATGGGCGGGCTGTGACCGGGCACCGTGCACCGCACCCGGCGCGACCGGACGTCCCAGAGCCGCAGGACGCCGTCGCCGTCGCCAGTGGCCAGCAGCGAGCCGTCCGGGCTCAGCGCCATCGGCCACACGCCGTCGCGATGGCCCTCCAGCACCGCCACGCAGTCACCGGTCGCCGGGTCCCACAGCCGGACCGTCCCGTCGCTGGCCCCGGTCGCCAGCACGCTGTCGCCGCCGCCGAACGCGACCGCGTAGACCCGCCCGCGATGGCCGTACAGCGTGCGCACGGGCAGGCCGGAGATAGCGTCGCAGATCAGCACGGCGCCGTCGTCGCTGCCGATGGCCAGCAGGTCGCTGTCCGCGCTGTAGGCGAGGTGCGCGGGCAGCCTGCTCGTCTGGTGGTGGAAGCCGTACGGCACGCCGATCACCGCGGGCGCGAGCTGCACCTCGACGCGGTGCCCTGGAGTCCTGGCGGCTCCGCGCAGCTCGGGGGCGCTGGCCAGCTCCGCGTCCACCGTAGCCTCCACAAGTGCAGCCCGAACCCACCTGCTGCCGGCCACGGAGGCGCCGCGCAGGTCGGCGCGCGCGAGCCGGGCACGGGTCAGGTTGGCGCCGCTGAGATCCGCGCCGGGCAGCCGTGCCTCGTCCAGCCGGGCGCCCGCCAGCGTGGCGTCGCGCAGGATGGCCCCGGTCAGGTTCGCGCCGACCAGGACGGCATCGGTCAGGTCGGCGCCGGTCAGGTCGACGCCCGCCAGCTCCCGGTAGGAGAGGTCCTCGCCCCGCAGCAGGGCCCCGCGCAGGTCGGTCTGGGAAGGGGTCCGCAGCCGGGTGCTGACCTTCAGCGCGTTGGCGCGGGCCACCTCGCTGGCCGCCGGGTCGGCCAGGATCCGGCTGGCCCACGCCCGGCAGGCCTGGCTGCCCGCGAGATCGCAGAGGAAGTCGGCGGTCAGCTGCGACAGCGGCCGGGCGGACAGCGGCGCCGGCCGGGCCGTGCCCCCCACCAGCTGCCGGCCGATCTCCGCGGCGACCAGCCACTCCGCGACCGAGGCGTGAATGAACCCGAACAGCCCTGCGTCGGTCCGCACCAGCAGCGAGCCCGAGCCCACGGCGTGCGCGCGCTGGCGGAGCGAGAGCTGGCCGTCGGCGAGCCCGGTGAGCGTATCCGCAACCTCGTTGAGGGCGGCGGGCCGGAGCAGGGGCTCGCCCGTTTCCCACATGCGCATCGCGAGAATGGTGACGGCCCGCCACAGGTGCTCGCGCTTCAGGCCGCCCGGCGTCCCCGGCACCCCCTGCGTGCGCCGCTCCTCATAGCTGAGCCAGGTGCTGAGGATCTCCTCGTACAGCGCGGCCGCGCTGATCGTCTCCTGCATCCCGGCCACCGCCCGGAGCCGGCTCTCGTCCAGCTCGGTGATGAAGGACAGCATGCGCGGGTTGGTGGACAGCCCGAGCAGGTCCTGGATGCCGCGCAGCAGCCGCAGCCGTTCGTCGGCCGCCTGCTCGTCGCCGTCGTAGCGGTTGACCAGGTAGGCGCGGATCTGCGCGGGAGTGAAGTCCTCGATCGAGAGCACCCGCCGGCTCGGCAGCGCGCCCAGCCGCTCGCCGAGGGCGGTCAGCACCTGCTCATGGGACCGGAAGTGCTGGGTCCGGCTGGCCACCACGATCTTCGCGCTGCCCTCGGCCGCCTGGAGCAGCGTCTCCAGGTGATCCGCGGCCCGCTCGTAGCTGACCCGGGTGACCAGCTCGTCGAAGCCGTCGAACAGCAGCACGATGCGTCCCTGCCGGAGCATGTAGCGGAACGCCTTGAGGTCGATGAAGTCCTCGCCGTAGTTGGCCAGGTGCGCGGCGACCAGCCCGTCCACGGTGTGCGCCTTGTCCAGGGCCCGCAGGTCGATGAGGATCGGCACCAGGTGCGGCAGCTCGACCGGGATCCGGCGGGCGGCCTCGTGCAGCGCGAACGTCTTGCCGCGCCCGAAGTCGCCGAGCACCAGGACGAACCGGCCGTGGTCGGCCGAGATCTGGGACAGCAGCTCGTCGGCCAGGTCGTCGCGAACCCCGCGGCCCGGCCGGCCGAGCTCGCGGAACCGCTGCGGGACGTACAGGCGGGGCGGGTACAGGGGATCGGCGCTGATCCTGGCGGTCTGGTTGGCCACGTAGTCGCGCAGGTCGATCAGGCCCTGGAACTCAGTGAAGCTGCGCAGCCGCACGCCGCGCCGCTGAGCCTCCTCGCGGAGCACCCGGGGCGGCTGCGGGCCCTCGTAGACCAGCTCGGAACCGGGTTCGGGCTGCCCGGTGTGGACCAGCCGCAGGAACGCGGCCAGCTCGTCGCGTCCCGGTTCTCCCGCGTGCGCGGCGATCCGCCACTGCCGGATGAACCCGTCCTCCTGGTGCGTGACCAGCAGGTGCGGCAGGTCGGCGTCGACCCGCCGGATCTTGGCTTTCTCGTGGCGGGTCTCGCAGACCTCGGCGATCCGGTCCAGCAGCAGGCTGGCCGGGTCCGCGGCCCGCTCAGGCTCGGGCGGCGGGACCGCGCCCTCGGCCAGGCCGCCCTCCGCTGGGTCGCGCGGGCCGGTGCCGTCCGCGGGGAACGTGCCGCCCGTCGCGGGCCATCGCCAGGACAGCCGCACCGGGGCGGGGACATCCCCGTGGTGGTCGCCCCAGCGGTCCAGGCCATCCGCGGTGATCCGGAGGAACTGGTGCTGGCCAGGAGCCGCCGCGGGCACCGCGATCAGGCCGGAGCCAAGCTGAAGGGCCGCACCGCCGCCGGGCCGCGGGCCGTGCAGCAGCAGGCTGAGCCGTGGCCCCAGCAAACGGTCAAACGTGCCGGCGTCACGCAGGAGCGATTCGTGCTGTCCAGCTGATGGAGCATGACGGATTACGGCTATCCGGAGCCAGCCGGCCTCCTCAAGGGGAGCGAGCTGCCCGGCGAACCAGTCCGCCTGCTCCTCGCCAACCCAGCCGTACTCGTCGTCGGGCCGGTGGCTGCCGGCCAGCGTCGAGTTCAGCGCGGCGACCGCCACGCGCAGGTCCGGCATCTCGAACAGCGTCCAGGGCTGCGCGCTCTCGAAGACAGCGCCGTCGAGACCGCGGTAGAGCTCATGGAACAGGCTGGCGTAGTGCCGCCACTTGGGCCAGTACGGCGGCTGCGGCTCCATGTCGTCGGCCTCGCAGCTGGCGAAGTACGCGCGGCAGGCCGCCCGGGTGATGTCGTGCAGGCCGGGAACGATCACCAGGTGCTGCGGCTCCAGGCCGAGGAGCGCGCGGAGCCCGGTGAGGAACTCCAGGGCCTCCTCGCTCTCCCGCAGGCTGCCGGTCTCCATCAGGTCGCCGGTGACCACCATGAGGTCGGGCCGGGGCAGGCCGGCGGCCGTGCGCCTGGTCACGTCGGCCCAGATCCGTTCCTGCAGCCCGGCGGCAGACAGCCGGTCACCCGCGCCGTCCGGCCCGGGCCCGAACCGGGGCCCGGCCACCTGCAGCAGGGTGATCGCGGCGCGCGGCCCGGCGGTGGCCTGCAGCGTCGGCGGGTAGGCCGGCGCGGTGGCCGGTGACCGGCGGCCCCGTGGCGCCGCCGCCGTGGGCATGACGGGCGCCGTCCGCGCCGGCCGTTCCGCCGGGGGCCGGACCTGGCCCGTGGTGATCTGGCCCGTGGTGATCTGGCCCGTGGTGATCTGGCCCGTGGTGATCTGGCCCGTGGTGGCCTGACCCGTGGTGGCCTGACCCGTGGTGGCCTGACTCGTGGGCGGGTACGCGACCTCCTGCCGTTCGGCCCGCCCGGCGAGCGCGTGCCGGATGCGGTCGAGCAGCAGCGCGCGGGCCTGGTGCTGGTCGGTCACGCCCACCAGGTCGATGTAGGTGATGATGCCGAGCAGCCCGTCAACCTGGCAGTCCTCGACCCGGACGGTTACTAACCTGCCGGTCGGGTTGCCCTTGTCGGCCTGCAGGGCCGCCTGCCACTCCAGCCGCCCGTAAGGGGAGTCCACGTAGCGCCGGGAGAGCACCGCGACGACGGCGGCGGACCGGCTGACGCCACGGTCCATGAACTCGATGAAGTTCGTGCCCGGCACAAAGTCCCAGGCCTGCAGCATGGCCCGGTAACCCGCGGTTTCGAGTTCCCAGGCCATCCAGGTGGCCCATCGCTCGTCAGCGGACGAATAGCTGACGAAAATCTGGATCGGCCCGTCCGTTCTGCTGGCCACGGCTGACCCGCTCATAGCCTCAGTATCACCCGGCCCCATGGTCTCGGTATCCCCTGGATTATGGGGACCGGCCAGGTTTCCGTGATACATGCCGTCCTCGCTGGAACCCTGGCGCTATGCAACGATGACCGGTGTGCCCTCTGCCGACCCCAACCAGGCGGCTCACAGCGGGGCTGCGCAGACCGGGCCAGCGAAAACCAGGGCAGTGCCAGCCGGGGCAGTGCCAGCCGGGCTAGGGCCGCGCTGGCGCGCGGCGGCGGCGCGGCGGCCGGTACTGGACTGGATCACCGCTGTCCTGCTCGTCCTCGGCCTGATCTTCGTGGCGACCGGCCTGCTCCCGCACCATGAGGCCAGCGCGACGATCCGGCGGATCCTCCCGCTGCTGCTCTTTCTCGGCAGCGTCATCGTGCTGGCCGAACTGACCGCCGACGCCGGTGTCTTCGACGTGATCGCGGTCCGGGTGGCGCGCCTGGCGCGCGGCAATTACGCGGCTCTTTTCGTCCTCTGCGTGGTCTTCGCCGCCGCCACCACCACCGTGCTCAACCTCGACACCACCGCGGTTCTGCTCACGCCGGTCATGCTGGCCCTGGCCCGCAAGGCCGGCATCGCCGTGATCCCGCTGGCCATGACCACGGTGTGGCTGGCCAACACGGCGAGCCTGCTGCTGCCCGTGTCCAACCTGACCAACCTGCTCGCGGCGAACCGGGTGGGGCTGCCGCCCGCCGAGTTCGCCAGCCGGATGTGGCCCGTGCAGCTGGTCTCGATCGCCGTGACCATGGTGTTCCTCTGGGTGTTCTTCTGGCGCCGCGGAGCGCGCGGCGCCGACCGCTACGACCCGCCGCTGCCGCGGTGGCCGGACGACCCGGTGCTGTTCTGGGTGGCCGCGCTGGCCTGCCTGCTGTTCATCACCGTGATCATCACTACCGGGATCGAGCTCGGTTACGCCGCCGCGCTGTCCGCGGCGCCCGTGCTGGCCGCGTTCGCGGTGCGGAGGCGGGTGGTCCTGCGGCCGGGGCTGATCCCGTGGCGGCTGCTGATCTTCGTGATCGGGCTCTTCCTGGTGGTGCAGACCGTGAGCCTGCACGGGCTCGGCACCGTCACCCAGGCGCTGATCGGCACCGGGGATGGCGCGGTGGGCGCGCTGCGCGCGGCCGCGACCGGCGCCGGGCTGTCCAACGCGGTCAACAACCTGCCCGCGTACGTGGCGGGTGAGGCCGTCATCCCGTTCAGCCATCACGAGCAGCTGCTGGCCCTGCTCATCGGCACCAACGTCGGCCCCATCATCACGCCGTGGGCGTCGCTGGCCACCCTGCTGTGGTTCGAGCGCTGCCGTTCCTACGACGCCGTGGTGCCGATGCGCACGTTCGTCCGCACCGGCGCCGGGCTGGCCGTGGCCGGCCTCGCCGCCACCGTCACCACGCTGCTGCTCACCTGAGCAGCAGCGCTACTAGCGAAGGAGACAGTATGGGACGCGAAGTCCGCACTCCGGACGGCCGGACGCTGGCTGTCGAGGATTGCGGTGATCCCGCTGGCCGGCCGGTCCTGGTCCACATGGGCACGCCGAACTCCCGGCACCTTTACAGCCCGAACGTGCGGGATGCCGCCGCCCGCGGGCTGCGCCTCATCAGCTATGACCGGCCGGGGTACGGAGGATCCTCGCCCCAGCCGGGACGAACCGTCGCCGACTGCGCCGGTGATGTCCGCGTGATCTGCGCTGAGCTCGGCATCGGGCGGCTGGCCATGTGGGGCATCTCCGGCGGCGGCCCGCATGTGCTGGCGTGCGCCGCCCTGCTCCCGGATCTGGTGACCGCCGCCGCCGCGCTCGCCTCGCCGGCCCCGTACGGCGCTGACGGCCTGGACTATTTCGCGGGCATGGGCCAGGACAACGTCGATGACATGCGCCTGGCCCTGACCGATGCGGCGGCGTCCCGGGCCAAGGCCGAGAAGGACCGTGCGGAGCTGCTGGCCACGCCGCCGGAGGAGATGGCCAAGGCGATGGAATCACTTCTCACGCCGACAGATGCCGCCGCGCTGACCGGCGAGCTGGCCGGGTACCTGGCGTCATCCACGCATGACGGCCTGGCGCCCGGCAGCCAGGGCTGGATCGACGACGGCTGCATGGTCACCAGGCCGTGGGGGTTCGACCTGGCCAGCATCGCGGTCCCGGTCCTGCTGCTGCACGGCAGGCAGGACATGTTCGTTCCGTTCAGCCACGGTGAATGGCTGGCCGCGCACATCCCAGGCGTCGAGCCGCGGCTGACCGATGACGACGGGCACCTGACGCTGCTGCAGAACCGTGTCCCCGAGGTGCACGCCTGGCTGTCAGCGCACCTGTGACCCGGAAGCGCGTGACCCGGAAGCGCGGCCGGTCTTTCGCTGGGCGCTGAAACCCTTGCCCCGGCCTGGCCCCGCGCGCAGCGTGAAGCCATGCCGGGCATTGAGATCAGCATCCTTGCGGCGCCAGCGGACCCGGGATCCTGGCTCGGCCTGGCGCGCCGGCTGGAGGCCGGGGGATTCCGCGCGCTGCTGGCCGCTGACCATCCCGGCTGCGGGGCGTCACCGTGGCCCGCGCTGGGCGCCGCCGCGGCGGTCACGCAGACCCTCGGGCTTGGCACCTGCGTCGCCCAGGCCGGTGTCCGCGAGCCCATGCACGTGGCCGCCGACGCCGCCACCCTCGACATCCTCGCGCCGGGCCGGGTCCTGCTGGGCATCGGCGCGGGCCACACCCCGCGCGAGTGGGCGGACATCGGCCGGGACCGGCCCAGCCCCGGCGAACGCGCCGGGCGCCTGGCCGAGTTCGCCGAGGCGGTGATCGCCCTGCTCCAGGGCCGTACGGTGACAAAGAATGGCCAGCACCTGACGCTGCGCGAGTCGCGGCTCGACGGCCTGCCCGCCGACGGCCGGGTCCGGCTCGCCATCGGCGGCGGGCACCCGCTCATCCTCCGCACCGCCGCCCGGCTAGCCGAGGTGGTCGGGCTCAGCGGGCTGGGCCGCACCCTCCCCGATGGCCATCGTCATGAGGTCCGGTGGTCGCAGGCCGAACGGCACCGTCAGCTGCAGCTCGTCCGGGACGAGGCACGGCAGGCGGGCCGCCGGCCGGTCATCGAGGCCCTGGTGCAGGTCGTCCGGCTGACAGACGACCGGGCGGCGGCCGCCAGGGAGATCAGCGCCAAGATCTCCGGGGCAACGGCGCAGGACGTGGCCGGGACGCCTTTCCTGCTCATCGGCAGCCACGAGGAGATGGCCGGCCAGCTTGCCCGGCAGGCGGAGGAACTCGGCATCACCAGCTACGCCGCCAGGGAAGAAGCCGTCCCCGTCCTGGAGAACGTGCTCGCTCTTATCAACCGTAAGTAGCCGGATATGCACGCCATGTTCGGCATGCCGGGAATTTCGAATTTGATTACCGTAAATCATGGCTAATGCCTCGATGCGGTGCCAGTATCTAGTGCCGAACCCCGGAGGTTCATGATTCCTGGTGGGGGGCAGGCTGCGTGGAAGATCTCAAGAGCGTCAGAACCCTGACATACGTCCCATCTCGGATGTATGTCATGCGGACCGGCACGCTGATTGCCGCGGTACTCGCGGTCGTCGTCGCGCAGATGGCGCTGGCTATCCCGGCCGTGCTCAACGGGCTTTTCCAGCAGGACCTCGCCACCAGCTCGGCCCAGCTCACCTGGATATCAGACGCGTTCCTGGTCCCGGTCTGCGTCCTGGAACTGACCTTCGGCGTGCTCGGCGACCTCTTCGGCCGCAAGCGGCTGCTGGTCGGCGGCGCGCTCATGCTCGCGGTCGGCCTGGCCATCGGCGTGTCGACCCCGGCGGGCGGCAGCCGCCTGGCGGTGCTGTGGACGGGCCAGGTCATCTCCGGGCTCGGCGCGGCGGCCATCTTCCCGACCAGCCTGGCCATGATCGCCGCGGGCACGTACTCCGCCTCGGCCCGGGCCCGCTCGGTGTCGATCTGGGCGGCGGCCCTGTCGATGGGCAGCTGCCTCTCACCGCTTCTCGGCGGTCTCGCCGCGCGATTCCGTTTTGGCTCCGATCCGCTGGCCGGCTGGAAATGGGCCTTCCTGGTAGTGCTGGCCCTGGCCCTGATCAGCGCCCTCGTCTCGGCCATCGCCGCGCAGGGCTCCTCGTCCCCGGAAGGCCGGTCGCTGGACTGGGCCGGGCAGATAACGATCGCGGTGGCGCTGTTTGCCCTGCTCTACGCCTTCGTTCAGGGGCCGAGCGACGGCTGGCGGAGCGGGCCGGTACTGGCCGGGTTCCTGATATTCGCGGTCTTCCTGACCCTGTTCATCATTGTGGAACGGCGGTCAGAAGCCCCGCTGCTGCGCCTCGATTTCTTTTACAACCGCAATTTCGCGGTCGCCTCCGCGGTCACGATCATCGGCATGTTCGCGTTCCTCGGAACGGCCTACTCGACCAGCATCCGGCTGTCCGCGATCCAGGGATTCAGCCCGCTGAAGACCTCGGTCGCGTTCCTGTTCCTCCACGCCACCGCGCTCGTCCAGCTGCCGCTCACGATCCGCCTGCTGAAACGCCACAACCCCAAGTGGCCGCTGGTTGCCGGGCTGCTGCTGATGGCCTGCGGCGCGCTGTGGCTGGCCACGATCCCGGCCGCCGAGCTGGCTCTGGTTCCGGTCATAGCCCCGTTCATCCTGGTCGGGTCCGGCTTCGCGCTGTCCCTCTCGGCGCTGACGCTCATCGCGGTGAACACCGCCCCCAACCATCTTGCCGGGATGGCCAGCGGCACGACCAACATGCTCCGCGACTTCGGCTTCACGCTCGGCCCGGCGATCATCGGGGCGGTCGCGCTCAGCCAGGCCGCCGCCGGGATCCGCCAGCAACTGGACGCCCACCCGGCGCTCAGCGACGCGTACGCCGCGTTCCTCGCCTCCCCGGCACACGTCCCGGCGGCCGCCCGCCCCGAGGTGGAGGGTGCCGTGCACGCCGTCACCTCGGGACCGCTGGGCGCCAACGCCGTGCCCGCCACCGTCACCACCCTGGACGGCACGGTGGTGCCGTTCAACCCGCTGAAGCACGTGGCCTTCGACGCGCTCAGCCACTCGTACTCGCTCGGGTTCCTGATCTGCGGCGCCGCCGCCCTGCTGGCCGCGCTGCTCGCCGTGGCCGGGCTCCGCCCCGCAGTTGACGAGGACCTGCCTGACCTGGAGGAGCTCCTCAATGAGTGAGCAGGCCGCGCTCCTGCGGAGCAGGCGCGCAGAACACCGGCCCGGCCGGCGCACCGGGCCCCAGCCGGCCAGGCAGGCAGACGGCCAGGCCCGGCGCACGATCTGGCCCGTCAGGTCCGGCACCGTCCCGTTCGCGGACCGTGCCTTCACCCCGCGGCCGGAGACCGGCCAGGGGCCATGGGACGCCCTGCACCCGGGCACCACGGTGATCATCGGCCCCGCGGGCCCGGCCGGCCCGGCCGGCACCGGCAAGACCCACCTGGCCGCCGCGTTCGCCAGCCGCCTGTGGGCCACGGACCAGCTCGACCTGCTCGTCTGGCTGGCGGCCGGCAGCCGCGACAGCCTCGTCACCGGCTACGCCCAGGCGCTCGCCG
>DASVBE010000218.1:0-5771 GCA_036375995.1 Streptosporangiaceae bacterium | reverse complement strand
TCCCGTGCGGGGCTGCCGGGGCAGACGCGTACGCCGGGGCAGCGCCCGCGGCCGCGATGAGCAGCCCGCTGCCTGCCGCTGCTACGGCCATCGTGGTAGCGGCCAGCGCCCTCCTGAAACGTGACACAGATTCGCTCCCTTGCTCGGATATGGCCCTTGGCCGGGGAACGGCCTGGAGCCTTCGGCGGTTCGCCCTTTTATTGGCTGCTAATGCCATCGGGGCAGGTGAGCGGGAAGCGCTGGCGGCGGACACTACTGGTCATATTCTGGCCGGGGCGGTAAACCGGCCTGCGCAAAGGCGAAATATCCGCTGACCCGAAAAGACCGGGAGCCGGGACAGGCCAAACATCAAAGGCAGCAGCGTCCTGAGCCCTGTTCGCGAGCACGCCGCCAGGACCAGCTCCCCGTTCGTGATCGCGGAGGATGGCGGGTGCTCCAGCCCCCGCCATCCTCCGCGATCATGCAGACGTCCCATCATGATCGCGGCAGGTGCGAGTCCGCGGGACACCGGGAAACCTCCGTGATCATGCGGGGCCGGGGGTGCCCTGGTTGCGGGCGCGGGTCTGCTGGCGGAGGGACTGGAGGTCGGGGGCGGGCAGCCAGTCCCTGGCCGGGTCGTGGTCCAGCCAGCGCCGCTGGCGGCCGAGGGCAACGGCCCGCTCCAGCAGGGTGCGCAGCAGCGGGTGGTCGTCCTGGCTGCGCCAGATCAGCGACCAGGCGTACAGCGGCACCGGGCCGGCCACCGGGACCTGGCGGACCCCGGTGCCCGCGGGCACCGCGATCTCGGCCGGCAGCAGCGTGAACGTGCCCGGCTCGGCCCGGAGCCTCTCCAGCAGGTGGTCCAGGCCGAGGTTGGCCCCGCCGTCCCGGGCCGTGATACCGAACGACTGGGCGAACCGGGCCAGGAAGTCCAGCCGGCCGACCGCCGCCGGGCAGTAGAGCACGCTTCCGCTGTCCCGCAGCAGATCAGGGGTCAGCTGCGGGCGCCCGGCCAGTGGATGGCCGTCGGCCAGCAGCGCGTCGGCCGGCTCCAGCCGGACGATCCGCGAGCTCAGCTCAACGGACCCTAGCTCGCGGGCCGGGTGCACGCGGCCGAACGCGGCGTCGAGCTCGCCGCGCCGCAGCGCGGTCACCGCGGCCTGCTGGTCCCGGCTCTGCCCGACCTCGGCGGGGAGCTCCGGGTCCGCCTCGATGACCGGCCCGAGAGTGCGCATCGGCTGGTAGAGGTGCCCCCACACGTCGATGCGGACCGGCCGGCCCGGGTGGCGGGCCGCCTCGACGGCCTGGTCGCCGTCGGCCAGGGCCCGGCGGGCCGGGATCAGGAACCGCTGCCCGGCCTCGGTGAGCTGCACCCCGTGCCGGTCCCTGGCCAGCAGCCGCACGCCGAGCCCGTCCTCGAGCCGGGCGATCCGCTTGGACAGCGCCTGCTGGGTCAGGAACAGCCGCGCGGCGGCCCGGCCGAAGTGCCGCTCCTCGGCCGCCGCGACGAAGGCCCGCACCTGCGCCAGGTCCAGATCCACGCCTCCCACCTTTGCTGACAACCGCTGGTTGTCAAGCGGGCCGGATCGTTGCTGGCCGCCGCGGGCGGGCCCGGGTTGGCTGACTGCCACGGTGGCCCGCGGCCGTGCCGGTCGCCGCGGGCCGCCGGGCCACCGCGGGAGAAGGAGAGCGTGATGCAGGCGCTGGTGCCCGCCGGCCGGCACGCTGATCTGGTTCGGCCAGGCCAGCCGCACCCCGGCCACGCTCGACTTCTTCACGATCCTCGGCGGGCCGCAGACGGTCACCATCCGCTCGTTCGCCTACTGGGACACGCCCGGCGGGTACGGCCCGGACCTGGCCACGCTTGTCCGGCTGGTGGCCACCGGACGGCTGCACCCGGAGATCGGCCGGGTGGCCGGCTGGGCGGCCACCGCCGCCACCCTCACCGACCTGTACCAGCGCCGCATCCGCGGCAACGCCGTGCTCACCGTGGAAGCAGAGGAGAACCCGTCATGACCGCCACCGACCCGGCCGCGGTAGTCACCCGCTACATCGAGGCCGTCCGCGACGGCGACACCGAGGCCATCGCATCCAGCTTTGCCACCGACGCGACCTGGGTGTGCCCCGGGGACCTGCCGCTGTCCGGCACCTGGCGCGGCCGCGACGCGATCCTCGGCGACTTCCTCGGCCAGCTGGGCGGCCTGTTCGAGCCGGGCACGCCGCTGACCCTGGAGGTCACCAGCCTGCTCAGCGCGGGCGACCAGGTCGTCGCCGAGTGGACCTCGGGCGCGACCGCCCGCGGCGGCGGCGCCTACCTCAACCACAACATCGGCGTGTTCACGGTCCGCGACGGGAAGATCGCCAGCGTCCGCGAGTACACCGACACCCAGCGCGCCGAGCGCATCCTGTTCGCGGCACGCTGAGCCGCCTGCTCGGCACGGTTCACTCAGCACGGCTTATTCAGCACGGTTCATTGGCCATCATCGTCAACGGGCGGGTTGTCGCACAGCCCGTGGTGGAAGGGCCGATCCCGGCCGGCCTGGTGGAGATCAGCGGGCTCGCCTCGCAGGCCGCGGCCGAGCGCCTCGTCCAGCAGCTGCGCGGTAGCTGACTCGTTCGCGGCGCCGGTAGGCTCCGGCGCTGATGGACCAGCCCGTGACGGTGACGTTTGCCGGGTCCGGCGACGCGTTCGGCAGCGGCGGCCGCTACCAGGCCTGCATTCACGTCCGCCGGCCGGGCCAGGAGGCGTTCCTGGTGGACTGCGGAAGCACCTCGCTGACCGCGCTGAAGGCGGCCGGCCTGGACCCGGGCGAGATCGGCACGGTGTTCGTCTCGCACCTGCACGGCGACCATTTCGGCGGGCTGCCGTACCTCGTGCTCGACGGCCAGTTCCGCGGCCGGACCCGGCCGCTGACCGTGGCCGGGCCGCCGGGCACCGCGGCCCGGCTCCGCCAGGCGATGGAGGTGCTGTTCCCCGGCTCCGCGGACGTGACCCGGCGGTTCCGGGTGGAGGTGACCGAGCTCGTCCCCGGCGGCCGCACGACCGTCGGCGGCGTCGGCGTGGCCAGTTTCGAGGTCAGCCACCCCAGCGGGGCCCCGCCGCTGGCGCTGCGGCTCACTGTGGGCGGGCAGGTCATCGCCTATACCGGGGACACCGCCTGGACCGATGCGCTGCCAGCCGTCGCGGACGGGGCCGGCCTGCTCATCGCCGAGGCGTACTACTACAGCAAGGCGGTCCCGTACCACCTGAGCTTCGCCGACCTGGCCGCGCACCGCACCGAGCTGGCCTGCCGCCGGGTGGTGCTGACGCACATGTCCGCCGACATGCTCGCGCGGGGGGATCAGCCTGGGTTCGAGACCGCGCGGGACGGATGCGTAATCCATCTTCCTGATTGACCGGACGGCGAGGCTGCCTCAGAGGGGGACGACCACCTTGCCGGGGATGCGGCCGCTCTCCTGGTCCGTGATGGCGTCACGGAGCCGGCCGAACGGATAGCGGGCGCCGATGACCGGGGAGAGTGGAGGCCTGAGGCCGCCTCGGCGGGGCCAGCCCCGGCTAGGCCCGCAGGGCCGCACGGGCCCTGGTGACGCCGCGGCGGACCATTTCTTCCGGCCGGCGGAGACCCGGTAGCTACCCGCCGCTGTCGCTGGCGTCCTGCGGGTTGAAGCCGATCGCCGCGGGGAACTTCGACACGCAGACCTGCAGCTGGGCCACGTTGGCATCGCTCGCGTTGGTGGTGTTGAACCGCAGGCCCGCGGTGATGTCGATGGCCGGCTGATGGCGGCGGATCTGCTGGACCGTCACGTTCGGCACGTGCGAGCACGCCGCCCGGATCTGCTTCACCTGCGCGACCGTCGTGCCGGCCCGGAAGCTGACGTCGACCCACCGCTGGGACAGCGCCTGGTTGAACTTGGCGCAGCCGGCCAGCGTCAGCGCCGCCAGGCCCACCGCGGCCAGGCCGGCCCCGGCGCGCGCCCGGCGCGCCGGGCGGCACGGTCGCCGGGGCGGCGGGGGAGGCAGCGGCGGCAGCACGGCTTGAGCCTACGGCACCCCCGCTTGCTGGCTGTCCGGGTGGTGGCCCGCGCCCCCGGAGCCGTAATCCGTAAAAAATGGCCAGATACCGGAGTGAATGATGATTATGGATTACGGAATCAGCGGTGCGGGCCGTGCCGTGTATCGTTGGCCGCGTGACCGGTCGTCGTCTGACGCTGTGGTGGGCCGCCTGACCAGGCGGCTCTGTTAGGTCACGTTTCTTCTGCTGGCCGCCTCGGGTGAGGCGGTCTCTTTTGTGCCGCCCACGGCCGGGGCACGACATGTGCTGGAGGGCTTTCGATGGCGCGGACCCTGTCGCTGACCGTACCGAGCGGGCACCTGACCCTGGGCAACCTGCTGGGCGCGATCCGCCAGTGGGCGGGCGATCAGCGCGGCGCCGATTCGCTGTACGGCGTCGCGGACCTGCACGCCCTGACCACCGAGCACGATCCGGCGGCGGTCCGGGCGCTCACGCTGGAGCAGCTGGGCCTGCTGCTGGCCGCGGGCCTGGACCCCGGCCGGTGCACGATCTTCGTGCAGAGCCAGGTCCCGGCGCACACCGAGCTGCACTGGCTGCTGGAGGCGACGGCGTACGACGGCGAGCTGCGGCGGATGGTGCAGTACAAGGAGAAGGCGGCGAAGCAGGCGTCGGTGCGCGCGGCGCTGCTGGCCTACCCGTGCCTGATGGCCGCCGACATCCTGCTCTACGACGTGGCGACCGTGCCGGTGGGCGAGGATCAGCGGCAGCACCTGGAGCTGGCCCGTGACCTGGCCATCCGGTTCAACAAGGCCTACGGGGAGACCTTCGTGGTGCCGCGGGCGGTGACGCCGGAGGTCGCCGCGCGGGTCATGGACCTGCAGGAACCCGCGGTGAAGATGAGCAAGTCGGCGGCCATCGCGGCACCGGGCGTACTGCGGCTGCTTGATCCGCCGGACGTGATCCGGCGCAAGGTGGCGCGGGCGGTGACCGACAGCGGCCGCGAGGTCGTCTGGGACCCGGCGGGCCGGCCCGGGGTGGCGAACCTGCTGACGATCCTGGCGGCGTGCACCGGCAGCACGCCGGCCGCGACGGCGGGGCGGCTGGATACCTACCGCGAGCTCAAGGAGGCGGTCGCCGAGGCGGTCATCGGGGTGCTGGGCCCGCTGCAGGAGCGGTATTCCGGTATCTGCGCCGACCCTGGCCAGCTCATGTCTATCGCACGGGAAGGGGCCGCCAGAGCGCAGCACCTGGCGGCGCCCACGCTGGCCCGGGCCAGGAACGCGATCGGGCTGCTGCCGGCGTGAACCGGGCGGCGGGCCAGTCCGTGCCTGGATGGGCAGTCAGCACGCGAAAGAGGGGACGCAGAACATGCGCATTGCCATCCCGGTTGCCCTGGCCTGCGGGGCGGTGCTGATTGCGGGTTGCAGTACCGGAAGCGGGTCCGTGGACCGGCACAAAGTCGAGAAGGAAGTCTCCGACGAGCTGACCAAGACGGTCGGCCAGCGGCCGAAGGCAATCATCTGCCCGGGTGACCTGAAGGCGGTCGAGGGCACCAAGATGCGGTGCAAGCTCGAGGCCAGCGACGGCTCGGAGATCGGCCTCACGCTGACCGTCACGTCGGTGAAGGACAACGACGTGAAGTTCCACATCCGGGTCGACCAGAAGTAGCCCGTTGGGGCGACGGCTACGGCTGGGCCGCCAGGCCGGCGGCGGTCAGCCCGGCCCGGCTGTCGCGCAGGACGGTCTGAAGGCGGCTCTAGCTTCTGGCCGGCGCGGCGG
>DASVBE010000217.1:0-38431 GCA_036375995.1 Streptosporangiaceae bacterium | reverse complement strand
TCCCGTGCGGGGCTGCCGGGGCAGACGCGTACGCCGGGGCAGCGCCCGCGGCCGCGATGAGCAGCCCGCTGCCTGCCGCTGCTACGGCCATCGTGGTAGCGGCCAGCGCCCTCCTGAAACGTGACACAGATTCGCTCCCTTTGCTCGGATATGGCCCTTGGCCGGGGAACGGCCTGGAGCCTTCGGCGGTTAGCCCTTTTTTTTTGGGCTGCTAATGCCATCGGGGCAGGTGAGCGGGAAGCGCTGGCGGCGGACACTACTGGTCACACTCTGGCCGGGGCGGTAAACCGGCCTGCGCAAAGGCGAAATATCCGCTGACCGGAAAAGACCGGGAGCCGGGACAGGCCAAACATCAAAGGCAGCAGCGTCCTGAGCCCAGTTCGCGAGCACGCCGCCAGGACCAGCTCCCCGTTCATGATCGCGGCAGGTGCGAGTCCGCGGGACACCGGGAAGCCTCCGCGATCATGAGGTGGTTCCCCGGCCCGGCTGCGGGGTTGGCTGGCGGCGTGAGCGGGGCGCGTGCGAAGGTGTGCGGCATGAGGTTTGCCAGGTTGATCTCGTGCCGCGGCCGTAGCAGGAAGCTCTTCCGTCGCAGCGGCGGGCGGCCATGACCCGGCTGGCGGACCTGCCGACGCCGGCGCTGGTGATCGACTCCGACGCGCTGGACCGCAACATCGCCCGGATGGCCGGGGCCCTGCCCGGTGACCGGCTCCGGCCGCACGTCAAGGCGCACAAGTGCACCGGGCTGGCCCGCCGCCAGGCCGACGCCGGGCACCTCGGCTTCACCTGCGCCACGATCAGGGAGTGCGAGGGGATGGCCGCGGCCGGCCTGGGCGCTGACCTGCTGCTGGCCAACGAGGTCCTGGACGCCCGGCGGCTGGGGGCGCTGGTCGCCGGCGGAGCGCGGGTCACGCTGGCCGTCGACTCGCCGGAGACGATCGAGGCCGCGGTGGCCGGCGGGGTCAGGGAAGTGGTCATCGACGTCAACGTCGGCCTGCCCCGCTGCGGCTGCCCGCCGGAGCAGGCCGGGGCGCTGGCCGAGCAGGCCAGGAACCGCGGACTCCAGGTCCGCGGCGTGATGGGCTACGAAGGCCACGTCGTGGGGCTGCCCGACGAGGCGGAGCGCGCCCGGATGTGCCAGGACTCGATGGAGCTGCTGGTCGCCGCGCACGAGGCGGTCGGCGGCGAACTTGTCACCGCCGGCGGCACCGGCACCTACCTGCTCAACACCTGGGCCAGCGAGATCCAGGCCGGCTCGTACGCGCTGATGGACTCGGCCTACGCCAAGCTCGGCCTGCCCTTCGAGCAGGCCGTGTTCGTACTGGCCAGCGTGGTGTCGGCGAGCCCCGAGTGGGCGGTGGGCGACGCCGGGCTGAAAGCGTTCGGGATGGACCACGGCAACCCGGACCTGCCCGGGTCCCAGGTGTGGTTCTGCTCCGACGAGCACGTCACGTTCAGCCCGCCGCGGCCGGTGGGGGACCGGCTCCTGCTGACCCCCGGGCACGTCGACCCGACGCTGGCCATGCACGAACGGGCCTGGCTGTTCTCCGGTGACGAGGTCAGCGGCAGCTGGGACATCGACCTGCGCGGCTGGTAACGGCGACCCGCGGAGGCCCGGACTGATAGAGAATGTCCGGTAACGGGGGCCGCCGAGGAGGACAGCATGAGCCCGGACGGGGAATTGGCGACCACGAGCCAGGCCACCAGGCAGGACCTGGCTACAGTGCCCGCCCGGCCGAAGATCGAGTCTCACGAGATGTACACCGGTGGCCCGTTCGTTCTGGGACTGGGGACCGGGACCGGCATGAAGCATGGTCTCGGCTGGATCGAGCGGTCCGAGCGGCGGGGCGGTCCCTGCTTCCTCATCGTCCGGGTCACGTTCACCGACAACCTCCGTACCGTCGAGCGGTTCCCGCTGACCGACGCGGGCTGGGCCCGGGCCTGGAAAGCACTGGTCAAGCTGGACAAGTACGCCGCCGCCCGGACCCTGGACGTGCTCGCGGCCCGGGACCGCGCCGCCGCCCGCCGGGCCGAGATGGCCGAGCTGACCGCGCAGACCGTGGCCGTTATGACCGGCGTGAGCTATATCCCGGGGTCGGGTGAGCTCCCGGGCCTCGACGGTGGCAGCCGTATCGACGTCCGGTTCCTGGCCGGCCGGGTGGTGTTCGCGGCCCCCGGCTCGCCACGGGTACTGGCCGAGTTCAGCTACCCGGACGTGGCAGCCGTCGAGATCAGCCACGCCAGCGCCCGGCGCTGGACGCCGGGCCAGCAGGCTGCCCTGGGGTTCGCCTTCGGCCTCGAGATCGGGATGATGGCCAGCCAGGCGACCCGGATCAAGACCGTGGTCCGGTTCGAGACCGGCGACTGCGAGCTATTCGTGGTGGACGAGCAGACCCAGCCGGACGAGCTTCGGATGCGGCTGTCCCCGGCTTTGTGGGCGATCCGCGAGGCCAGGGTGACCGCCGGCCGACCGGGGCTAGCGGACGGCGCAGCCGCTGGGGCAGGCGGCCCGGCATCCGTCGTGGACCAGCTGGCCAAGCTGGCCAGCCTGCTCGAGTCCGGCCTGCTGACCAGGGCAGAGTTCGACCGCCTCAAGGCCGGTTTGCTCGAAGGACGCTGACCGGTTCCAGCCTGGGGAGTGCGGCCCGCCTGGGCCGCCAGGCGGCGCGATCAGCCCGGCCGGCCGGGACCGGCGGTGAAATATGCGTATCCCTTCAGAAACATCACAGCTCGGTATCGGTGTCTTGACGTGCTCTTGAGCACTATGTAAACGTTTAACCTGCAATCGATTAACCTGCGGTCGGCGGTGCCCGGCGATGGTGGGCTTGCTGACCGGCTTCAGCCTGGAGCTGACCGGAAGGCGGACCGCACCATGCTCGTCCCGAGGCCCGCCGCGGCGACCGCGGCGCCCACGCCTTCGTGACCCGCCGGGTCACGATGAAGGATGTGGCCGCCGCGCTCGGGGTGTCGACGGCCACGGTCAGCCGCGCGCTCAAGGACGATCCCGGCATCAGCCTGGCCACCCGCCAGGCCGTGCACGACATGACCGAGCGGGTCCAGTACCGCCCGTCTGCCGCGGCCCGGCGGCTCCGCACGAAGTCCAGCTCGCTGATCGGCGTCGTGGTGCAGAGCGTCGGCGACGGCTACATCGGCGAGGTCGTGCTCGGCATCCAGGCCCGCGCCCGCGACCTGGGCTACCAGCCGCTGTTCTTCGCCTCCGAGGGCCGCGAGGACCTGGAGGCCGAGGCCCTGGACGTGTTCCTGTCCGAGCAGGTCACCGAGTTCATCGCGGTGTCGCCGACCGGGCGGCCGCGGCTGCTGCGCCGGGCCGTCGAGGAGGGCCTGCACGTCGCGGTCATCAACGGCGACACCGAGATACCCGCGCCCTACTTCGACGACGCGGGCCACGGCCGGGCGGCCCGGCGGATCACCCAGTTCACCACGCGGGCCGGCCAGGGGCCGCTGAGCCACGTGGCGTTCGACGACGTCGCGGCCGGGATGCTGGCCACCCGGCACCTGATCGGCCTGGGCCACCGGCAGTTCGCCCACCTCCGCGGCGTGAACGTCACCTCGAGCCTGCTCCGGCTGGTCGGCTACCGGCACGCGCTGGAGGAGGCCGGGCTGTGGCCGCAGGCGGTGCTGGCCGCCGATTCGCCGGTGATGGCGAGCCGGGAGGCGGCGGTGGCCGGGTTCCTGCGCGGCACCCGGCCGCCGGCCGGCCTGGTGGCCTACGACGACATGTCCGCGGTGGCCGCGCTGCGGGCCGCGCACCAGGCCGGCTGGCGGGTGCCCGAGGACCTGTCGGTGGTGGGGATCGACGACATCCAGTTCGCCGCGTACACCAACCCGGCGCTGACCACCGTGGCCCAGCCCAAGCAGGAACTGGGCGCGCTGGCCGTGGACGCGCTGCTGGCCCCGGCGCCGGGCGCCGCGCCGCAGGCCAGGATCCTGGACGGCTCGCTGATCGTCCGCGAGTCCACGGCCCCGCCCGGCGGGGCCGCGTCATGACCGCGGGCATCCAGGCGATCGACACCGAGCCGGGCGCCGCCCGCCCGGCCGGCCTGCGCGCCACCGCCCTGCGACGGCTGCGCCGCGACCCGGTCGCGATCTTCGCGTTCAGCCTGCTCGTGCTCCTGGTGCTGGCCGCGCTGATCGGCGGGCCGCTGGCCGCGCACCTCACCGGCCACCCGCCGGACCAGCAGTTCGCGAACGCGGTCGCGGCCGACGGCCAGCCGCTCGGCCTGATGGAGAAGACGTACCTGCCCGACGGGATCACGCACGACCCGCACGGCAGCCTGTTCGTGCTCGGCTCCGACGCGCTCGGCCGGGACACGCTGGTCCGCGTCCTTTACGGGGCAAGGATCTCGCTGCTGGTGGCGATCGCGGCCACCGCGATCGCCGTGGTCATCGGCGTGACGCTGGGCCTGCTGTCCGGCTATCTGGGCGGCTGGGTGGACGCGACCGTGAACCGGCTGACCGAGACCGCGATGGCGTTCCCGAACCTGCTGCTGGCGGTAGGCATCGCCGTGGTCATCGGCCCCGGGCTGCTCAACGTGGTGATCATCATCGCGCTGTTCACCTGGTACTACCCGGCCCGGATCGTGCGCGGCACGACGGTCTCCAGCAAGCGGATGACGTTCGTGGCAGCCGCCCGGACGGTCGGCGCACGGCCCCGGCGGATCCTTTTCGTCCACCTGCTGCCGCAGGTGTGGGGGCCGCTGCTGGTCTACGGCACGTCGATCATCGCGAACAACATCATCTTCGAGGCGGGCCTGTCCTACCTCGGCGTGGGCGTCCCGCCGCCGACCGCGACCTGGGGCCAGATGCTGTCCGACGCGGTCACCTCCGGCATGTACCAGAACGACCTGGTGCTGGCGCTGGCCCCGGGCCTGGCCCTGGTCATCACCATGCTGGCCTTCAACCTGATGGGCGACAGCCTGCGCGACGCGCTCGACCCGCGGACCGCGCGATGAGGGCGGCCCGATGAGGAAGGTACTGGCCAAGCGGCTGGCGGGTGCCGTCGTCCAGGTACTCATGGTCACCCTGCTCGCGTGGCTTCTGTTTTACGTCATTGCCCGGTTCACCGGCGCGTCCCCCGCGCAGCGCATTGCGGGCAAGAACGCCACCGCGGCCCAGATCGCCCAGGTCTCGGCGATGCTCGGCCTCAGCAAGCCGTACTGGCAGCAGTACCTGATCTTCCTCGGCCACCTGGCCACCGGGAACTTCGGGTTCTCCTTCGTGCAGCAGCGGCCGGTGTCGGAGATCCTATGGCCGGCCACCCTGGCCACCGCCTCGCTGGTCTTCGGCGCGGCCGTGCTGTGGCTGCTGATCGCCGCGCCGATCGGCGGCTACGGCGGGCTGCGGCCGCGGTCCCTCGGCGACGTGGCCGGCCGGGCCGCGGCCATCCTGGGCATGTCGATCCCGGTGTTCTGGCTGGCCCCGATGATCTCCTACTTCCTCGGCTACCAGCCGACCCAGGGTGAGCTGGCCGGGCTGCACATCCTGCCGGTGGGCACGTCGATCTTCCCGATCGACGGCTACGTGGAATTCAGCACGAACCCGGTGCAATGGGCGTACCACCTGCTGCTGCCGTGGCTGACGCTGGCCATCGGGTTCGCCGCGGTCTACATCCGGTTCATCCGCACGCTGACCGCCGAGCAGCTGTCCGAGGACTACACGCGCACGGCCCGGGCCAAGGGCGCCTCGGTGCACCGCATCATGACGCGGCATGTCGGCCGCAACGTGGCCCCGACCGTCGCCGTGCTGCTCGGCGCGGACATCGCCACCGCGCTGACCGGCGTGTTCTTCGTGGAGACCGTGTTCGCCATCCCCGGGCTCGGCTACACCGGGCTGAGCGCGATCCAGAACCTCGACTACCCGGTGATCACCGGCGTGGTCATCGTCGGCGCGCTGTTCGCGATCGCCGCCAACACCGTCGTGGACCTTTCGCATGCCGTGCTCGACCCGCGGCTGCGGCGGGTCACCGAGCCCGGCTAACCCGGCCGGGCTTGCCCCTACGAGAAACCCCAACCGGCAGCAACGACCCAGGCAGGGGGGGCCGAGATGAGCATCCGGAGGCGGAAGGATCGGAGAAGGTTATGGCCAGTTACCGGAACCCGGCTAGGCGGGCCGGCTACGCGGCGCTCGTGATCGCGGCCGCGGTGGCGCTCGCCGCGTGCGGCTCCAGCGGCGGGACCAGCGGCACCAGCGGGACCAGCGGCGGCGGCGGGGGCTCCAGCACCGCGCCCTCGCCGGGCGCGGCCAGCGGCACCCTCAACGCGGCGATGGCGTCCGGCGCGATCGACACCATGGATCCCAACCGGTGGTACTTCGCGGTCACCTGGGGCCTGTCCAACGCGCTGTGCACCACGCTGGTGCGGTACGCGGACCAGCCGGGCACGGCCGGAACCCAGATCGTGCCGGGCACCGCGGAGCTGCCGAAGGTCAGCAGCGACGGCCTGACTTACACCTTCACGATGCGCCCGGGCGCGAAGTTCTCCAACGGACAGCCGATCACCACCAACGACATCAAGTACACGTTCATGCGGCTGATGGCCCCGAAGGTGAACACCGGCACCGGCTACTACTTCCTGAACGTGAAGGGCGCCGCCGATTACCTGGCCGGCAAGTCCACCTCGCTGCCCGGCATCACGACCACCTCGAACACGGTCACCTTCCACCTGACCGCGGCCGACGGCGCGTTCCTGTACAAGATCGCGCTGCCGACCACCTGCCCGGTGCCGGCCGGCACGCCGATGAAGCCGGTCGAGACCGGCGCGCTGGAGACGGAGAGCGCCAGCGGCCCGTTCAAGCTGCAGAGCTACCAGCCCGGCCGGCAGATCGTCATGGTCTTCAACAAGAACTACGACCAGGCGCTCGGCACCCGCGGCCACGTCGCCAAGATCGTCTTCAACATCGGCGTGCAGTCCACCCAGGCGGTGCTCCAGATCCAGGCCGGCCAGCTGGACTTCCAGACGTCCAACCTGGCCACCGCCGACATCCTGAAGATCAGCCACAATCAGGCGCTGGCCAGCCAGGTGCACGTATCGCCCCGGCCGTCGCTGACCTACATTTTCCTGAACGAGGAAGTCCCGCCGCTGAACAACGTCAACGTGCGCAAGGCGATCAACTACGCGCTGAACCGCACGCAGATCCTCCAGCAGTGGGGCGGCCCGCTGGCCGGCAGCCCGTCCGACCAGATCATCCCGGCGGGCCAGGCCGACTACCAGAAGTACTCCATCTACCCCAACACCCCGGACCTGGCCAAGGCCAAGCAGCTGATGGCGGCCGCGCACGTGAAGACCCCGGTCACCCTGGTGCTCCGCACCCAGAACGACGCCCCCGGCTTCATCAACATGGCCGAGGTCATCCAGGGCAACCTCAAGGAAATCGGCATCAACGTCAAGATCGTCGGCACGCCGAACAGCGTCAACAGCGGGATCATCACCAACTACAAGACGCACACCCCGCTGGGCATCGAGCCCTGGTCGCTGGACTTCCCCGACGGGGAAGCGATCATCAACACCGGCCTGGACCCGACCCAGCCGGACGGCCCGCCCAACATGGCCAGGTTCGGTGACATGTCGTTCGCCAAGCCGTTCAGCCACGTCCTGACCCTGCAGGGCAGCGCCCGCGCGCAGGCCTACGCCGCGCTGGACAAGCAGCTCATGTCCGAGCAGGCCCCGTACGCGCCGCTGTTCAACCCGCGCTGGTACGACTTCGTGTCGGCCCGGGTCGGCGGCTACGTGTACAGCGAGGCGATGGACGCCATCAACTACAACACGCTGTTCATCAAGGGCTGAGGCACGCGGTGACAGCAGCCTGGCAAGCAGGGGCGGACGGCGGCCCCGCAGTCCCGCCGTCCGCCCCGCCGGGCGCCCTGCTCGAGGTCACCGACCTGGCGGTGACGATCCCCACCGAGGGCGACCGGGTCGAGGCGGTCCGTGGCGTGTCGCTGTCCCTGGCCGCCGGCCAGACCCTGGGCGTGGTGGGCGAGTCCGGGTCCGGCAAAACCATGCTGGCCCTGTCCGTGCTCGGCCTGCTGCCGGGCGCGGCGCAGGTCACCGGGTCGGTCCGGCTGTCCGGCACCGAGCTGCTCGGCGGCAGCGAGGCGCAGTGGCAGCGGATCCGCGGCGCGAAGATCGCGATGGTGTTCCAGGACCCGATGACCGCGCTGAACCCGATGTACACCGTCGGCTGGCAGGTCGCCGAGTGCGTGCTGCTGCACCGCAAGGTGACCCGGCAGGCCGCCTGGCGCCGGGCGGTCAGCCTGCTCGACGCGGCCGGCCTGCCGGGACCGGACCGGATCGCCAAGCGGTACCCGCACGAGCTGTCCGGCGGCATGCGCCAGCGGGTGGTCATCGCGATGGCCATCGCCAACGAGCCCGACCTGCTCATCGCCGACGAGCCGACGACCGCGCTGGACGTCACCGTGCAGGCCCAGATCCTCGACATGCTGGCCGGGGTCCGCCGCCAGACCGGCGCGGCGATGATCCTGATCAGCCACGACCTGGGCGTGGTCGCCGGGGTGGCGGACCGGGTCATGGTCATGTACGCGGGCCAGGCGGTCGAGTCCGGGCCGGCCGACGAGGTGTTCGCCGCGCCGCGGATGCCGTACACGGCCGGCCTGCTGGCCTCGCTGCCGTCGCTGACCGAGCGGCGCGACCGGCTGGCCGCGATCGGCGGCGCCCCGCCGGCCGGCACCGGCTACGGCGCGGGCTGCGCTTTCGCGCCCCGCTGCCCGGCCGTAGCAGAAATCTGCGGTACGCAGCCCGGGCTGGTTGATGTCGGGCCCGGGCATCTCGCCGCCTGCCATTTCGCGGCGGCGAGCGGGGCCGGCAACGGGGCCGGGAACGGGGCCGGGAACGGGGCCGGCCCCGCTCCCGGCCCGCTGGCCGCGACGCTGACCTGGGGCGAGCGCCGCCCGGCTGCGGACGGCCCGGCCGTCCCGGGCCCCGCGGCCGCGGCTGACCCCGCGGCGGCGGCCGGCCAGGAAGCGCCTGTCGTGCTTTCCGCCCGCGCGCTGGCCAGGCACTACCGGGTCCGCGGCGCCGGGTTCCGGTCCGTGGCGGTGGTCCAGGCGGTCGACGGCGTCGACCTTGACCTGCGGGCGGGCCGCTGCCTGGCGCTGGTCGGCGAGTCCGGCTGCGGCAAGTCGACCCTGGCCCGCCTGCTGCTCCGGCTGGAGGAGCCGACCGCCGGCACGGTCACGCTGAACGGCCGGGAGCTGACCGGCCTGCCCGAGGCCCAGCTGCGCGGCGTCCGCCGGGACATCCAGATGGTGTTCCAGGACCCGTACTCGGCGCTGAACCCGCGGCTGTCCATCGCTGAGATCATCGGCGAGCCGCTGACCGTGCACCGCGTCGGCGGCCGCGCCCAGCGCATCCGCGAGCTGCTGGCCAGCGTCGGGCTCGACCCGGCCGCCGGGGTGCGCTTCCCGGGCGAGTTCTCCGGCGGGCAGCGGCAGCGGATCGGCATCGCCCGGGCCATCGCGCTGGAGCCGCGCACGCTGGTACTGGACGAGCCGGTGTCCGCGCTGGACGTCTCCATCCAGGCCAGCGTCCTGAACCTGCTCCGCGACCTGCAGCGCGACCACGGCCTGGCCTACCTGTTCATCGCGCACGACCTGGCCGTGGTCCGCCAGGTCGCCGACGAGGTCGCGGTCATGTACCTGGGCCGGATCGTCGAGCAGGGCCCGGCCGGCGTGATCTACGCCCGGCCCGGGCACCCGTACACCACCGCGCTGATGTCCGCGGTGCCGATCCCCGACCCGCCCGCCGAGCGTGCCCGGCAGCGGATCCTGCTCCGCGGCGAGGTGCCCAGCCCGGCCGACCCACCGTCCGGCTGCCGGTTCCGCACCCGCTGCTGGAAGGCCGACGACCGGTGCGCCGCCGAGCCGCCGCCCCTCAGAATGGTGGCCAACGGGCACCGCGTTGCCTGCCACTACCCGGAGAACGCGCTGCCCACCGCGCCGCCTGCCCAGGAGGTCCGCGCATGACCCGCTGCTACGCCTGGCCGCTGACCGTGCGGGCGGGGGACGACCTGCAGCTGCACGTGTCCACCGGGCACCCGAGGTTCGGCGTGCGGCTGCTGCGCTGCGGGGCGGACGTTCGCGAGGTGCCCGGCCCTGCCGCCGTGTGGGACGGGCACGACCTGCCGATCGGCCGCCCGGACGAGGCCTGGGGCTGGCCCCGGTACACCGTGCCGCTGCCCGCGGAACTGGCCGACGGCGTGTACCTGGCGGTGCCGGTGCCCGCCGCCCCGGACGGCACGCTGGCCCCGGTGGACGCCGTCCCGGCCGCCGCGACCCGGCCGGACGCCTGCCTGTTCGTGCTCCGCCGCCGCCCGGTGGCCGGCCGCCAGATCCTGGTCAAGCTGCCCACCGCCACCTACGCCGCGTACAACCAGCTGGGCGGGGCGAGCACGTACGCGGGCGCGCACTGGGTCAGGGACTGGGACGCCCAGGGCTACGTGGCCAGCCTGCAGCGGCCGGGCAACGGCGGCGTCGGCGGCCGGGTGATGGAGGGCGACGCCCCGGACGCGTACGCCCGCGCCTCCCGGCGCCAGGTGTTCGCGCACTGGGACGCGCCGTTCATGGCCTGGCTGGAGGCCCAGGGCTACCAGCCGGCCTACTGCACGGACTCTGACCTGCACTACGAGGCCGGGCTGCTGGACGGCGCCGGGCTGCTGCTGTCCGCCGGGCACGACGAGTACTGGAGCGCCGAGATGCGCCGGGCCGTGCTCCAGTTCGTCGACCGGGGCGGCAGCGTGTGCTTCTTCGCCGGCGACGTGGCCTGCTTCGAGGTCACGTTCGCCGCGGCCGGGGACCGGCTGCTGTGCGCCAAGATGGCCGGCGGGTCGCCCGAAGCCAGCCAGCACTCCTACCCCGGCGCGCTCTGGCACGTGCAGGACCCGGACGACTGGCTGACGCTGTCCAGCGGCGCGTGGGGCGGCGGCTGGTGGGACGGCCGGCGGGCGCTGGACGCCTACCAGCCGGTCGTGCCCGCCCACTGGATCTTCGACGGGGTGACGATCCCGGACGGCGGGATCAGCGGCGGCGCGGCCACCCCGGTCATCGGCTACGAGACCGACGGCGTGCGGCTGCACCGGGCCGCGGACCCGCCCCGGCTCAGCGAGCACCGCAAGGGCGGGGCCGGCGGCCGGGTGCTGCTCGCGCTGGCCCGGCTGTCGGCGGGCTGGGTGGCCGGCCAGGAGCAGGCCAACGCCGCGGTGATGATCAGGACCGCGCGGTCCGGCGGCATGGTGTTCTCGGTCGGCACCACGGACTGGCCGCTGGCCCTCGGCGACCCGGCGGTCAGCCGGATCACCGCGAACGTGATCAGCCGCCTGGCCTGCCGGCCGCTGGTCATCCACGGACCGGTCTGCGCCGAGGGCGAGTACATCGGCGAGGGCGAGATGGTCGGCGCCGGCCAGCAGGCCCGCTGGTACACCGACGGCGGCCAGACCGCGGCGCTGGGCCTCGGCCCGCCGCAGTGGCAGGTCACCGGCGGCGCCGTGGTCAGCCAGGACGGCGGCCAGCTGGTCACCTGCGCCGCGGACGGCGACGCCTACCTGACCGTCACCGCGACCGCCCGCACTGCGGACGGGCAGGAGTGCTTCGGCAGCCGCACGGTGCGGGTCGCCGGGTCCGAGGAGTACCTGCGGCGGCGCATCGTCCGCGCCCTGAACGCGCTGGCCTACCCGGACGAGCAGGGCGGCGCACTGGTCGACCAGGGGGCCGCCGAGGCCGACCTGGCCGACCGGGTGATCCCGGTCCGGCTGGGCTGGCTGCGCGAGCACGCCGCGAAACTGAGTGGCCTGATCGACGAGCTGGAGGGCCGCTGGACCGCGGACGGCCGGATGGCCGACGGCGCGCTGCAGGCCGGCGACCGATGACCGCCGGGGACGGCGACGGGCGATTCCGGCTCGGCCTGGCCGGGGCGGGCCGGATGGGCCGCACGCACCTGGCCGCGCTGGCCAGCTCCCGCCAGGTCCGGGTCACCGGCCTGGCCGAGCCGGACCCCGCCGTGCGGGCCGCCGCGGCCCGGCCGGGCCTGCCCGGGTTCGCCACGGTGGCCGGGCTGCTCGCCGCCGGGAACCTGGACGGGGTCCTGGTCGCCGCGCCGACCAGCGCGCACAGCCCGATCGTGACCGAGATCGCCGCGGCCGGCCTGCCGGTGCTGTGCGAGAAACCCTGTGGCCTGGACACCGCCCAGGCGCAGGCCTGCGCGGCCGCCGCGGACCGGGCCGGCGTGCTGCTCCAGGTCGCCTACTGGCGCCGGTTCGTGCCCGAGCTGGCCGCGCTGCGGCAGCGGATCCGGGCCGGGGAGCTGGGCCAGATCCTGGCCGTCAACTGCTACCAGTGGGACGAGGCCCCGCCCGGCGCGGGGTTCCGCGGGGCCAGCGGCGGCCTCTTCGCCGACATGGGCGTGCACGAGTTCGACCAGGTCCGCTGGCTGACCGGGCAGGAGTTCGGCGCCCTGCGGGTCGCCGCCGCCCGCCCGGCCGCCGCCGGCGAAGCCGGCCCAGCGAGCGCAGGGCCGCCGGCGCTGTTGTCCCGACGAGCGACGCCGGCGCGACGAAGGAGCGCCGAAGGAGCGAGGGGGGAAGGCAGCGCCTCTCCAGCGGCCCGGAGCGAGCCAGCAAGCACAGACCCGGACTGCGGTCAGGTCGTGGCCGAACTGGACGGCGGCGGCACCGCGATGATTAGCCTCGGCCGCTGGCACCCGGCCGGGGACACCTGCCGGGTCGAGGTGTTCGGCACCGCAGGCACCGCCAGCGTGCTGTTCCTGCCCCCCGGCGCCGGAGACGGCCCGTTCCGCGCCGCGCTGCGGCGCCAGGCCGAGGACTTCGCCAGGGCGGTACGCTCCGGCGCCCCCGGGCAGGGCGCCTCCGCGGCCGACGCGGCCACCGCGCTGGACCTGGCCGGCCAGGCCGCTGCCCAGCTGACCGCGCCCGCGTACCGTGGCAGCTAAGCGGCCGGGCCGCAGACCGGCCGGGGGTGCGGAGGCGATCAGATGACCATGGCCACCGGCCGTGCTAACCAGCTCCAGGCTGACCTGCTGCGCGAGGCGCTGCGCCAGCGTCTGCCCGGCGAGATGATCCTCACCGACCCGGACGTGCTCGCCTCGCTGTCCAGCGACGAGGCGGAGTGGGCGCCCGCCGGCGCGGCCGCGGCCGGGGTCCGCGCCCGTTCCGAGGCCGACGTTCAGCACGTCGTCAGGGCCTGTGCCGAGCTCGGTGCCGCGGTCGTGCCGCGCGGCGCGGGCACCGGCCTGTCCGGCGGGGCCAACGCCACCGACGGCTGCGTGATCCTCGACCTGACCCGGATGAACAAGGTCACCGAGATCGACACCGACAACCTGATCGCCGTGGTCCAGCCCGGCGTGGTCAACAACGACCTGAAGGCCGCGGTCGCCGCGCACGGCCTGTGGTACCCGCCCGACCCGGCCAGCGCGCCGTGGTCCACGATCGGCGGCAACGTGGCCACCAACGCGGGCGGCCTGTGCTGCCTGAAGTACGGCGTGACCCGCGACTACGTGCTCGGCCTCCGCGCCGTGGTGGGCGGCCCGGCCGGCTACGGCACCGCGGCCCGGTTCGGCGGCCGGACCACCAAGGGCGTCGCCGGGCTGGACATGGCCCGGCTGTTCACCGGTTCCGAGGGCACGCTCGGCGTGATCACCGAGATCACGCTGCGGCTCCGGCCCGCGCCCGCGGCCGCCCCGCGCACGGTCGTCGCCGCGTTCGGCGAGCTGGTCTCGGCCGGCCAGGCGGTGTCGCTGATCACCCGCCGCGGCCTCGGCCCGTCCGTGCTGGAGCTGATGGACCGGACCACGCTGCAGGCCGTCGAGGACTGGAAGCACCTGGGCCTGGAGGCCGAGGCCGCCGCGCTGCTGCTGGCCCGGATCGACACCCCCGGCAGCTCCGGGGACGCCGATGCCGCCGCGGTGGACACCGCGATGACCGACGCGGGCGCGCTGTGGACGGCTGTGTCTACTGACGACGCCGAAGCCGAGGCCCTGTTCGAGGCCCGCCGCCTGGCCTACCCGGCGCTGGAGCGGCTCGGCCCGGTGCTCACCGAGGACGTCTGCGTGCCGCGGTCCAAGGTCCCCGAGATGCTGGCCCGGATCGAGGCCATCGGCGCCCGGCACGGCCTGCAGATGGCCACGGTCGCGCACGCCGGCGACGGCAACCTGCACCCGCTGTTCATCACCCCGGCCGGCGACGACGCGGCGCGGGTCGCCGCCCAGTCCGCGTTCGAGGACATGCTCGACGACGCGATCGCCCTGGGCGGCACGGTCACCGGCGAGCACGGCGTCGGCTTGCTCAAGCGCGGCGGCCTGCGCCGCGAGCTCGACCCCGGCTCGCTCGCCCTGCAGCACGCCATCCGCGAGGCGCTCGACCCCCGGCACGTGTTCAACCCCGGCAAGGCCCTGGCCGAGCTGTGACCGGCCGGCCCGGATCATGGCCCGCCCGGGTTCCGGGTAAGCCCGCCAACGATGAGTGAGCTCAGCCGGCCGGCCAACGCGGAGCAGGCGTACCGGTGGAACGGCGAGGGCGGGCGGTACTGGATCGATCACCGGGAACGGCTGCTGGCCGGGCACCGGAACCTGCACCCGCACTTACTGCGCGGCGCCCGCCGCGACTGATGTTCAGGAAGGATTACGGGATTTGCGGCCTCAGTCCTGACCCAGGGCGGACCGCACCGCGGGCACGACCTCGGCGGCGAAGATCCGCGACTGCCGTTCCCGGTCGCCGGACGGCCAGTACACGAACGCGTTCATCCCGGACTCGGTGTGCAGTTCGGTGAGCGTGTCCACCCAGCGGTCCACCGGGCCGTGGAAGTCGTCCTTGTTCTCCGAGGTGATCAGGCCCATCACGTTGTACAGCCGGGTGATCGCGGCCGGATCCCGGCCGGTCTCCTCGGCGCCCTCGGTGAGGATCCCGGTCAGCTCCGGCAGCAGGTCCGGGGTGACCATCGGGGAGGACACCATCCAGCCGTCGGCCTTGGCGCCGGCCAGCCGGACCGCTCTCGGCCCGCGAACGCCCAGCCAGATGCCGATGCCGTGGGCCGGCTTCGGCGCGGGCCGGACCGACGGGGCCTGGTAGTGCTCCCCGCGGTAGCCGAACGGTTCCCCGCCCCAGAACGACCGCAGGATGTCGATGGCTTCGCTGAGCGACTCCAGGGCAGTCCGCGGCGCCCGGTGCGGCCCGCCCATCCCGGTGATCCCGTCCCAGAACGCGCCCGCACCCAGGCCCAGCTCGAACCGGCCGCCGGACAGAACGTCGATGGTGGCCGCCTGCTTGGCCAGCATCACCGGTGGCCGCAACGGCAGGTTGGCCACGTTGGTGACGAAATGGACGCGGGCCGTCTTCGAGGCCAGCCAGGTCAGCAGCGTGAACGTGTCCAGGAACCCGTCGTTGTACGGGTGATCCTGCATGCCCACCAGCTCCAGCCCGTGGCTGTCGGCAATGGCGGTGATCCGCTCGGCGATGGCGATCCCGCCGATGTTGGGGTCGGCATTGAGCCCGAACCTGACGCGCTGGGTCATGGCACTCGCTCCTCGGCTTCCGTAACCAGTCCTGGCCATACTGCCGTCGGCGGGACCTTAGCCGTCGGCGACCCGCGCCAGCACGCGCGCGAGCACTTCCTGCTCATCGGGGGTGAGCCGGGCGAGCAGCGTCTCGTTGATCACGCTGGCGTGGACGCCGGCGGCGGTGGCCAGGACGTCGCGGCCGGCCGGGGTGAGCGTGATGAGCACGCAGCGGGCGTCGGCCGGGCTGCCCGAGCGGGTCAGCCAGCCGCGGTCCGCCAGCCTGGCGACCGCGCGGCTGAGCGCGGGCTGGCTGAGCCTGATCGCGCCGGTCAGCTCACCGATGCGCTGACCGGTGCCGGCGCCGAGGCGGAGCAGGATCTCGAAGTCGGTGATGGTCAGCCCGCTGGACTTCTGGAGCGCGGTCGTGAGCTGCGGCGGCGGGCCTAGCCGGGCGCCGCGATGGCCAAGGCGATCAACTGCGAATGCGGGTTCGTGGCCAGAGGCGCTACCGTTGACGAAGTGGTCGAGGTGATCCGCGGGCATATGGCCACGGATCATCCCGCTCTCCTCGCCTCGGTGGACCGTGCGGATCTCTGCGGCTGGATCGAGGAGATCTAGCCAGAGGGAGGTCCCGGTGACCATAGCGCAGCCAGGACAGCAGTTCGACCCGGTCGCCTACAAGCAGACGACCAGGGACCAGTGGGATGGCGCGGCCGCGGCCTGGGACGAGTGGGGCGGCGTGCTCGAGGAGTGGCTCGGCCCGGCGACCGATCTCATGCTCGACATGTCCGGGGCGGTGGCCGGCTCGCGGGTGCTCGACGTGGCCGCGGGCGCGGGCGGCCAGACGGTGGCCGCCGCGCGCCGGGTGGGGCCGTCCGGACGCGTCCTGGCCACCGACATCTCGGCCGGGATCCTGGCCCGCGCGGACCGCCGGCTGGCCGAGGCCGGCCTGGCCAACGTGGCCACCCGGGTGATGGACGGGGAGGACATCGCGGTCGAGCCCGGCCATTACGACGCGGTCATCAGCCGGCTCGGGCTGATCTACTTCCCGGACCGCCAGCGGGCGCTGGGCGGCATGCGCGCGGCGCTGCGTCCCGGCGGCCGGGTCGCGGTCATGGTCTACGCGCCGGCCGAGCTCAACGGGTTCTTCTCGGTGCCGGTGTCGATCATCCGCCGGGCGGCGGGCCTCGGGCCGCCGCTGCCGGGTCAGCCCGGCCCGTTCAGCCTGGCCGCCGACGGCGTGCTGGCCGGCGAGCTGGCCGCGGCGGGGTTCAGCGGCATCGAGGTCCGCGCGGTCGACGCGCCGCTGCGGCTCCCGTCCGCGGCCGACGGCCTCCGCTTCGAGCGCGAGTCCTTCGGCGCCCTGCACCAGATGCTGGCCGCGCTGCCCGAGGCCGGCCGGGAAGCGGCCTGGGCCGAGGTGGGTGAGGCCCTGCGCCAGTTCGACGGCGCGGACGGCTGGGCTGCCCCGTGCCGCCTCCTCGTCGGGGCAGGCACCCGGTGACCGCGGCGAACGCGGTCGTGGCCGCGGTGCAGGCCACGCCGGTGTTCCTGGACCGGGACGGCACCGTGGACCGGGCCTGCGAGCTGACCGTGAAGGCCGCCGGGGCCGGTGCGTCGCTGGTCGTGTTCCCCGAGGCATTCGTGCCGGGCTACCCGGACTGGGTGTGGCGCGCGCCCGCCTGGTCCGACGGCAAGCTCACCGGACGGCTGCTGGCCAATGCGGTCGAGGTGCCGTCGCCGGCGACCGGCCGGCTGGGTGCGGCCGCTGCCGAGGCGGGCGTGTACCTGGCGATCGGCGTCAACGAGGCGGACGGCGGCACGCTGTACAACACGCTGCTGTACTTCGCCCCGGACGGCACGCTGGCCGGGCGGCACCGCAAGCTCATGCCGACCGGCGGCGAGCGGACGATCTGGGGCGCGGGCGACGGCTCGGGCCTGGTCGCGGTCCCGGCGCCGTTCGGCACGATCAGCGGCCTGATCTGCTGGGAGAACTACATGCCGCTGGCCCGGGCCGCGGTCTACGCCCTCGGCACGTCGGTGTACCTGGCGCCGACCTGGGACAACAGCGACACGTGGGTGGCCACGCTGCAGCACATCGCCAAGGAGGGCCGGGTCTACGTGGTCGGCGTGGCCCCGCTGCTGCACGGCGGCCATGTCCCGGCGGACCTGCGCGGTGGCCTGTACCAGGACGAGGGCGACTGGATGAGCCGTGGCCACACGACGATCGTCGAGCCCGGCGGCCGGATCCTGGCCGGGCCGGTGACCGAGCGGGAGGAAATCCTCTACGCGGAAATCGATCCCGCCGTCATCGCCGCGAACCGGCGCCAGTTCGACCCGGTCGGCCACTACTCCCGGCCCGACGTCTTCCACCTGGAGGTGGACACCACCCCCCGCCGCCCGGTGACCTTCTGGTCAGCCTGACCCGAGGGATGCGGCGGCCACGTCGCGGTAGCGCAGCCCGAGGCTGCCGTACAGCCGGCGGGCGGCCCTCCGCGCCGCCCTCGGCCGGTAGCCGCCGGCTCGCTGCCGGGACCGCGGCCGTTAGCGGCTGAGGTGGTCGTACTGCCCGGACTTGATGCCGTGCAGCAGCGCACTCCACTGCGCAGAGGTGCACGTGAGGTGCCCCCCGGCCGGCTGTTTGGAGTCCCGTACCGCTGCACCGGCGCCATACAACGCGACCTCAACGCATTCGGTGGACGCGCAGTAGCTGGCTTTGCGCCAGGTTGGCTGATCAGTCTCCTCGGCACCAGGCAATGGCATAGCCGGTCACTCTTTCAGGGAAAGGCGGAACAGCGGACTGAAGTCGACGGGGGGTAGGTTAGCGCGCCTGCGAAGCGTAGCGAGTGATCATCCCCGAAATGATCTCCCGTGTCTCGTCAGTGTCGGCGGCGAGGCTGGTCAGAGCCCGGAATGTGGCGTTGTAGACCTCTACTTCGGCGGGATCCTCCAGGTAGAGATCGCCGGTCAGCCCCTCGATGAAGACGACGTCACCGACGCTGGGCGAGGTGAAGCTGAGAATGATGAACTTGTTGTTGCCGGCCGGGACGGCCCCGGCGCCGTACGGGATGACCCGCAGGCTGATGGCCGGCCGTCGCGAGAGCACCAGCAACCGCTCAAGCTGCGCCTGCATGATGGCGGGCGTGCCGACCATCCGGTGCAGTACCGACTCGTCGACGACGGCCTCAAAGCGCGGCGGCTCCGGCGCGCCCAGGATGCGTTGCTGCCTGTTCAGCCGCCCCTGGACCCGCTGCCCAACGATCTCCGGTGTCCAGCTCGGCACGGCGGCCTCGACCACGGCCCGGGCGTACTCGGGTGTCTGCGTCAGTCCTGGAAGGATGCCCAGGCCGTAGTCGCGGATGGAAGCGGCTTCCGCCTCCAGGCCTATATAGGTGCCATACGGCAGGTCCGTGGCCCGCCACCAGACCCGTTGCTTCCCTTCGCTGGCGAGATCGACGAGACGCTGGCGCTGGTCGCCTGCTACGCCGTAGAGGTCGCAGAGATCGCGGATGTCCCGCTGGTTGACGCCGCGCTGGCCGGTTTCCTGGCGGCTGATCTTGGAGGGGCTCACCAGGAGGCGCTCGGCGACTTCCTCGGCCGTCCAGCCGTGCTCCAGGCGCAGGGCCCGGAGGAGGGCGCCGAGTTCGCGACGGCGGACCGTCGGGCTCCGGTTAGCAGGCACTTCAGTCACACCTCTTCCTCTGAGCATCAGGTGCAACTACCGCCACGAGCAAGCGGGGTGAGCTGGGCAGGACGACAAAATGGCACTTGCCATTGGCGCTTGCCAAAGTCACCATTGAAGCAGACACGAGCACTGTCCTCAAGGCCTAGCGCGGGGTAACGGCCAGCGGGTGGCAGCAGAGCCACCGCAGGGAACGTCAGGTTGGGGTCTGACGGAAGAGGAGGCGCTTGTGGCCCATCCAGCCACCCGCTCGAGCTGAGCCGGACTCAGCGACCGCACCGCACAGGGTCTGGCCACTGACTGGCCGGAACACAAAGCACGGCCGATGTTCGCCGCATCGGCCGTGCCAGTCGCACCGGAAACCCAGCCCATAGCAAGGAGGGTCAGCGCTGAGGATCATGCTACCGACCTGGTGACGGAAAGCAACAGTCCGCCAGCTGCTCGGCAGCCGCTCTCAGCGTGCCCTCCGGGATGACGACACCCAGGGAGGAGGGCTCAATGATCGCTGCCCAGGAAGCTGCTCACGGCGCCGAGACTGTCCGGCTCGCCGTGATCATGGTCGGCGTGAGCGTCGCGTTCTTCTGGCGCGTGCTCGTCCGGGTAGTACTGGCGATCCTCGTGATCATCTTGGTGACCACGGTCGTCGTAGGAGCGTTCGCGCTCACGCACCCGAACATCCTGTAGCCGGGGGACCTGCCGGTCGGCTGTCTCATCAGTGCCGAGAGCGCCGGCCGGCAGCGCACAAGGCGCCACGGCGATGCGTGACGGCCGGCTAGGGGAGTACCGCGACGCCGGCCAGGCCGAGGATCTGGTTGACCGGGGCGGGCTCGGTCGTCCCCCATTCGGTCGAGGTGACCAGGCCCGGGGGAACCAGCTCAAAGCCGGTGAAGAGAGCCTCTATCTCACCGGGGCTCCGCATGGTCAGGCCCGAGGTAGCCGTGCGGAAGGCCCGCGGGGCCTCCGCGGCGGCGTCCGGGTTCTCGCCGTCGCTGGCGTGGCAGATGACGAGATAGCTGCCGGGCGCGAGCTGGTCCCGCAGGGTGGCGATGATCTCGCCCGGGTTCTCGTCGGCCGAGATGAAGTGCAGGATCGAGACCATCAGCAGGGCGGCCGGCTCGCTCCAGTCGATCAGCCCGGCCGTCACCGGGTCGTTGATGATGCTCCACGGCTCGCGAATGTCGTGGGTGATGACCCGGACCCCCGGCGGGTGCGGCAGCTCGCCCATGAAGTCGGCCACCACGGGGTCGTAGTCGACGTAGAGCACCCGCGGGTCCGGCACCGCCTCGGCGGCGATCTCGTGCACTGGCCCGGCCGTCGGGTAGCCAGACCCGATGTCGATGAACTGCCGCACCCCCTGCGCGGCGATGTAGCGCACGGCCCGCTGCATGAAGGCCCTGTTCTCCCGGGCCGCGAACCGCCCTTCCGGGGCGATGGCCAGCGCTTCCTCGGCGGCTGCCCGGTCCGCCTCGGAATAGTGATGACCGCCGAGGAAGTAGTCGTATATCCCGGCCGGGCTGGGCCGGTTCCCGGTCATGCTCATCGCGGGATCAGCCAATCTGGTCGGGCTCAGGGCAGCTGCGTTCTGAGCAGGGCAGTGGTCTCCTCGCGGCTCAGCGCGGCCGCGCTGAGCCGGTCGAACCTTGCCTGGTAACGCTCCACCTCGTCGGTCTCCTCGAGCATCCGGTCGTCGAAGGAGGACTCGAGGTAAACGAAGTCGCGCTCGGCCGGATCCGGGAACGACAGGAGCTCGAACACCTCACCGGCCCCGGGGTAGATGCCCGCCGCCACCGGGATCACCTGGATGTCCACGTTCTCCCTGGCGCCCATCTCGATCAGGTGGCTGAGCTGGTCCTTGCGGATGCCCGGGTCGGCAATCCGGGTGATCGCGTTCTCGTCCATGATCGCGTGCAGCTGGCACGGGTCGGTCTCGCGGATGAGGATCTTCTGCCGCTCGACCCGCGCGTCGACGTGCCGTACCGCATGATCCCGGCCCTCGATCCCGGCGCCGCGGGTCACCATGTCGATGTAGCAGGGGACCTGGAGCAGGCCGGGGATCAGCGTGGTCTCGAAGGTCCGGATCCGCGACGCCCCGGCCTCGAAACCGGGCAGCTCGTTGCTGAACACGTCGTTGTACTTGGTCCACCAGCCGCGCTGGCGTCCCTCGCGGGCCAGCTGGATCAGCGCCTCGCGCTCCCGGCCCTCAACCCCGTACAGCTCACACAGGTCGGCAACGGCGTCGCTGTTCGGCTCGATCCATTTAGCCTTTTCTATGTAATTAAGCTTGCTTGCACTCCAGTTGAGCTGGAGTTGAACTTGGGTTGTGGTTAACCCGCAGGACTTGCGCAGTTCAACCAGTTTCCGGCTGAGGGAGCGCTTCCTGATCGTGGGGCTGTAGCCGCCAGTCCTGATGTCATCCACCCGGTTCCGCCCGTCCTGCCCGGATTCATCGCCGTCACGCAGGATAGCACGGGCCATTTTTAGATAATCTACTCAACGAAATTTCAAGTATGGGCTACCGTATGTATAGTGCATACCGCAAGGCGCTGAGAGTCCCGGTAGCGCCTGGCAATGATCGTCGGCCGGTGACTGGGCCCGCCCAGTCATGATCGATTGGTTGCGTACCTATGAGCGCCACGCTGCTGAGCACGGCGGCTGCCTGCGGACCCGGGGTCGATCGCCGGGGGAGATTCGGGCTGATGGCGCACACCTCGCTGCTGGGCAGCGTCACGATTCCCGGCCGGCCCGAGGCGGTGAGCGGCGTCCGGGCCTTCACCGCCGGCCTGCTCGGCCGCGACTGCCCGTCCACCTCCACCGCCGTCCTGCTGGTCAGCGAGTTAGTAACGAACTCCATCCAGCACAGCCGGTCACGGTGCAGCGGCGGCATCGTCGCGGTCACCCTGATCGCGCTGGCCAACGGCATCCGCGCCGAAGTCCACGACGAGGGCAGCGTCACCGTGCCAACCCTGCACCGCGAGCCACCACCCGCGCCTGGCCTCGAGGAAGGCGGCCGTGGCCTGCGCCTGGTCGACGCCCTCGCGGCCCGCTGGGGCTACTGCCGGGACGCGTCCAGCGCGGTGACCTGGTTCGAGCTGTCCAAAGCCGCTGCGCAGCCGTAGGCCAGGAAGACAGAGCCAAGCCCGGAGGGGAGCGCCTGCTCGCCGGGGCGGACGGAGTACCCGTGCCGCCCCGGCGAGCAGACGCACAGCGAGAAGACGCACAGCGAGCAGACGCACCGCGGCCAGCGCAAGTCCACCAGCACGGGCCCGGTGGCACGGGCCGCCGGGCCCGTGCCACCGGGCCGACCGCTAACCGCCTAGCTCGCCGCGTTTGATCCGGTCGAGCAGGGCACCGAAGGCCGCGGGGCTGACAACGTGCGCGGGCCCGTCAGGGTCCTTGCTGTCCCGGATCGCGACGGCACCAGCCACGGCGGCCACTTCGACACAGTTGTTGCCGCCACCCTGTGAATAGCTGCTCTTGCGCCATACCGCAGTAGATAGATCCATTGCTGATCACCCATTCTGTGTGGCCGGGGGTGGGTGCGCTCAGATCCGGACCGGTCTGGTCTCGCTGAGCCAGCAGGAGGAACGGCCTTCCGGGGCTGACTGGCGATGGGCGCCGGTAAGCCCCATCCGTTCCGGGTGAGCTCCCTGCTCCCCGGTGCCAGCCATAGTAACCGAATCTAGAAAATCTACTCTACGAGTTTTGAACTATCGACAGATGATTCATGTTATCTACCAGCTTGCACGTAGTTGCGTTGATGCTGGAATCCGTGTCACCCCAGGTCACCGATACGAATTCATGATCAGTAATGGTGACCCAGCCGTTTCACCTGGCCTGACGTGCGGCCGGCCGCAGGGCCCGCCGGCCGCAGGGCCCGCCGGCCGCAGGGCCCGCCGGCCGCAGGGCTGCCGGTCAGCCCGGCAGCGCCCGGTAGCCCTGCTGGAACTGGCCGTCGGGAACCGGCCAGCGCTCTCCGCCGGGCGACTCCACGATCCAGTCCCCGGCGCTGGCCGTCGACTGGCCCTCCAGGGTCCGCACCACCGTGGTCTCGGTCACCTGCCAGGCCAGGAACACGCCCGTGCGGTCCCACTCCTCGCCGCTCCGGTGCAGGTGGCTGGCGCGGAACTGCGGATCGCCGACGGTCCGCTCGCCGCCCCCGGAGTCCACCACCCGCCAGTCGCCGGCCGCGCCGTGCAGCACGTCGCCGTTCTGCCGGAGCCAGGTGCGCTGCGCGGTCAGCCGCCGGGCGCGCACCGCGCCGATCCGCCGGAACCGCGCCGCCCGCTCCGGCCCGCCCGCAGGCACTACCGGCACGAACCCGGCGTCCTCCAGCTGGGCAATCTGGGACGCGCTGTAGTCCGCGTGCGACACTCGCTGCTCGTGGGTCAGCTCATCCCAGGGCCGGAAGGCCGGGTTCGCGCCCGCGCCGCCGGGGCCACCCGCGCCGCCGCCACCCGCGCCGTCGGCGGCGCCACCCGCGCCGGCCGTCCCGGCCGCGCCGCCCGCCCCCGGCGGCGTCCGGCCCAGCTTCCGCCGCCGCAGATACCACCGGGTGTGATCGGCCCGGGCGATCTCCCGCAGCTCACTTCCCGTCAGCTCGATAAAGCTTCCCGGCACGACCGACCGGGCCGGCACCCACTCCCGCCCCAGCGCGGCCACCGCCACCAGGATCGTGCGCAGCTGAAGGATGTTGTCCTGCCGGATGAACTCGTCAAGCTCCGCCCACGGCAGCCGGTTGGCCGCCCGCGGATCGTCCGGCGGCACCGGATGGCTCAGCCGGTAGCACTCGTGCCGGTGCCGCGCGATCCTCGTCCAGGTGTCCTCCGGCGGCTCGCCGTCCACCAGGATCCCGCGCTCGAACGGCCGCAGCTGGTCGAAGATCGGCGCGCTGATCCCTGACCCGTCCGCGGACAGCATGTACAGCGGGTTGTCCGGGTGCATCCGGGCGACCCGGCCCGCCTCGTGCATGCCCCCGCCGGTCACCACGGTCGCCACGACCGTCGCCGTGCGCGCGGCGTCCTCCGGCGGCAGCCCGTCCAGCACCGCGAGCAACTGGTCCGGCCACGGCGCCGCGCGCACGTCCACCGCGGGCAGCGCCTCGGGCACCGATAGCCACGGCGACGTGGCCAGGTACTCCCGCCGCAGATCCTCGGCCCGCGAGTCGATCAGCAGCACCCGCCGCACCGGCGCCGGCGCCGGTGCCGGCACGGGCAGCGGCACCGGCCCGCCCGCCATCCGGCCGGCCCCGCCGGCACCGCTGGCCACGGCGGCACCCGCCGCCGCGGCCGCCCCCAGCCCGTGCCACTCCCAGCCCCGGTGCGCCAGCTCCAGCAGGATCGCCAGCGCCAGCGTGCTGTCCCCGCACAGCAGCAACTGCTCCGCGCCGATCCGGTACAAGTCAGCGACCAGAGCCCGCGCCGTCGCCTCGGCGGGACTCAGCGCGTCCTCGAACCACCGGCTGGCCGACCCGCCGTGCCGCCCGCGCCAGTGATCAGCGTGCCGCGGGTCGTCGATCCTGGCCACCAGGTGCGGCTGGCGCTCCGGGTCCGCCGGATACCGGTCAAGAATGGGCCGCGCCGCCGCGAGCACCGCCTCGTTAACGGCCGCCACGCCGCTCATTGCGTACAGCATCCGGAGTGCGCAACCACGCCACCCGGCGATCACCGGCTTCAGGACCCGCGCCGACGTCGGGTCGGCGATCATGATCCTGGCGCCGGTTGCCCTGGCCTCCGGGAGCAGCGGGTGGCCGGGGTCCGGTTCGATCACCACCACCCGGCCCGGCCGTCCCTCCCCGGTCAGCCGCCGCAGCAGCGGGAACGTGATCGGGTCCAGCCCGGTCAGCACGACGGCGTCACGGACCAGCCGGGCCCGCAGCCGCCCGACCGGCTGCCGCCACAGCACGGCCGCCGCGGCGGTCGCACCGACCAGGGTGGCGCCGACGCAGACGGTCCGGCCGAGCTGCAGGGCCGGCGGGATCGTGCCCGGGCACCCGGTGTGCAGCCCGGCTCCGTAGACCGGCTCGAGCTGGCCGGTGTACAGGCTGAGCACCCAGGCCGCGACCGCGGCGCCGCTCTGCCCGCCGCGGCACGGCGCCAGCGCGGCGGTGGCCAGCACCCCGCCGATGATCACCATGGCCACGACCACGGTCAGGCCGACGATGTGCGCGGGCAGCCGCCGCGGCCAGCCGTACAGCAGGCCCGCGGCCAGCCACAGGCCCGACGCGGTCAGCGCCACCACACTGCGGTCGGGCCGCAGCCAGGCATGCGTCCAGGCACCGTCGGCGTAGAACTGCGCCGGGTGGTGCGCGGCCGCCCAGGCGCCCCAGCACAGCAGGCCGGTCAGGAACACGGCCAGCACGGCGGGCACGATCCACGCGGCCCGGCGCGCCGCCCGCGGCCAGCCCGTCGACCGCCGCCCACCCGGCCGGTTTGCCGTTACGCCCATCCGCACCACGTATTGGCCGCCCGTATCAGAACCTGCCGGCACTAACCGCAACCGCTACAAACTGACAGTGACACAGCACCCGGCCGGTGACCAGCCCGCCGGGCCGGGCCACCCAGCATGCCAGCCGCGCGCGTGTTCAGCCATGCCTGGCCGTGACCCGGCGAGGCGCTGGAAGCAACTTGACTGGAACAAAGTTGTATTGAAATAAGTCTTGTTCCATGATGGTCGCATGGTGCGGGATACGAAGGTTGCGCGGCGGGCCTACCGTTCACCCTTGCGGGCCGCGCAGGCGGGGCAGACGCGGCTGGCCATCCTGACCGAGGCGACCCGGCTGTTCGCGGAGCAGGGCTGGGCCGGGACCGGCATGCGTGATATCGCGCGGGCCGCCCAGGTCTCGGTCGAGACCGTGTACGCGAACTTCGGCTCCAAGGCCCAGCTGCTCAAGCAGGCCATGGACGTGGCCGTGGTCGGCGACGACGAGCCCGTGCCGCTGAGCGACCGGCCCGAGTTCCGCGCGCTGGCGTCCGGTGATGCCCGCGCCCGGGCGGCGGCGACCGGCCGCCTGCTGGTGAACCTGCGCCGGCGGACCGCCCGGCTTCAGGGGGTGCTGCAGCAGGCCGGCCCGTCCGACCCCGAGCTGGCTGAGGTGCTCCGGGCGGGCCGGGTCACCGAGCGGCAGCAGTTCCGCGAGGGCATCACGGCGGTGGCGCAGCGGGACGTCACCGAGACCGAGGTGGACGAGATGTTCGCGGTGCTGAGCAACGACGTCTACCTGCTTCTGACCGATACGTGCGGCTGGTCGGACGACGCCTACCAGTCCTGGGTGGCCACGACCGTGGTCCGCCTGCTGAACCTCCAGGGGGAGTGATCGTGCATGAGCGCTGACCTGTCCGGCCCGGCCGACACCAGCATGATGGGGATCGTGCACCGCGCGCTGCGCCGTGACCTGACCCGGGCCCGGGCCGCGCTGACCGCGGACTGGCCCCCGGCCGACGACCAGCGGGCGGCTATCGCCGCGCACCTGGGCTGGCTGATGCAGTTCCTGCACCGGCACCACGAGTCCGAGGACGCCGGCCTGTACCCGCTGGTCCGCCGCCGCAGCCCGGCCGCCGCGGCGATGCTGGACGTGATGGACGCTGACCACCATGCGATCGGCCCGGCGATGGCGGGACTGGAAGACGCCGCGGCGGAGTACGGCCGTTCCGCTTCCGGGCGCGCCGCAGTGCTGACCGCGCTCGGCCGGCTCGACGAGGTCCTGCTGCCGCACCTGCAGCGCGAGGAGGACGAGATGATGCCGCTGGTCTCGGCCGCGATCACCGAGGCGCAGTGGCAGGAGATCGAGCAGGCCTACAACGTCAAGCCGCTGGGCCCGCTGGAGCTCGCCGACACCGGCCTGTGGATCCTCGACGGCCTGGCGGGCGAGGAGCGGGCCAAGGTCGAGGGGCTGGTCCCGGCCGTGCCCCGGTGGATCATCACCCACCTGCTGGCCGGCCGCTACCGCCGGGCCGCGTTCCGCCGCTGGCGGCTGCCCGAGCACAACGCGCTGCGGCTGTCGCTGTCCGGCCAGGTCGAGGTGACGGCGCAGGCCGGGCCGGCGGCGGTGTGGGCGGTGCTGGCCGATGTCACCCGGGTGGGCGAGTGGAGCCACGAGTGCCATACCGCCGAGTGGCTCGACGGTGCCACCGGCGCGGCGCCCGGGGTGCGCTTCCGCGGCCGGAACCAGTCCGGCTGGGCCCGCTGGGCCCGGGCGTGCACGATCACCGTGTGCGACCCGCCGCGCGAGCTCGTCTACCACACCCACGGCAAGCTGCTCGGCGACTCCAGCGAGTGGCGCTTCGTCCTCGAGCCGGCCCCCGGCGGCGGCACCCTGATCCGCCAGTCCTTCCGGATCCTGGCCGGCCAGGTCTGGGCCGACCGGCTGATCTGGCGCCTGGTGCCCGCCCACCACGACCGGCTGGCCGCCCTCCGCGGCGACCTGGAAAGGCTCGCCACCCTCGCCGCCGCCGAGGCGGAATCGCAGGTCATCACGGCTTAGCGCGGGCCCGGACCGGCGTGAGCTACCATGCACGAGATTCCCCGCCGGTGTAGCTCAGTTGGCAGAGCAGCCGTCTTGTAAACGGCAGGTCAGCGGTTCGATCCCGCTCACCGGCTCCAGGTCAGAAGGGGCTGAGTGCCCTATCCTCGCCCCCGGCCCCCCGGAGTCACCCTCCGGGGGATGATGTCCCCGGTGCCGCTGAGCCCGGATGCTGGTTCTGCCGGGGATTCAGGCGGGCCAAACGGAGCCGGCTCGGCAGGTGAGGCAGAGGCTAATGGGCAGTACGTGGTGGCCGTACGTGGTGCTGTTCCTCACGGTCACGGCCTCGTGGGCGGGTGTGCCGGCCGTCGGCCCCGCTATCATCGGCGCCGCTACGGTGGCCGCCAGCCAGAACAAGCTGGACCTCACGGCGGTGATCGTGGTGTCGGTCCTCGCCAGTGAGATAGGCGGAATCTGCGGCTACGCCCTCGGCCGCCGCTGGGGGCGGCGGCTCATGGAGCGTCCGGGCCCGCACCAGGCGCGCCGGAAGAAGGTGGAGGAGCGGGGCGAGCGCCTGTATGCCCGATGGGGCGGGCTCGCCGTGTTCTTCACCCCGGGAATTGTCTCGGGCACGGCGCGGATGTCGCCGTACCGGTTCGCCTTCTGGAATCTGCTGGCCGCGTTCGCCTGGACGGCGTCGGTGGTGGCCAGCACTTACGGGGTGAGCAAGCTCGTCACGGGCGATTTCACCTGGCACGACATCGCCAGCCTGATCGTTGGGCTCGGGGTGGCGGCGCTCGTCATTTACTTCCTGGTGCGCCGGCGACGGCACACGGCCCGGCGGCGGCCTGCAACCGTCGCCGACGAACCGTCCTGACGGCAGCGGCGGGCCTACGCGGGCAGCTCCCGCAGTGTGCCGGTGGCGAAGGCCAGGCCGTGGCCGGGGGCGGTGCCCGCCCGCAGGATGCCGCCCTCGATGGTCACGCCGCTGGGCTCGCGCAGGGCCCCGAGGGCGGCGAACGAGCCTTCGTCGATGTCCTCGACCATGGCCTCCAGCGGCAGGCAGAGCGCCAGCTGGCCGGACAGGTCGGGCAGCAGGTGCGGCATGACCGGGACGCCGAACAGCCTCGCCTGGTGGGCGATGCGCAGGAACGGGGTGATGCCGCCGACCCGGCAGATGTTGGGCTGGACGAAGTCGACCGCCCCGGCCAGCAGCAGGTCACGGAACTGCGCCTCGGTGTAGAGGCTCTCGCCCGCGGCCACCGGGATATCGATCGAGGCCCGCAGCCGGGCGTAGGCGGCGTAGTCCTCGGCCGGGAGCGGCTCCTCCAGCCATCCAATGCCGTGCGGCGCCAGCGCCGCGGCCGCCCGCCGCGCGGTGGGCAGGTCCCACAGCTGGTTCGCGTCGACCATCAGCAGCGCACCCGGCCCGATCAGCCGCCGGACCGTGGCTACCCGCTCGGCGTCCTCCTCCAGGCTGCGCCCGCCCACCTTGATCTTGTACCGCGAGTTCCCGGCCGCCACCCACCGTCTGACCTGGTCGGACAGCTCGTCGAGGGTTAGGTGCCGGTTGACCCCGCTGGCGTAGGCCGGCACCTGGTCCCGCTGCCGGCCGAGCAGGTCCACCAGGCTCAGCCCGGCCAGCCTGGCCTGCCGGTCCCACAGGCCGATGTCCACCGCGGCCATCGCCAGCGTGGTGATCCCGCCGCCGGCCTCGCGCAGCTGGTGCCGCATCCGGTCCCAGGCGGCGCCCGGCGCGGCCGGACCGCCCACCGCGGCCGGGCCGCTGTCCGCGGTCACCATCGCCTGAACGGCCTGCGCCCCGGCCCGGACCGTCCAGCTGAAGCCCTGGCCGGCCTGGCCGTCGCTGGTCCGCACCGTGGCCGCGGTGAGGAACTGGCTGGTCGCGCCCGGCCCCCACGGCTGGGGCATGGGCAGCTCGTAGGTCCGGCAGGTCACCTCGGTGACCGTGACAGCGGTCATAGCCGGTCCGCGTCGTAGGCCGGCAGGCAGAACTCACCGCCCAGGTGGGCCAGCAGCGGGTCGCCCGGCTGCGGTTCGCCGTGCTCGGCGATCACCTCGGCGGCGAACCGCTCCGCATCGTCCGCGGGTTCGTAGCCCAGGGCCCGGGCCTCGTCCAGGCTGACCCAGCCGCCCCTTGTGTTGGCCGACACCCCGTAGACCACGCGGAACCCGGGCGACGGCACGGTCAGGCAGGCCTCGAACAGCCGCCCCGCGTCGTCCGGCGACAGCCAGGTGGACAGCGCCCGGACGTCAGGCGGCCGCTCCGCGCAGGTCAGGATCCGCAGGCAGATCACATCAAGACCGTACCTGTGGTGGTACATCGCGCCCAGCGCCTCGCCCGCGGCCTTGGACACCCCGTAGTAGGTGTCCGGCGCCGGGAACGCGTAGTCCGGCACCGGGTAGGACGAAGGCGGGCTGAAGCCGACCGCATGGTTGGACGAGGCGAAGATCACCCGGGGCACCCCGGCCCGCCGGGCGGCCTCGAACACCGCGTACGTCCCGCCGATGTTGACCTCGCTGATCTGCTGCCACGGTGCCTCGCCGGAATGCCCGGCCAGATGGATCACCGCGTCGGCCCCGCCGCACGCCCGCTGGACCGCGTCCAGGTCAGTCACCGACGCCCGGATGACCTCCTCGCCGGGCCCGGCCGTGACCGGCGCCAGATCGAGCAGCCGAAGCGTCCGCCCGGGGCCCGCCAGCCGGGCCCGCAGCATTGTCCCGATCTGCCCCGCGGAACCGGTGATGAGGATGGTTGGCATGAGAAAGGAGAATCCCGCATGCGCCCGGCGGCCGCAACGCCGGCCCGCCCCGGGCGCCAGCCGTTCAGGAGACATCCGCCGCCCGGCAACCCTGCGGCGCTGCCTGGCCGGTCAGCCCGGCACGGCCCAGGGGAACGGGGCGCGGTCCGGCTCGACCCAGCCCGTGCGGGCCGCGGGGCTGGCCAGCGTGGCCGGGTGGTAGAAGCGCGTCAGCAGGCGCTTGTCCAGGAGCAGCGGGTGGCGGGCCGCGAATCCGCCGAAGTCCGCTTCGGCGCCGGCCGCAACGCCCGGGTGGCCGATGGCGTGGTGGGCGACCAGCTCCACCCAGGCGCGACTGATCGTCTCGTGATACTTCTGCGGTGCGCCCGCATACCGGGCGGTGCGCCGGATGCCCTCGCTGACCAGTCCGATCGCGGCGGGCATCCCGTACCGGCGGACCGCCAGCCAGGTGAGCTGGACGTGCTGCCGGTGACCGAACCGGCCGCCGGACCCGGCCAGCACTTCAGCCATCAGCGCGTCGAAGCCAGCGGCGTGGTGGGTCATGCGGAAACCTCCGTCAGCGCGTCGAGGGCGTCGCGGAAGCCGGCCAGAGCGGTGGCCGGCAGGGCCGCCAGCGCCCGGGTTTCCAGTGCGGCGATGGCCTCGCGGATCGTGCCGGCCATGGCCTGGCCGGACGCGGTGAGCTCGATGAGCACAACCCGGCGGTCGCCCGGCCGGGCCCCGCGGCTGATGTGGCCGCGCCGCTCCAGCCGGTCGAGGACGCTGGTCAGCGTCGTCGGCCGGATGCCCACCGCGGCGCCGAGCTCGGATACCGTCCGGCCGCGGCCGTCAGCGAGGTTGGCCAGCGCGTTGATCTCCGATGCGGTCAGGTCCAGGTCCACCAGCTCAGCCGCCAGGACCTGCAGCGTGGCGTGCGTGGCCCGCTGCAGGGCAAGCAGAGCCGACCAGGAAGATACTGCGCTTTCGTACTGCACGATTTCGTATTATACGATATCGGTCCTTCTCGGCAAGCGCCGGCCACCGGCGCCCGGGCCGGCCCGCTACCCCGCCGCGGTCTCCCTGGTCGACCGCTGCAGTTCCCCGGCCAGCGCCTCCAGCGCCGGCAGCGCTGCCGCGATCGCCGTCTGCTGCTCGTCGTCCAGCAGCTCCAGGCACCGGGATACCACCGCCGCCCGCTGGGCCTTCACCCTCTGGTCGGTCCGCTGCCCGGAATCCGTCGACGCGACCGACGCGCTCCGCAGATCCGCCGGATCCGGGATACGCCGGATCAGCTCCATCGACTGCAGTTTGCCGACCACCCGCGACAGCATGGTCGGGTTCAGGCCCTCGAGTGCGGCCAGCTCACCCAGGCTGACCGGCCCGCGGGCAACCACCAGGGCCAGCACCGACGCCTGCGACGGCGTCAGTCCCTCGCCGGTGGCCGAGCTGTTGAGCTGCCGGGCGAGCCGGGCGATGACCCGGCGCAGGCGGGTCACCCCATCGTCATCCATGGGGGCTCCTTAGGCGATCAAGGCGATAATCCGCACCTTGGCGGGGTAGTTGCCTGCCGGCAAGCAGTGTAATGTCAGGTTTGTGTCCACGGACTCCAGAGCCGCCCGGACCTCCCGAGCCGCACCGCCCGCCGCCGCTGTAACCGCGTCAAGCACAGTCCCAGCCGCCGCCGCCGGTGCCGCCCGCTCAGCCCCAGCCAGCCCCGCCCGCCCGGCCGGCCCCGTCACTGCGGCCGGCCTGGCTCCTCGGCCTGGGCGCTATGTCGTTTTCGCCATTGTCTCCCTGGCCCTGCTGATGGCGTCCGTTGACCAGACGATAGTGGCCACCGCGCTGCCTGCGCTCCAGCATGACCTGGGCGCCCCGGTGAACTGGAGCAGCTGGACGCTCACCATCTACGCGCTCGGCCAGATCATGATGATGCCGCTGGCCGGCAAGCTCGGCGACCACTACGGCCGCAAGCAGGTCTTCCTGGCCGCCGCGGTGCTGTTCACCGGCGCCTCGCTGGCCTGCGGCTTCGCCGGCAGCATCTACCTGCTGGTGATCCTGCGCGCGGTGCAGGCGATCGGCGGAGGTGCGTTCCTGCCGTCCGCGACCGGCATCGTGGCGCACCAGTTCGGCCGCGACCGGGACCGCGCCCTGGGCCTGTTCTCCAGCGTGTTCCCGATGGGCGGCATCATCGGCCCGGTGCTCGGCGGGCTGTTCGTGACCTACTGGTCCTGGCGCGGCATCTTCCTGGTCAACGTCCCGTTCGGGCTGGTCCTGATCGGCCTGGGCGCGGTGTTCATCCCGCGGCTGCCGCGCACCGCGAAGGGCCCGCTCGACCTGCCCGGGGTGGCCCTGCTCGGCGGGACCCTGCTGGCCGCCATGTACGGCGTGGCCAGCCTGGGCAGCGGCACGTCCCCGGCGTCGTCCGCGTTCCTGCTCCCCGAGGCCCTCGCCGTCACCCTGCTGATCCTGTTCGCCCGGCACAGCGCCCGCGCAAAGGCCCCGTTCATCCCGGCGAAGTTCCTGGTCGGCCGGGGCTTCGGGGTGATGAACCTGATCAACTTCCTGTACGGCTGCGCGGCCCTCGGCTTCGGTGCGCTGGTCCCGCTCTACGCCGAGAACCGGTTCGGCATCCCCACGCTGGGCGCGGGCACGCTGCTCACCGCCCGCGCGGTCGGCATGGTTACGGTGGCCGCCGCCGCGGTCTACTACCTGCGCCGGACCGGCTACCGGCGGCCGATGGTGGCCGGCTTCGCCGCCGTGGCGGCGGGCCTGCTGGTGCTGTCCGCCAGCCCGGCGGCCGGGCTGACCCCGTACGCCTGGCTGGCGGCGGGCGCCGCGCTCAGCGGGATCGGCATGGGCATCTCGACGCCCGCCGCCAACAACGCGACCCTTCAGCTCGCACCCGAGCACAGCCCGGTAGTGGCCGGGCTGCGCGGCATGTTCCGGCAGACCGGCGCGATCACGGCGGTCTCGGTCACCTCCGCCATCCTGGCCCGCAGCGGCGACCCCGGGCTGGCCCAGGCACGGGTGTTCCTGATCTTCGCCGTGGTGCTGGTCGCCGTCGTGCCGCTGATCGCGCTCGTCCCCGACCACCGCGGCAGCTGGTAGCGGCGCGGTCCGCCGCGGGCAAGCCGCCGCCGCCGTCCCGCTGGCCTTCGCTGATGGATTACGGGATCTGCCGCGCGGGCCCCGCCCCACGACCGCGATGCCCGCGGGCGCAGACCCCCCTCGCGCCCGCCCCCGGCCGGCACTTATCGTCCCGGTATGACCCGTCTTCCGGAACTGCGGTACGAGGATCTGCCCGACGAGGGGCAGCAGGTGTGGGACCGGGTGGTGGGCACCCGGGCGGCCGATCTGGTCAGTGCGCAGGGCACCCTGGTCGGTCCCTTCAACGCGTTCGTCACCGCGCCGGGCACCGGCCGCCGGCTGGGCTCGCTGGGTGCGCACCTGAGGTTCGGCACGTCGATCGAGCGGCGGCTCTCCGAGGTGGCGATCATCACGGTCGGCGCCCGCTGGCAGGCCGAGTTCGAGTGGTGGGCGCACGCCCGGATGGCCCGCGAGCACGGCGTGGCGCCCGACGTCATCGACGCGATCAAGCGCGGCGCGGAACCGCCCTTCGGCCCGGCCGCCGACGACGAGCGGACGGTCTGGGTGGTCGCCCGCCAGCTGGTCACCACCGGGCAGGTCAGCCCGGACGCGTACACCGCGGCACAGCGGCTGCTCGGCGACGCGGGCCTGGTCGAGCTCGTCGCCCTGTGCGGCTACTACAGCCTGATCTCCTACCTGCTCAACGCCTTCGGCGTGCCGCTGCCACCCGGAGCCGAGCCGGTGTTCAGCCCGGTGACCGCCCCGTGACCAGCCCCGCTGACGACCCGTACCTGCCCGACGAGGCGACCGGGGCCGCGCCGGGCCTGCCGTTCGGCTGCCAGGCCACCGCCTGGGCGGTCGCCTACGCGGCGATCTGGCTGCTCTCCGCCGAGGCCAGCTACGTCAACGCGCACCCGCTGCTGCTGGACGGGGGCGCGACCAGCTTCGGGTGACCGGGCCCGGCGCCGGGCCCCACCTGCGCAGTTGCGGATTATCCAGCGGGATCTGGGTAGTAACCAGCTGCCATGGTGGAACGTGGGGCAACTGGGGACGACGAGCCCACCGAGGTATTTCCGCAGCCGGGCGGCGATCCCGCTGCGGAAGCCGCCCGGGGGGAGACCGAACCGGACAACTCAGAACCCGGACGGCAGGCCCAGTCGGGGCCGCCGTCTGGCAACTCCCGTATCCAGTCGAGACGGCTCAGGCGCCGGAAGCAGGCCCGGGCCAGGCGGCGGCGCTCGCGCCGGGCCAAGGTCCTGATCGGCATTGCCGCTAGCCTGGCCATCATCGTCGCGGTGGCGGCGGTCATCGTGGGCTCCGCGTACCGCCACCTGAACGGCAACATCCACCAGGCCGACATCACGCCGCTGCTCGGCCCGCAGCCGGTGGACCATCACACGCAGGCCCAGAACATTGCGGTGATCGGCTCCGATACCCGGCACGGCCAGGGCCGCGGCTACGGCAGCGTCCAGGAACTGAGCACCGACCAGTCGGACACCCTGCTGATCGTGCACATCGCCGCGGACCGCCAGTGGGCGTCGGTGATGTCGATCCCGCGCGACTCGTGGGTCAGCATCCCGTCCTGCCAGATGGGCGACGGTCGGCAGTCGTCGCCGCACTCGTTCAAGATCAACGAGGCGTTCGCGATCGGCAACATGGACGGCAACCACACCGTGCTCGGCGTGGCCTGCACGATCAAGACGCTCGAGCGCGACACCGGCATCCACATCGATCACTTCGCTGTGATCAACTTCAGCGGCCTGCGGGACATGGTCCGGGCCCTGGGCGGGGTGCCGGAGTGCAACACGACGCCGATCAACGACCCGCTGTCCGGCCTGCACCTGTCGGCCGGGCACCACCTGCTGAAAGGCTTCCAGGCGCTGGCCTACGTGCGCGCCCGGTACACCCTGGGCAACGGCAGCGACCTGGACCGGATCAAGCGCCAGCAGGCGTTCATGTCGTCGCTGATCCAGCGGGCCCGCAGCAAGCTGCTCGACCCGCTGGCCATCTACCGGTTCCTGGACGCCGCGACCAAGTCGCTGACCGTCGACAGCCAGCTGGGCGGCATCCGCGGCCTGTACTCGCTGGGCCGCAGCCTGGGGAACCTGCCCGAGAGCAAGGTCACGTTCTTCACGCTGCCGACGTTCCCGCGGTCCGAGGTCGACCCGTCGGACACCGCGAACGTGATGTGGACCCAGCCGCTGGACAGCCAGATCTTCGCGGCCTTCCAGGACGACGTGCCGGTCAGCCAGGCGCTGCTGGACGAGGCCGGGACCGGCCGGCTGCCGGCCCGCCTGGTGCGCGTCACCGTGCTGAACGGCTCCGGCCAGCCGGGCCTGGCCAAGACCGTGGCCGCCCAGCTGCGGGACTACGGCTACCGGGTCCGCTCGGCCCGCAAACTGGACCGGGTGTGGAACCGGACGTCGATCAGGTACGGGGCCGGTCTTGTCCCGCAGGCGACCCGCCTGGCGGGCACGGTCCCGGGCGCGGTGCTGCGTTCCACCGCCCCGCCGGACTCGTCCGGTGAGCCCGCCCAGGCCACGCCATCGGCCCCGATGACCAGCCAGGGCCTGCTCTCCTCCGGCGCGCGGGCCGCCGCGGCGGCGGCCGCCGTCCGCAGCGTGGTCCTGGTCCTCGGCTCCGACTACGGGACCGCGGTCCCGCTGATCAGCGCCCCGGCGGTGACCCCGCCGACGCCGTCCACCCATCCGGCGAAGAGCCTGCACGCCCGGACGGCCAACCAGGGCATCTGCACCTGACCCGGCCGTGGCCGGGCTCGGCTAGCGGCGCGTGGTGGGGCGCATCCAGGGGGGCGTGGATTCCTGGCGGCGGCCCTTGGTGACCCGCCAGGCGAGGTAGATCGCGCCGAGAATGGCGCCGGCGCGGAGCAGGTCGGTGCTGAGGGCCAGGGCTTCTCTGTAGTAGTCGCCCGGTGAGTGCCTGGTCGCGCCCGTGGCCAGGCCGACGCCGGTGCCGATGATCGCGAGGAGCGCAGGGCCGGCCAGGCCGATCAGCTTGTCCAGCGGGTTCCAGAGCCGCGACAGCAGCGCGACGAACACGCCGATCAGCCAGAGCGGCGGGAAGATCAGCACGCTGATGATCAGCAGCACGACCGCGACCGCCTCGAGCGGATGGTGGCGGGCCTGCCCCCACATCCGCCTGGCGATGGCCGACACACTGACCGGCGCGGACACACCAGGCGGCAGGGCCCTCGGCGTCCGCCGGCGGCCGTACTCGTCGTACTCGTTGCTCCTGGACATCCCGGGCACGATGCCGGGGTCCGAGCGCCGTCCCGGGTCGGTCCGCCGCCCAGGCCCAGGACGCTGGCCGGTCCCCGGCCGCCCCTGCTCAGGACGGCGCTGCTCGGGGCCGCCCTGCTCGGGGCCGCCCTGCTCGGGGCCGCGCTGGTCCGGGCCGCGCTGCTCGGGGCCGCGCTGGTCCAGACGGCGCTGGTCCGGGCCGCGCTGGCCGCGCTGGCCGGGCTGGCCGGGTCGGCCGGGCTCGGATCGCCGCGGCGGGCTGGTCCGCGGCTCCTGGCTGCCCTGGTTGCCGGTATCCGCGCCCGCTGGGCGGTCCGCCCGCGGCACCTGTCCCGGCCAGGGCAGCCGGCTGGCGCGGCCAGCCTCCCCGGGGCCGGTCTCCGGCTCTTCGTGCTCGCCGGGACCGGGAACCGGGTCGGGCCGGAACCCGGCCGCCAGCCCGGGGATCAGCCCTGGCTCGCCGCCGTCACCGCCCGCAACCGCAGCCCTGTAGTCCGGGCCGTCCTCAGCCCATTCGCCGCGCGGATCCTCGTAGTCATCCGGTCCGCCGTGCGGCACCGGGCCGTCGTGCTCAGCCGGCCCGCCAGGCCCAGCCGGCTCGTCGTGCCCAGCCGGGCCGCCAGGCCCGTCCGCAGTCACCTTGTCCTGCCCCGGTTCCTCGTCCTCGCCGTAGCGCCGCCATAGACCGCTCGCACCGGCCGCGGCCGCGCCCGCGGCCGCCTGCCCCGGTGCTGTGGCTGGCTGGCCTGGCGGCGTGTCGGCCTCGCGGCGCCATGAGCCGCTGCCGCCGCCCGCTGTGGCCTGCTCTGCTCCGGACGGGGCTGGCTGGGTCAGGTCCGCGGACCGGGAGACCAGCCGGTCACCTGGCTCACCGCCCTGGGCGGGCGAGGCAGCAGGTTCGGCCGCCGGCCGGTGGACTGGCTCACCGGGCTGGGTTGGCGGCGCAGCAGGTTCGGCTGTCGGCTGGCCTCCTGGCTCGCCGCCGTGGCTTACTGGCGTGCCGGGCTGGGTTGGCGGCGCGGCAGACTCAGCCAGGTCCGCAGGCCGGCCGCCATGGCTTACCGGTCCGCCGGGCTGGGTTGGCGGCCCGGCCGGCTCCGCCGGGTCCGGCCAGCGGGATACCAGGCGGTCCCCTGGTTCGCCGCCTTGCCGGCCTGCGCTGGGCTGGCTTGGGCCGGGCTGGTCTGTGTCGGGCTGACCTGCGTCGAGCTGGCCTGGGTCGGGCTGGCTTCCGCCGGGCTGACCTGCGCCGGGCTGGGCCGCGCCGGGCTGGGCCGCGCCGGGCTGGCTTCCGCTGGGCTGGCTTGCGCCGGGCTGACCTGTGCTGGGCGACGCTGCGGCGCTCGCGGGGTCCTGAGGGCCGGAGCTGACCCGGCTCCACCACCAGCCCGAGCTGGACTGACCTGCCGGGCGGGCGCCCGGGGCCGCTGGTTCCGCGGGCCCGCCCTGGTCCACGGCGGAATCCGCCGGGTCGTCCGGCCCGGGGCCGGCCTTCTGGCGTGAGTCGTCAGCCGGGGCTGGTTCCTGCGGGCCCCCGCTGGGCGCCGGGGCCGTCGCGAAACCCCGCAGCATCCTGGACGTCGCAGGCCGCCCACGGGACGTCTGCTGAGCAGCCGGCGTATCCGGGGCCGCGGGTTCTGGCGGAT
>DASVBE010000197.1:0-3908 GCA_036375995.1 Streptosporangiaceae bacterium | reverse complement strand
GGCCGGCCGCCCCGCTGGGAGCCCGCCGGGCCCGCGTCAGCCCAGCCGCCCTGGGACGCGGACGACTCCCCCTGGGACGCGGCCGCGCCGGATCACCAGGAGCCGCCCTGGGATGCCAGCGGCCCGGAGCCGGCCGGGGGGCCGGGGCCAGCGAAGCCACCTCGCGCTGAGCCTTCGCGGGGACCGGCCTGGCCAGCTCGCCCCGAACCGTCACCGTCCCCGGGGCCGGGCAAGCCGCCCCGGCCGCAGCCTCCGCCGGAGTCCGGCCAGCCGTTCCCGGTCCAGCCGCCGTGGGGGTCCGCCAAGCCCGGCCGCCCCGAACCGCCCCGCCGCGCCGCGGGCCCTTCAGGTCCCGGCCCTTCCGGCACGGCAGCCAGCCGCCCGGAACCGCCCTGGGGCGGCACCGCGCCGTCCTGGTCCGAGCCCGCCTGGCCCGCCGGCGAGTCATCCTGGCCCGAGCCGAGGTGGGGCGGCCTCGGCCCGTCCCGCTCCGAGCCGCCCGGCGGCACCGCCGACCCGGCCAAGTCCGAGGCCCCCCGGCCGGCCGGTCAGCCGTCCCGGACCGGCCCGCCCTCCTGGGGCCCAGCCGAGACCTGGCCCCGGCCGGCGGCCCCGCGTGACCCTGGTGCCCCCCGGGCCCGTCCGTCAGACCCCCAGGACCGCGCCACCGGGACCGGCTGACGATGACCCTGGCCGAGCCGGGGCTCAGCCCCGCCGGTATGGTGCCGGCCGCGCCGGGGCCACGGCTGGCGAGCGGACGCTGGCTGGCCCGGCATCCGGCGTGGCCGGTGGCTGCGCTGCTGGCCGGGTATCCGCTGTGGTGGGCGCTGGGCGTGGCCGACTTCGCCTGGATCGGTTTCGCCGTCCCGATGGCCGGCCGGCTGCTGGCCTGGCGGCTGCACCGGTCCCGGCCGGTCCGGCTGCCCCCGGGGATGGTGCTGTGGGCGGTGTTCCTGCTGTTCACGGGGGCCGGGATCGTGATGCTCACGCTGACCGCACCGGGGACGCTGCCCAGTCCGCCGTCGCACCGGATCGTGTCCTGGGTCGTGCGGACCAGCAGCTACCTGGCGCTGACCGTGCTGCTGCTGTACACCGGGAACCTGACCGAGGCGGAGCTGCCGCGGCGGCGGCTGGCGTGGCTGGCCGGCTTGCTGGCGGTGTACGCGACCGCGGCGGGCGTGGCCGCGATGGTGCTGCCGGGGTTCGGTTTCACCTCACCGGCCGAGCTGCTGCTGCCCCACGGGATCAGGTCGAACACGTTCATCCAGGCCTCGATGCACCCGGCGCTGGCCCAGATCCAGGACGTGTTCGGCACGCCCGGCGGGCAGAGCAGGCCCAAGGCGCCGTTCGACTACACGAACATCTGGGGCGAGTGCCTGTCCCTGTCGCTCCCGTGGCTGCTGGTCGCGGTCCGCGGCCGCGGCCGACGGGGACGGCTGGTCAGCGGTGCCGTGCTGGCGGCCGCCCTGGTCGTGCTGGTCTATTCGCTGAACCGGGGCGTGTGGCTCGGCGTCCTGGTCGCCGTGGCCTACCTGGCCGTCCGGCTGGCGGCCCGCGGCCGGCTCGCGCTGCTCGGCGGCCTGGCCGCCGGGCTGGCCGCGCTGACCGTCCTTGTCCTGGTCAGTCCCCTGCACGGGGTGATCTCGCAGCGGCTGGCCAACGGGAAGAGCAACACGATCCGGATGACGCTGTCCACCCAGGCGGTGCAGGACGCGCTGGCCTCGCCAGTGCTCGGCTACGGCGACACCCGCCCGCGGCAGGGCAGCGCCAACTCGATCGGCATCGGCCCCACTCCGGACTGCCCGCAGTGCGGCCAGCAGCAGGTCGGCAGCACCGGCCAGCTGTGGCTGCTGCTGATCACCACCGGGATCGCCGGCGCTCTGCTGTACATCGCGTTCTTCGCCCGGCTGGCCTGGGAGTTCCGCCGTGACCCGACGCCGTACGGGCTGGCCGGCGGCATGGTCCTGCTGCTGAGTATCTGCTACCTGCCGGCCTACGACGCCCTCCCGGCCCCGCTGGGGATCACGATCCTCTCGGTGGCGCTGCTGTGGCGCAGCGACCAGCACCGCCGGTCTCTGCCCTCCGGACCGGGCCAGGAATGAGCCAGCGCGAGGAGGCGCGGACGGCCGGGCGGGCCGGCCTCGCCGAGGTCGCCCGCGGCAGCGCGCTGAACCTGGCCGGGGCGGTCATCTCCGCCGCCGCCACGCTGGCCACCACGGTGGTGGTGACCCGGCACTTCAGCCGCGCCGTAGCGGGCGCCTTCGTCACCGCGACGTCCCTGTTCCTGATCGTCGAAGCGATAGCCGGCCTAGGCGCAGGCAACGGCGCGGTCTACTTCATCGCCCGCCTCCGCCCGGCCGGCACCAGCCGCCCCTCACGCACGAAAGGCCAGGCGGCGAGCGCGGACGGGCGGGTCGCGGCGATTTTGCGGGCTGCGGTGCGGCCCGTGCTGGTGGCCTCGGCGCTTTCTGCCGTGCTGATGCTGGTCTTTGCCGGCCCGCTGGCCCGCTTGCTGGCCGACGGGCCGCTCGCCCGGGGCGGCAGCGCTCCCGGTCCCGCGGCCGGCACGATCCGGGCGCTGGCCGTCGCGGTCCCGTTTGCCGCGCTGGCGGACACGTTCCTGGGCGCGAGCCGCGGGTTGAGGAATATGCTGCCCACGGTGATCGTGGACCGGATCACCCGGCCCGCGGTCCAGGTCGCCGGCCTGATCGCCGCGGTGGCCGTGGGCCGGGCCGCGCTGCTGGCCCCGCTCTGGGCGCTGCCGTATCTCCCGGCCAGCCTGGCCGCCTGGCTCTGGCTGCGCCGCACCCGGCTCCGGCCGCGCCCGGCAGCCAAGGCCGCCGCAGCGCTCCGGCCGGACCGGGCCGGGGCGTCACCGGCCACCGCCCCGCCGGCCCCGGGGGCCATGCCCGCCCACCCCAGTTCGCCGCCCGCCCGCCACTGGACCCTGTCCGCTCAGCCCGCCGCCCCGCCGCCGTCGAGCCGGCACCTTCGCGCCCCTGACCTGCCGGGCCGGGACGGGGCCAGCAACGCGGCGGGGTTCTGGGCGTTCACCGCGCCGCGAGCGCTGGCCGCGGTGGCCCAGATCGTCCTGCAGCGGCTGGACATCGTGCTGGTGGCCGTCATCAGCGGCCCGGCCCAGGCGGCGGTGTACGCCGCGGCGACCCGTTTCCTGGTCGCCGGGCAGCTGGCCAACGCGGCGCTGATCCAGGCGGCACAGCCGCAGCTCAGCCACTTGTTCGGGGTCGGTGACCGGGCTGCCGTGGGGGCGGTTTACCAGGCGACGACGGCCTGGCTGATCGTGCTGACCTGGCCGCTGTACCTGCTGTCGGCGCTGTTCGGCCCGCAGCTGCTGGCCGTGTTCGGGCGGTCCTACCGGGACGGGGCCACGGTGGTGGTGATCCTGGCCCTGGCGATGCTGCTGGCCACCGCGTGCGGCCAGGTGGATCTGGTGCTGACCATGGCCGGCCGGAGCGGCTGGAGCCTGTTCAACGGGCTTCTCGCCGTCGTGGTCAACGTGGCCGTGGACGTGGCCCTGATTCCCCGGGCCGGGATCACCGGCGCGGCGATCGGCTGGGCTGCGGCCCTGGCGGTCAGCAACCTGGTCCCGCTGGTCCAGGTCGCCTGGGTCGCCAGGATCCACCCGTTCGGCCGCGGCCCGGCCGCGGCGATCGCGGTCACTGCCGTGGCCTTCGGCGCGGTGCCGCTGGCCGCGCGCACGGCGCTGGGCCCGGGCCTGGCGGCCAGCCTGACCGGGGTCGCAGCCGGCACTCTGCTGGCCGCTGCCGGGCTCTGGTGCTGCCGCGGCACGCTCCGCCTGGCGGTCCTGCCCGGCCCCCCAAAAGCCCCGGTGACAAGGGAAAAGATGAACCCCAGCGGGCCTGGCAAGGGCGTCGGTAGTGTCCTGG
>DASVBE010000177.1:0-2116 GCA_036375995.1 Streptosporangiaceae bacterium | reverse complement strand
TATCGGGATGTACGCGATCATCTGCTCGATCGCGTAGCCAAAGAAGTCGTCTGCGGGGTCGGCACTGCCGACGAACTGGCCGAACAGCTCGAAGCTGATCATGCCGAACAGCTGGGTCCAGGCGATGAGCACGCGCACGATGACTGGCTCGGGCACCCCGGGGGCAATGGCCCCGGCGACGATCGCTGCCTGCGCGGCCAGGACGGTGCTCATTTGCTCATGCAGGGCCGCTGGAGGGCAGTGCTTGCTGGCTCGCGCCAGGCCGCCCTTTGGCCGCGCTGCCTTCCCTCCTCGCTCCTTGGCGCTCCTTCGTCGCGCCGCGTCGCTCGTCGGGAAAACGGCGCCGGCGGCACCTGCGCTCGCCCGGCCGGCTCCGCCGGCCGGGGCGGCCGGGGACGCGGACTGGATGGCCCAGGAGTCGCGGACCAGCTGGCCGAGCACCAGGGGGACCCGGGCGGCCGGCCCGACGGTGTCCCGCGGGGCCTGGTAGCCCGGCACCGGCGAGCCGTAGATCAGCGCGTACTCGTGCGGGTTCGCGCGGGCCCAGTCCCGGACCGCGTGGCAGACCGCCCGCCAGCCGCTGCGCGGGTCGGCCGTCCCGTTCGCCGCGGCGGCCGCCTCGGCGGCTTCCCCGAGCGAGTCGTAGGCGTCGATGATCAGCGCGGTGAGCAGGTCGTCCCGGCTCGGGAAGTAGCGGTAGAGGGCCGAGGAGACCAGCCCGAGCTCGCGGGCCACCGCCCGCAGGGACAGCTGCGGGGCGCCGGTCTCGGCCAGCTGGCGGCGGGCCGCCTCCTTGATTTCCCTGGTCAGCTCGGCCCGGGCGCGCTGCCGGGCGGTCTGGCTGGCGTTTGGCGAGGCGGCGTTCATGACGGCAGTCTGCCATGGACGAGATCGCCGATCAAATATGAGATCACTGCTCTTGACATGGACCACCCAGCACGGCATGCTGGAGGCAGAAACAGAGAGCACTGCTCTCGCCGGAACCACGGAGGGCCTCCCGCCGCTACCCGGGCCGCCCTCCCGACAGGAGAATGTGATGACCATGACCGAGCACTCGCAGCCCGCCCAGCCCAACGGCGCCAGCCGGTACGTCGTGCCCGGCGGCTGGACGGACCACCTGTTCAACCGGGTCGTCGCGGTCCTGACCCGGCACGGGGTCTCGCTCTACGGCAGCCGCATCCTGTACGTCCGCGGCCGGTCCAGCGGCGAATGGCGGACCACCCCGGTGAACCCGCTGGACTACGAGGGCGGCCGCTACCTGGTGGCCCCGCGCGGCCAGACCCAGTGGGTCCGCAACATGCGCGCCGCCCACGGCGGCGAGCTGCGGGTCGGCCGCCGGGTCGAGCGCTTCACCGCCACCGAGCTGCCCGACGCCGAGAAGCCCGCCGTGCTGCGCGCCTACCTGAAGCGCTGGAAGTTCGAGGTCGGCATCTTCTTCGACGGCGTCGGCCCGGACGCCTCCGACGACCAGCTGCTGGCAATCGCCCCCGGCTACCCGGTCTTCCGCATCACCGAGCAGCCGTAACCCGCCGGCCCCCATGATCGCGGAGGCTTGTGCACCGCCGGCGGTGCACAAGCCTCCGCGATCATGACGTGCGCGGGCTGTCAGGCTGCCCGCCGGGCGGCGACGATGAGGACGTTCGGCCCCCCGGGCAGCCGTCTCGGGGGTGAGCCCGGGTTCGGCGATTTCGGTGATCTGGCAGCCGAGGCTGACGAGCTGGCTGAGGTAGGGCCGAGATCGTGCGGGGGAAGCCGGTGCCGCTGGGACCGGGGATCTCGTAAGGAGCGGCCGGGCTCCACGCCGGTCACCTGGGCGCCGCGATCGGCCAGCATCCGGCTGAGGTAGCCGTTGCCGCGGCCAGCGTCCAGGACCCGCAGCCCCGGCCAGGTCCCCGAGGATGCGCAGCAGACCGGGCTGATCAGGTGGCGCTTGGCGAAGTCACCATCGCGGGCGGTCTGCTCCAGCACCGCACGATGGCGCCGGGGCCGAAGGTGACCTGATCGGGGCCGGCGACGAACCGGTATCCGGTCGAGAGCGGGCCACCGTTGATCAGGTCATCAAAGATGGCCACAGCTGCGCCGAAGACGGCGACCGAGGTGAGCCACCAGCACAGCG
>DASVBE010000199.1:0-22218 GCA_036375995.1 Streptosporangiaceae bacterium | reverse complement strand
ACGGCAAGGTCAGCCTGTGCGTGCTGGACGAGAAGTGGCCGCTGACCTACGTCCAGGTCTACGGCGACGCCGTGCTCGAGCGGGACGAGAAGCAGGCCGCGGACGTGCTGCGCCGGGTCATCGGGGTGATGGCGGGGGAGGAGGTGCCGCCTGAGCGGCACGAGCAGATCGCCGAGATGGCCAGGGAAGAGCAGCGGGTGGTGATCCGGGTCACCCCGTACGCCACGTTCGCCACCCCGCCGCGGCACGTGCACAAGATGTCCGACATCGACGATCTCACCCACTGGACCAGCTCCAGCCAGCCCTGGTAGAGGGCTGGGCCCGGAGGTGATCGAAGTGCCGTTGCCTGCCTTCTGGGCCAGGCAACGGGCACTTCGATCAGGTTCAGGGCGGGTCAGCCGCAGCGCTCCAGGATCTGGTAGTAGTCGGGCGTCCTGACGGGCGCGGGCACCGCCGGGGCCGGAGCCGGGCGGCGCTGGGACCGGATCAGGCCGGCCAGGGCGAGCGCGGCCAGCAGCATGACCGCCGAGCCGTACTCGCGGGCCGTGCCGGGGATGCCGCCGCCGTGCACCACGAGCACCCCGGCCAGTACCGCGGGCAGGCCCAGGGCCAGGTAGGACACCACCCAGATGAGCGACAGCACGCCGGACCGCTGATGGGCGGGCGCATGCGGCAGCACACTGCGGACCACGCCCTGGAACCCGGCGCCGAAGCCGGTCCCGGCCACCACCGTGCCCGCGAAGAACACCGTGGCAGCCGACAGCTGGACGGCCACCAGCGTGATCCCCACCCCGGCGACCAGCGCGAGGCAGGCGGTCAGCAGCACCGCGGCGGGCGGCGCCGAGCGCAGCAGCAGCACCGCCGCGGCCCCGGTGCCGGCCAGCACGGCTACCGACAGCCCGCCGAGCACGAACGAGTGCTGCCCGGTGATCTGCGCCACGAGCGCCGGGCCGAGTGAGGCGTACAGGCCGCCCAGCGCCCACAGCGCGATCAGGGCCGGGATCGCACGCACCAGCGGGGCGCGGACCGCGGCGGGAAGGCTGAACGTGGGCTGGAGTGAGGCGAGCGCGCCCGGCTGGCGCGGCGAGGACTCGGCCATCAGCAGCACGCCCACCGCCTGAACCGCGAAGATCACCAGCAGGATCAGGTACACCAGCCGGGACGGGTCGGGCAGGTACTGCACCAGAAGCCCGGACCCGAGCGAGCCGGTGGCGGTGCCGGTGATCGGCGCGACCGCGTTGGCCAGCGTGCCCCGCGTCCGGTGCAGGTCGAGCAGGCCCGCGCCGACGGCGCCTGCGGCCGCGCCGGTGGCCAGCCCCTGGATGACCCGCGCGGCCATCAGCTCGGGCACGCCGGACGCCACGGCGAACACGACCATGGCCGCGGCCTGCCCGGCGAGGGCGGCCAGCAGCACCGGCCGCCGCCCGACGTGGTCCGAGAGCGAGCCGACGGTCAGGAGCGCGGCCAGCACGGCGACCGCGTAGATCCCGAACACCACCGTGGTCGTGATCGGGGAGAACCCCCAGCGCGCCTGGTACAGGGCGTACAGCGGGGTCGGCGCGGCCGACGCGGCCAGGAAGAACACCACTATTGACAGCTGCAGCGCGAACGCGGCACCGGTGGGAAGCCGGCCCGGCCGGGCCGGGGCGAGGGGCATCTGGTCAGACAGACCTGTCTGTTGGCTCATGGCTCGACGGTAGACAGACCGGTCTGTTATTGTCAACTCATGAACACGAGCACGACGGCTCAGGCCCCGGCGGCCAGGCGGCTCCCCGCCCGGGAGCGGCTGCTGGCCGCGGCGAACGAGCTGTTCTACGCCGAGGGCGTGCACACGGTCGGCATCGACCGGGTGATCGAGCACGCTGGCGTGGCCAAGGCCACCCTGTACGCCACCTTCGGCAGCAAGGACGAGCTGGTCCGCGCCTACCTGGAGGGCCGCCACAGCGCGATCAAGGCCCAGCTGGCCCGCGAGCTGCCCATCCGGTACGCCACCGCGCGGGAGCGGCTGGCCGGGATCCTGGAGATCCGCGGCGAGACCGTCAGCGAGCCCGGCTTCCGCGGCTGTGCGTTCGTCGCGGCCAGCGCCGAGGCGGGTGAGGGCACGGCCGCGCTCCAGGCCACCAGCGAGTACCGGGCCTGGTTCCGCGCCCTGCTCCGCGACCTCGCCGCCGAGGCGGGCGCCGCCGACCCGGACGGCCTGGCCCGGCAGCTGCACCTGCTCTACGACGGGATGGCCGCCACCACCTGGCTCGACCGCGACCCGGCCGCGGTGGCCGACACGGTTGCCGCCGCCCGCACCCTGATCGGCGCCGCGATCCCCGGCTGACCGGCCGGGCCGCTGGGACGCCCGGCTCGCGTCCCAGCGGCGGCCGGCGATCCGGCTAGGCCGGGGTCAGCTCCAGCACCGGGATCGTCCGTACCCCGGCGGTCTTCTCGGCGTACTCGGCGAATCCCGGGTAACGCCTGGCCTGCTCGGCGAAGACCTCGTCGCGCTCGCCGCCGCTGAGCTCGCGGACCGTGACCCGGTGGCTGCCGGTGCCGAGTTCGACCGTCCCCTCGCCCGCCGCGGTCAGGTTGTAGTACCAGTCCGGGTTCGCCGGCGCGCCGCCCTTGGAGGCGAACACGTAGATCGCCCCGTCGCCGCGCTCGCTGGCCAGGTACATCATCGGGTTGACGTACTCCTGCCCGCTCTTGCGGCCGCGGGAATGCACCAGCACCATCGGCGCCCCCGCGAACGGGCCGCCGACCTGCCCGCCATTGGCGCGGAATTCGGCGATGATCTTCTCGTTCCAGTTATTCGCTTCGCTCATGTCACACCCTTGCGTGATCCGTTTCCAGGTCCGTCCAGCGGCCCCAACAGCACGGGCCGCGGCTATCTTCCGTGCTGGTGACAGCGGTCCGGACGGCGTCCGGGCTTGACGGCGGAGCGCCGGTGCGCCCAGCATCACGGGATGGCCGCTATCCGCGCGTACGTCAACTCGGATCACGTGTTTATCGCCTGGAAGCTGGATGCGCCCATTCCTGGCTGCCGGGGATTCGCCCTTAAGCGAAGATTGTCGGCCTCGGGGGACGTGACCGTGCTGGACACCTGGGTGGGCTTCGCGGGCGATACCGCGCCATCGGGCACAAGACAGCCCAGCACGGATTGGCCGATTCAGCGATTCATGTGGTCCGACTACAACCCGCCGCGGGACGAGGTCAGCTACCAGGCCGTGCCGCTGACCGGGGACAAGGACCATCTCACCGAGGACCCCGCGAACGCGACCGACTGGAGCGACCCGGTGACCGTCGGGCCCGACGTGGGCGACGGCATCAGCGCCTTCTTCAACCGCGGCGTCGTGGCCACGCAGTGGCTGTCCCGGGCGCTGCGGGACCGGGGTGGCCCGGCGCGCCCGGCGCTGACCCAGGCCATCAGCACACCGGGGGACCGGATCAGGAACTTCCTGGGCGGATCCGTCCTCTGGCAGTTGCCCCGGCTGCTGAGCGACGCGCTCGCCGCGGGCGGCGAGATCCACGCCGCGCTGTTCGAGCTGGACGACCCGCAGCTGATCGAGGCGCTGGAGGCCTTCGGCCCGCGGGCGCATGTCGTCCTGGCCAACGGCGCGGACCAGCCCGATGAGAACAGCGCCGCCCGCACGGCTCTGCGCAGCAAGAACGTCGACGTGCACGACCGGCTGGTCTCGTCCAGCCATTTCGCGCACAACAAGTTCCTGGTCGTGTCGGACCAGACCGGCCCGGTCGCGGTGTGGACGGGCAGCACGAACTGGACGATGACCGGGCTGTGCACCCAGTCGAACAACGCGATCCTGGTCGAGAGCGCGGAGGTCGCCGGCTGGTACCGCAGCGAATGGGACCTGCTGGTCAGCGCGGGAAACGACTACCCAGACGGGCTGTTCACCGGGAACGACGTCACCCGGCAGACCGCGCTCGCCGCTTCGGCCGCGGCCGCCCCGCCGGCCGCTGCCGCCCCGCCGGCCGCCGCCCAGGTGTGGTTCGCGCCGGTGCGCGGCACCATCGACCTGGAGTCGGCCCGGGAGCGGATCAACGCGGCCACGCAGGGGATCCTGTTCCTGATGTTCAACCCCGGCCCGGTCGGCACACTGCTGAACGACATCGTCGAGCGCACGTCCAGCGCTTCGCCCACCTTCGACCCGGACCTGCACATCCACGGCGTGGTCAACCAGGATCCCGGCACCACCAAGCACCCGGTGATCGGGCTGCTGCACCGCGGTGAGCTCACCCAGGCCGACATCGACGTCGTGCTGCCCGCGGCAGTGGACAGCGACTTCGCGTTCTGGCTCAAGGAGCTCAGCTACTCCCTGGTCATGGTGCACAGCAAGACCATCGTGGTGGACCCGTTCGGCCCGAAGCCCTGCGTCATGACCGGCTCGCACAACATGGGCCCGAAGGCGTCGGGGAAGAACGACGACAACCTCATGATCATCGACGGCCAGCCGAAGCTGGCCGAGGCCTACGCCGTCTACATCATGGGCGTCTACAACCAGTACCGCTGGCGGTACTACCAGCGGGAGGCGGAAAAGGGGCAGCTGCCGGCCACCGGCGCGACCGGGGACGCCGCGCCGACCTGGGCGGGCCTCGAAGACGACGACACGTGGCAGGACAAGTACTTCACGGCCGGTGCCGCCCAGCGGGAGATCGCCTTCTGGGTCCCGTGACTACCGCTGCCGGGATTGGGCAAAGGGGCGTGGCGCTGCGCGCGGCTGGCTGCCAGGTGGGGCAGGGCTTCTGCTTCTCCCGGCCGCTTCCGGCCGCCGGATTCGGGGACCTGCTGACCCGGCACTGCACCCCGGAGGCGGCACTGCCGTTGGGCACCGGGGTGCACCGTGACGAGCCGTAACCCTTAATTGAAGGGATACGGATTGCTGGGTGGCTGGTGTGGCAGTCAGGGCGCGACGGAGGACCAGTCGGCGAAACCGGTCGGGTCGTGGCGGCCGAGGCTCGCGTGCTCGAACAGCCCCCAGCCGTCCTCGCCGTCGAGCCGGGCCCGGGCCAGGTGGTCGGTCACGCCCCACGGGATCCGGCCCGCGACGGCCGGGTCGGTCAGGTCGTAAACCGTGGTCGCGCTCCAGCCTTTGCCCATCCAGCGGCCGTGTGACCAGTCCGGGTCGCCGCTGTAGCCCGCGCCGACGTGCAGCGGGACCGCGGTGACGGTCTCGATCTCCAGGGTCAGCGGCTTGCCCGCCGGGTCGGTGAGCTGCAGCCGGGCCGATTCCGGGTGCCGGGTGCCGGACCGGTAGCTGAACTCGGCCCGCGGCCAGCCCAGCTGCTCCACCCGGCCGTCCCTGAAGACCCGGCGGGCGTCGTTGACCGTGCGGTAGCCGTCCGGGTTCTCCTGCATGATGATGATCACCGCGCAGGAGGAGAACTGGAGCGGGGCGTACAGCCACCAGAAGCCCTGCGGGGTCTCGTCGGCGGAGCGGCCCGGCGGGTCGGGCTCGCCGGACGGCCGGATGCCCCAGGAGCGGTCCCGGGCGCCGCCGAACTCCTCCGGGGTGACCGTGAACTCCCGGTCGCCGACCTTCAGCCGGCCGCTCCAGCGGCCCAGCTGGCAGAACCGGGATGCGTCGAGGATGGGGCGGCGGCCGGCCAGCAGCAGGTGCGGTTCCTCCTGCACCGCCGGGAACGCCGCGGTCCAGTGCAGGTCGAAGTCCAGGCTGCCGTCGGGGGACTGGCAGTGCAGGTCAAGCTCGTGCAGGGGCCTGGCGACGTCGATCCGGTAGCCGCCGACCTGCTGGTCGAGCGAGCGGTCGCCGAGCGCGTCGGAGAACCGGACGCTGTGGATCTCGTCGCCGGTGCGCGCCGCCGCATAGGCGTCGATGACGCCGAGGTTCGGGTACACCCCGAGACCGGTGACCATGAACACGTCGCCGGACTGGTCGTAGAGGTTGAGGTAGCAGCGGTCGTAGAAGTTGCGGTCGCTGGTGGCGACCCGGTCCATCGGCAGCGGGGTCTGGTGGACCGGGTACTCGTCCAGGGGGCTTGGCATGATCGTGGTCAGTCCCATCCGTAGGTTCCGGCCAGCAGCTTGTCCAGGCTCGCCCGGTGCAGCACGTAGTCGTCGGGGTCGTCGGGCACCTGGTCCTCACCAAAGTGGATCATGCGGCGCTTGATCCTGGCCATCACGATCGCGTGCCGGATCGCCGCGTAGGTCAGGTAGAAGTCCATGTGCCGCGGCGCCCAGCCGGTCAGCTCCTGGTAGTGCCGCTCCACGTCCGAGCGGCGCAGGAAGTCGGGCAGGCCGGGGACCTCGAAGAACTCCGCGATGTCCTGGAAGAACCGGTGCAGGAACACGAACCAGCCCAGGTCCAGCTCACGCGGGCAGATCGCGGCCATCTCCCAGTCGAGCACGGCGGCGGGCTGGAACCCCTGGTAGATGACGTTGCCGATGCGTGCGTCGCCCCAGCACAGGACGTCGGGCCCGGGGTCGGCGGGCCAGTTGTCTTCCAGCCATTGCAGGCCGCGCTCGATGATCGGGATGCGGAAGCCGTCGTCCTTCAGGGCCCAGTCGTAGTAGGCGGCCTGGCTGGCCACGTGGGCCCGGAGTGAGGTCTGGCCGTCTGGCGGGCGGAGGACGGCGAACGCGGCGTGCGGGTCGGGAATCGCGTGCAGGTCGGCGAGGATCGCGATGCTCTGCTGCTGGAGGGTGGCGCGCTCCTGCGGGCTGGCCTCCAGCAGCCAGCCGCCGAACACGTACGGCGGGTTGTCCATCGGGACGCGGCCGTCGATCTGGTCCATGACGAAGAACGGCGTGCCGAGCGGGCCGCCGTGCGGCTCGTTCCAGCGCAGCTTCGGGACCGGGACCTGGCTGCGCTCGGCGACCTGGCCGATGACCTCGAACTGGGCGGACAGGTCGTAGCTGGGGAAGACCGGGACGGCGCTGTCCTCGGGGGCCAGCCGGGCGACGTAGGCGCTCGTGTGGCGGGCGCCGCCCGGGCCGAGCCAGGACGCCTCGAACAGCACGGACGTGCTGGACAGGCCGTTGCTCGGGGTCCGGATCTCGCTCACCGCGAGGTCCCGCGGGCGGTCCAGGCGGCCGGCCAGCCAGTCTTGCAGGGCCGTGCCGAGCGAGCCGAGGCTGCGCTCGCTGACGGTCATCTTGACCCGCTCGCCCGGGGCCCGGTCTTCCGCTGACGCTGTCATGGGCAGCCTCCAGGCGGCCATTAAAGGAAAACTGGAACAAGTTCTAGTGGACGCTAACCATTTCGCGGCGGGGGGTCAACGGGGCGCATCGCGGTCAGCACAAAGGCCCCGCCCGCGGCGGGCCACGAACCGCGTCACCGCGGTCACGTGCTCGGCGGAGAAGGCTTCCAGCGCGTCCGGGTCGTGGCCGATCCGGGCGAGTGGCCCGGGCCGCAGGCGGCCGGTGCCTCCCGGTCTGCTGGTCCCGGCACGTCTGGTCTCCTTCCGGCGCCGTCCATTTCACCCCTTCTTGTCGGGAACGGCGCCGGGCGTTACCGGGACTGGCGGGCTACCGCAGCAGCGACCTTCCGGTGGGGGCCAGCCGCAGCCGCTGGGGCTCGCCCGTGATCATCCCGGCGAGGGCCGGGGAGAACGCGGGCGCGCGAAGGTAGGCGGTGAGGTGGTCCGGGCTGGGGAACCGGGCGAGCCAGGCGAAGACGTGCTCCCCGGTGCGGACGGGCAGCGCGGGAAACGTGTTCTCGGCGTACTCGGTCTGCAGCCAGGCCAGGGGAGCGGCGCCTCTTCCGGCGAGCAGCGGGCGGGCCTGGTTCTCGAAGAACTCGGTGAAGGCCGGGTCGAAGGGGCGGTCCCGGTAGTAGAGCGTGACCAGCAGGCGGGACGGCGCGGTAGTGGCCGGCTGGCCGGCCGGGGGCCGCGGCGCGGCGGGTGCCGGGAAGCCTGCCTCGGCGGTGGCGGGCCGGAGCAGGAGCACGTTGTCCGAGTCGATCATCGTCGCGTTGGCCGCGGCGGCGTGCTGCTTCCAGACCGGGCCGCCGTAGAAGGCGGCCAGCGCTGCCGCCCGGGCCGGCATGCTGGCAAAGCCGCGGATCCACACGAACCGGTCCGGGTCGTCCAGGTCGCGGAACTGGCCCACGATCGCCATGCCGGCGGCTTCCTGGCTCTCGACGAACTCCCGGTCGAACAGGCCGATCAGCACGTCACGCTGCCCGGGCCGCAGCGTGTACTGCCGTAGCTCGACAACCGGGTAGCGCAGGGGGCTCATGGCCGGGCCTGCAGCGTGTCCCGCAGCACGTCGGCGATGGAGATGGCGGCCAGTTCCCGCCGCATGGTCTGCTCGATGCCGCCGTACAGGCGGCTCAGCGCGGGCCGGATGCCCTTGCCGACCGGGCACTCGAGGTTCGGCTCGCTGGCGTGCAGCCCGAACGGCGGCTGCTGCCCGATCGCGTCGTGGACCTGCAGCAACGTGATCGCCTCCGGCGCCCGGGCCAGGCTCCAGCCCGCCCCGGTCCCGTGCCGCACCCGCACCAGTCCCGCCTCCCGCAGATCACCCAGGCACCGCCGGATGATCACCGGGTTCGTGTTCACGCTGGCCGCCACCTCGGCCGACGTCAGCACCGCGTGCCCCCGCCGCTCCGCCAGCGCCATCCACGCCAGCGCATGGACCGCCACCGTCATCCGGCTGTTAGCTGACACCCGCCCTCCTCGCTGTAACATCTTCGGTTACAACCGGGAGGTGCGTCAACGTCCCGGGCCACTACCGCGTGCCTGGTTCCTAACCCGCCGTGCGTCAGGGCCGGGCGCCGGCGCGGGTGACGATGCCGCTGATGAAGATGTCGAGCAGGAGCTCGAAGCGCTCGTCCGGGTCGGCGCGGGCGAACTCGGGGGCCAGCGCGACCATGTTCGGGAAGCGGTCGGTGGGCAGCGAGGCCACGTACTGGCTGGCCATGTCGGCGGCTTCCTGGGGGACGCCGGCCGGCCCGCCGGGCTGGCCGGCGCCCACCTCGTCCAGCATGAAGCCGTTGACCGTCGAGATCATCAGCAGGTAGCCCTGGACGGCCAGGGTGTCAGGGACCCCGCCGGATTTGAGGATGGCCAGCACCCGCTCCGAGTAATTCAGCGCGTTCGGGCCCATCGGGATGCGGCCGATCGACACCTCGACGATCCAGGTGTGCCGCAGGCAGATCTCCCGCTGCTGCCGGGCGAGCTCCCTGAGCTGCTCGGGCCACCGTCCCGGCTCCGGATCCGGCACCCGCTGCTCCCCGATGACCTGGTCCATGACCAGGTCGAGCAGGCCGTCCTTGCTGCCGACGTGCCAGTACAGCGACGCGGCGCCGGTGCCGAGTTCGTCGGCGATCCCGCGCATGCTGAGCGCGTCCAGGCCGTCGGTGTCCAGCAGCCGCACGGCCGTCTCGACGATGGCCTCGCGGCTGATGGGGTCACGCCGGCGGCGGGCCGGCCGGTCCGGCAGCCGCTGCCAGGGCGGGGGCGGGACAGCCGCGGGCTCGGTGCTCACCTTGAACACAGTACCAGTATCGAACATCGTTTGACTAGAACGTGGGTCGAGTGTTAGAACGGTGTTCGCCAAGAACGTTGTTCGAGTAACGAAGGTAGTTCGAGAGGTGACTGAGATGACCATCATGGCACGCACCGGACCGGCGGGCCCGGCGGGCCCGGCGAGCCAGGCGGGCGGCTCCCGGCTGCGCTGGCTGGCCGCTGCGGTGCTGATCACCGGGACGCTGATGGACATGATCGACGTGACGATCGTGAACGTGGCGCTGCCGACCGTCCGCGCCGACCTGCACGCCAGCGCGACCCAGCTGGAATGGGTCGTCTCCGGCTACATGCTCGCCTTCGCTTCCGCGCTGATCGTCGCGGGCAGCTTCGGCGACCTGCTCGGCCGCAAGCGGATCTACCTGGCGGGCGCCGGTGTATTCGGCGCGGCCAGCCTCGGCGCGGGCCTCGCTACCTCGCCGTCCCAGCTGATCGCCTGCCGGGTCGTCCAGGGTCTCGCCGCCGCGGCCATGGCGCCGCAGGTCCTGGCCACCTTCCGGGTGATCTTCGGCGCGAAGGAGCGCAGCAAGGCGTTCAGCATCTACGGCGCGACGCTCGGCTTCGCGTCCGCGGTCGGCCTGCTGGCCGGCGGGCTGCTGACCGAGGCCGACCTGTTCGGCTGGAGCTGGCGCGCGGTGTTCTTCGTGAACGTGCCGGTGGCCGTGGTCACGCTGATCGCGGGCGCCCGGCTGATCCCGGAGACCAGGGAGCGCGACGCCCGCCGCCCGGACCTGCGGGGCGCGGCCGGCCTGGCCGCCTCGCTGGTCGCGATCGTCTACCCGCTGCTCGAGGGCCGTCAGCTGGGCTGGCCGGCCTGGATCTGGGCGGTGCTGGCCGCGGGGCTGGCCGGGCTGGTCCTGCTGGGGGTGGCCGAGCAGCGCCGCCGCCGCCCGGGGGTGGCCCCGCTGATGCGGCCCGGGCTGCTGCGGATCCCGGCGTTCTCCGCCGGGCTCGGCGTGCAGATCGCGTTCTCGGTCGGCATGCAGGCCTACTTCCTGGCCTTCGCGCTGTGGCTGCAGGCGGGGCAGCATTTCTCCCCGCTGCGCGCCGGGCTGACCTCGATCGCGTTCAGCGCGGGCAGCTTCGTGCTGGCCCCGGTCGCCGTGCCGCTGGCCCAGAAGTACGGCCGCGGCGTGCTGGTTCTCGGTGGCATCATCATGGCGGCCGGCACCGTGGCCGCCACCGCCGGCGCGCAGCACATCGGCGCCGGCGGCAGCAGCTGGCCGATCGTGCCGGGCCTGCTCGTCATGGGCGCGGGCCTGTCCCTGCTGGTCATCCCGCTGGTGAACGTGGTCCTCGCGGCGGTTCCGGCAGCGGCCGCGGGCGGCGCGTCCGGGCAGTTCAGCACGGCCCAGCAGCTCGGCGGCGCGATCGGCGTGGCCATCGGCGGCACGGTGTTCTTCGGTTACCTGGGCAGCGGGCACACGTTCGTGGCCGCGTTCACCCGGACCGCGCCGTACGTCATCGGGGCGTTCCTCCTCTGCGCGCTGGCCTCGCTGCTGCTGCCGCGGACCGCGGTAGCCGACGAGTTCGCGGCCGGGGCCACCGGCCCGGCCCTTGACCCGGCCCCCGCGCCGGACGGCCAGCCGGAGACCGGGCCCAGGCCGGCCGGCCGGACCGCTGGCACCAGCTGACCGGCTCTCGCCCGCGCCGGGCGCGGCGGTTCCCGCCGCCGCGCCCGGCGCCAGCTCACTTTCCGGCCCGCCCGGCTCCGGCCTCGTCCAGCAGGAAGCCGTTGACCGCGGAGATCGGCAGCACCCGGCGGCGGTACAGCGCCGCGGCTGTGCCTGCGGCCAGCACGGCGACGGCGGCGGCCCAGCCGCTGAAGGCCAGTACGGTCAGGACCGCAGCCAGCGCGGCCCATGCGGCCACCCGCAAGCCGCCGGCCAGCACCCGGCTGGCCGACGCGGTGCAGCCGACGTAGACCGCCAGGAACAGCGCGGTCGGGATCGTCACCAGCTCGGCCGTGCTGACCAGGTGCGCCGACTGGGCCGCGATGATCAGCAGCCCGGCCGCGGCGATCGCGACCAGCAGGCCCCGCGACGCCTGCCCGCCGCCGGCGGCCCCGGCGCCCGCCCCGCCGTCCTGCTCCGGCCGCGCGGTCAGCGACCGCGCCATCACCGCTGCGCCGGACAGGTAGGCATTCGTGGTTCCCAGGGTGAGCAGGACCGCGGCCGCGGCGGCCACCGCCCGCCCGGCCGGGCCGATCGCCACCGCCAGCAGGTCGGCCAGGGGCACGCTGCCGCCCGCCGGGCCGAGCACGGCGGCTATCGCCGTAGCCAGGACCAGGTACAGCGCGGCCGTGGTGCCGAACGCGATCGCCACCACGCGGGGCAGCCGCCGCCGCGCACTGCCGAACCTGGCGGTCAGCGGGGCGACTGCCTCCCAGCCCACGAACGACAGCATGATCACCGCGGCGGCCTTGCCCACCGCGGCCCAGCCGTGCGGGGCGAACGGGCGGAAATTGGCCAGCTGCGCGGACGGCGCGGACCCGGCCACCGCGGCCGTGACCACCGCCACCAGGAGGATGACCAGCACCATCTGCACCGCGGTGCTCGCCCGCATCCCGGCCAGGGACAGGCCGAGCACGGCGAGCAGCAGGCCGGCCGCGACCGCGGTGGCCACCATCGGGCCGCCGCCGGCCAGGCTGGCCACGTAACTGCCGCCGATCAGGCAGACCACCGGCGCCCCGGCCACCACGCCGAGCAGGAAGCACCAGCCCGCGGCATGGCCCGCCCGCGGGCCGAGGCCGGCCGTGGTGTAGGCGGACACGCCGCCCTCGCCTGGATACCTGGTGCCGAGCGCGGTGAACACCACTGCGAACAGGGCCGATACGCCCAGCAGGCCGGCCCAGGCCAGGATGGCCGCCGGGCCGGCGATCGAGGCGGCCAGGCCGGGCAGCAGCAGCACACCGGGGCCGAGCAGCGCGCCGATGTACAGGGCGGCACCGCGCGGTACGGAGAGCGGGGGAGCGGTGTTCGTTGCCATGCTCTGAGCCTGCCAAAAACGGGCTCGCACGCGATGGCAAAGATTGCGCAGAACCAGGGTCTCTGTGCAACTCTGTGCTAAGGGAGATGGGATACCCTGAGTTTTATGCCGCCCAGAACCCATGACCGCATCGATCGTGCCATCGCCACCCGGCTCCAGGCCGACGGCCGGATCGCCAACGTGGATCTCGCCGAGGCGGTGTCGCTGTCCCCGTCCGCCTGCCTGCGCCGGGTCAAGGCGCTGGAGCAGGACGGGATCATCGCCGGCTACCGCGCCGAGGTGGACCGGGCCAAGGCGGGCCTGGGCCTGACCGTGTTCATCGCGATCAAGGTCGAGGGCCATTCCCGGGACACCTCGGACCGGATCGAGGAGGCACTGACCAGCATCCCGGCGGTGGTCGCCTGCTACCTGATCTCCGGCACCGCGGACTTCATGGTCGAGGCCGCCGTGCCCGACCTGGCCGCCTACGAGCAGCTGCTGCTCAGCCAGATCCTGGCCATCCCCTCGGTCACCGAGGCGCACAGCACGTTCGCGATCAGGACCGTCCTTTCCCGCGGCCCGATCCCGCTGGATCACTGGCGCTGATCCGATCGTCGGCGGCCGTACGCTGAAAGGCGTGAAGGCTGATCTGCGAGCCGATCTGCTGCGCCGCGTCGTTCCCGACCAGGAGGCCCGCTGGGGCCACGACTTTGACGCGATGCAGCAGGCCGACGCGGACAATCTGCCCTGGATCCGGCAGGTCATCACGGAGCACGGCTGGCCCGGCCGGTCGGACGTCGGCGACGACGGGGCGCAGGCCGCCTGGCTGCTGGTGCAGCACGCCGACGCGGATCCGGCGTTCCAGCCGGAGTGCCTCGGCCTGCTCACCGCCGCGGTCGGCCAGGGCGAGGCGCGCCGGTCCCACCTGGCCCTGCTGACCGACCGGGTGCTGGTGGCCGAGGGCCAGCCGCAGGAGTACGGCACGCAGCTCCGCTACCGCGACGGCGCGTGCGTCCCGTTCCCGGTGCGCGACCCGGAGCGGGTCGACGAGCGCCGGGCGGCGATGGCGCTGCAGCCGCTGGCCGACTATGTGGCCCTCGTGGCGGAGCAGGAACGCAGGCCCCCGGGGCCGCCGGTGGCCGGGCTGACCTGCCCGCGCTGCCAGGCCGACGTCGAGATCGAGCTGGCCAACCCGGACGGGGAGTCCGAGGGAGCCTGCCCCCGCTGCGGGATGACCTTCCGGATCGCCCCCGCCGACGACGGCGATTACGGCGAGGCTACGCGGTAACCACCGGCGGGATCTGCGTCCCGCCCGGGCGGTTGTCGGTGATCCAGGCGTCGATCAGCTCCCACCAGTCGTACAGCCATCGCAATTGGGTGTCCTGATCGGCGTCCCGCGGCACCTGCCCGGCCGGCACCCGCCACCACTTGGCCCTGATCACCGCGTCCATCGGCAGGCTGCGCCACACGTCGGCCACGCTGACCAGCAGGTCGAGCCCGGCGTGCGCGACGAAGATCACGTCGGCGTCCGGGCAGGCGGCGATCGCGGTCAGTGCCCCGCCGCCGCGCGGCGGCAGCACGTTCGGCATCTGCCGGGCCCGCGCGGCCAGGTCACGCCGGCCCCGCTGCTCGAGCCGCTGGATGCCGCGCTGCCACCGGCCGGGGGTCCAGTTGCCGCCCTCGGGGAAGATGACCAGCGCGCCAACCTGGTCCAGGCCGCCGGCCAGCCGCCGGATCTGCTCGGTGTAGATCTTCCCGCCACCGTGCCGCCCGGAGATGAACACGGTCGGCACCCGGTTCAGCACCACGTCGATACCGGGGTCCAGCTGCATCGTGGCCTTCAGCACGATCCGCGGCCGCCGGTGGTACACCGCGAGCAGGTGGTGCACGAGCAGGAACGAGTCGCCGGGCCCGGCGTGCCTGCTCAGCACGATCACCGGCCGGGCCAGCCGGGCGGCCTCCTCCTCGGCGGTCAGCGGCGGCTCGTCGACCTCGACCCGGACCCCGAACGTGCTGGTGCCCGCGTTGTAGATGAGGTTCAGGAACCACTCCATCACCGCGTAGTGCCGGGCCTGGAAGGGCTCCGTGCGCAGCCGCCCGCCGAACCCGCTGGCCAGCCACAGTCCCAGGCACATGAACAGCGCCGCCGTGTCCGCGATCAGCCAGATGAGCGCGAAATACAGCAGCCGGAGCGCGCGGCGGCGGCCGGGCCTGGCCCGGGTCAGCGCGCTGAACGCCATCGTGCCCAGGGCCAGCAGCGGGAACAGCACGGCCACGGCGACAGCGATGACGATCGCCAGCGGCGCCAGCACGAGCCGGCGGATCAGCCTGGGCGGGAGCATGGCGACTCCTCGGTGGCCTGGGTCAGGACCCGGTTAGCCGGGCCAGGTAGGCCGCGGATGCTGCGTAGGCCCGATCGATGCTGACGGCGACCTTGGTCCGGTCCCGGTAGCGCAGCTGGGCCAGATCGGGCGGGCGGCGGTCGCCGCCGGACGGGAGCACGTGCACGCTCACCCCGTCAGGGACGGCGGCGATCTCCTCGTGGAACCGGTGCCGCCGGGCGATCTCGAACGCGACCAGGCCGACTTCCCAGGGGCGGCGCGGCACGCTCAGCGGGCGCTCGATCCGGCCCACGTGCAGCACGTAAGCGGTGGTGGCGCCGAGCGCCAGGGCCCGGCCGACCGGGATCGAGTCGACCAGGCCGCCGTCGAAGAAGTGCTCGTCGCCGATCTTGACCGGCGGCAGCAGGCCGGGCACCGCGCACGAGGCCAGCACCGCGGGGACGACCGGCCCGGTGGTGAACCACCGCGCGCTGGCGTGCTCGATGCTGGCCGCCACGCACTGGAACGGCAGCGCCAGGTCCGCGAAGTCCTTGCCGGGCAGCATCTCGCCGAGCAGCTGACCGAGCGGCTCCAGCGAATGCAGGTGAGTGCCGGACCTGGCCAGCCGGGCGGCCCGGCCCAGGATCGTCTCGCTGAACGCCTGCCGCAGCGCCTCGCCCTGCCACAGCCCGGCGAGGCGGTCCGCGGCCCCGTCCGGGTCGGCCGCCACGAACGCCCCGTTGATCGCCCCGACCGACGTGCCGACGACAAGGTCCGGCCGGATCCCCGCCTCGCGCAGCGCCCGCAGCATGCCCACCTCGTGCGCGCCCAGCACCCCGCCGCCGCCGAGCACAAACGCCACCGTCACCAGCCGGTCTCCTCCCGAAGATCCCCTCCCCGAAGTATCACCGAGAACACCGGCAGCGCCACGCCCATCCGCAGCCCGCATCATGAAGCGCCACCTTGCCAGGCGGTCAGCGACGGCGCGATCGGCCTCACCCGTGGCTGCCGGACCATGCTCCAGCGCACGTTCACCTGCTGCTGGCACCCGGCCAGCGGTAGGTGAGCGGCGTTCGGTGCGTTAACTTCGCCGCATGACGTGGGACGCGGAACTTGCTGAGGTGGCGCGGCGGCGGGAACTGGCCGGGCGGATGGGCGGGCCGGAAAAGATCGCCCGGCAGCATGACGCCGGACGGCTGACAATCAGGGAGCGGCTGGGCCGGCTGCTCGACGAGGGGTCGTTCCGGGAGATCGGGGAGCTGGCCGGGAAGGCCAGCTACCACGGCGACGGAACGCTGGACAGCTTCACCGCCGCCAACTTCGTGGCCGGCACCGGCCGGATCGGCGGGCGCAAGGTCGTCATCGGCGGCGACGACTTCACGATCCGCGGCGGCGCCGCCGACGCGTCCATCATCGCCAAGCAGATCTACTCCGAGCAGCTGGCCAACGAGCTCCGCCTGCCCATCGTGCGGCTCGTGGAGGGCACCGGCGGGGGCGGCAGCGTGAAGACGCTGGAAATGACCGGCTTCACCTACGTGCCCGTGAACCCCGGCTGGGACCACGTGGTCGACAACATGTCCGTGGTCCCGGTGGTCGCCGCCGGGCTCGGGCCGGTCGCCGGGCTGGGCGCGGCCCGCCTGTGCATGGCCCACCTGTCCATCCTCGTCCGCGGCACCGCGCAGCTGTTCGTCGCCGGGCCGCCGGTCGTCAAGGGCGGCACCGGCGAGGACGTCAGCAAGGAGGAACTCGGCGGCGCCGCGATCCACGCCCGCAGCGGCGCGGTGGACCTCATCGCCGCCGGCGAGGACGAGGCGTTCGCGCTGATCCGCCGGTTCCTCTCCTACCTGCCGCGCAGCGTGTACGAGCGGCCGCCGGTCACCGGCTGCGACGACCCCGCGGACCGGGCCGACGAGTCACTGGCCACCGCCATCCCGCGCAGCCGCCGGCAGCCGTACCGGATCAGGCCCATTCTTGCCTCGGTACTCGACTCCGGATCGGTCATGGAGATTCAGGGATACGGTGGTCCGGTCGTCACCGCCCTGGCACGGCTGGACGGGCACCCGGTGGGCGTCGTGGCCGGCGATCCGTACTCGGCCGGCGGCGGGATGACCGTCGAGGGGGCCGAGGCACTGATGCGGCTGGCCGACCTGTGCTCGACCTTCCACCTGCCGATCGTGACCTTCACCGACCAGCCGGGGCTGGTCATCGGGGTCCGCGCCGAGCAGCGCGGCACGATCCGGCACGGGGTCCGGGCGATCAGCGCCGTCTACCAGGCCAGCGTGCCGGGCGCGGAGATCATCCTGCGCCGGGTGTTCGGGGTGGGCGGCGCGGGCATGGTCAACCGGCACCGCCTGGTCCGGCGGTGGGCCTGGCCGTCGGCGGACTGGGGGTCGCTGCCGGTCGAGGGCGGCACCGAGGCGGCCTACCGGGCCGAGCTCGAGGCCTCGGCCGACCCGGCGGCGGCGCTGGCCGGGATCCGGGCCCGGCTGGACGCGGTGCGCAACCCGCTGCGCACCGCGGAGCGGTTCGGCGTGGAGGACATCATCGACCCGCGGCAGACCCGCGCCCTGCTGTGCGACTGGGTGCACGACGCCTACGCCGCGCTGCCCGCGCAGCTGGGCCGGCCGTCGTTCGGCACCCGCCCCTGACCGGCCTGGGCCTGGGTCTGGTGCGTGCCCGGCCCGGCTGACCAAGGGCGGTCAGCCGGGCCGGGAGCGCTGAGCGGCGGCGGGATCAGCCGGGCAGTTGCGGCGGGGCGCCGTTCTGCGACCCCGCGTACCGGCCCACGTACGCCATCGAGCCGTCCGGGGCGAGCAGCATGCCGCTGATCTGGCCGTTCGAGATGCCGACCTCCGTCGGCGGCTTGGCCGTGTTGCTGGACATGTCGATGGGGGTGACTGAGGTGGACTCCTGGTCGAGCACGTAGGCGATCGAGCCGCCGCCCGACGGGATCGCGATCACCGAGGGGTCGATGCCGACCTTGATCGGCGTGCCCGCCTTGTTGGTGGCGACGTCGATCGGGGTGACGGTGCCCTGGATGCGGAAGTTGAAGTCGCTGGCCACGTAGACGGTCTTGCCGTCCGGGCTGACCGCGATCGCGCCGGGGTTCTCGCCGACCTTGATGGCCGGCAGCGCCTTGTGCTTCACCAGGTCCACCGGGCTGACCGAGGAGCCCCGGGCGTTGCTGACGTACGCCATCTTGCCGTCCGGGGTGATCGCGATGGCGTACGGGGCCTGGCCCACCGTGATCGGCTTGCCGGCCTTGTTGGTGGCGACGTTAATCGGGACGACCTTGTCGCTGCCGCGCAGGGCCACCAGCGCGGTCTTGCCGTCCGGGGTGATCGCGATGGCCGCCGGGTAGGTCTTCGGCCCGGAGCCGACCTTGATGGCCTTCAGCGCCTTGCCCTTGGCCACGTCGACCGGGGTCACCGTGCCGGACAGCCCGTTGCCGACGTACGCCATCTTGCCGTTCGGGGTGAACGTGACCTCGACCGGGAAACGGCCGACGGTAATGGGCGTCCCGGCCTTGTTGTCCGCAATGCTGACCGGCGTCACCGAATTGGAGGCGGCGTTGACCACGTAGCCGGTCTTGCCGTCCCTGGTGATCGCCATCTGGCGGGGGTTGTCGCCGGTCTGGATGACGGGCAGGAGCTGGGACGAGGTCAGGTCGACCGGGACCACGCCGTCACGGGCCAGGACGTAGAGGAACTTCCCGTCCGCGCTGATCGCCGTGGGGATCATCGTCGTCGCCGGCGAGATGGCCTGCTGCGTGTGCATTCCCGGGAGCTGAACGGGCACCACGCCGCCCACCGCGACAGGGCTCTGCGATGGGCTTGCTGACCCTGACCCGCCGCCGCCTCCGCTGGAACTGCACGCGGCCGTGCCGAGCGCCACCGCTGCCACGGCAGCGGCGAGCCAGGCATGTGAACGGGTCATTTTTCCTCCTGCTCGGGATTTCCGGCGGACGCCGGGGCACCGGCGCGAAGCGAACACGGCTGAGCCGGGCGCCAGCGGCCACCAGAGATAGGACGCGTGGCTGGCCGCGGCGGTTGACGGGCCGTGCGTTTGCCGGGGAACAGGATATGCCGGCCGGCAAGGCGGACGGGCCGCAACGGCCGCCGTCCGGGGCGCGCCGGGCCGGCCGGCCCCGGGCAGGCTGTTACGCTGCCGCAAGGCCGGGCAAGCACGGCAATCCGGACCTTGAGCCTTTCCCATGTTCAGTTAAAATCTGATTGCAGTGCGTGTCGTTATGGCCACGCATTGACCGTCCGATTGCAGTGTGCCGGGGGCTGCGGTCCCCGGGCTGACCCCAGGCGGGAGCGCAGGGCCGAGTCATGCAGCGGCGGAGGCTGGCAGCGATCGCGACGCTGCCCATGGCCGGGTTCCTGCTGCTTGCCTTCCCGGCCGCCGCGGCGGCGAGCATCGGCGTCGGCATCCAGGTCGGCCCGGTCCGGCTGGCCGGGATCGCGCACGCCGGCCAGACGTATGACCTCCCGCCGGTGTACGTGGTCAACACCGGCACCGAGCCGGAGACGGTGCGGCTCGACGTGCAGCGGCTGTCCAAGGGCACCGGCCGGGACGTGCCGAAGGCCTGGTTCAGGCCGGGCCAGACCGACGTGCACCTGGACGCGAAGCAGTCGGCCACGATCCCGGTGCAGCTCGTCGTGCCGGCTGACGCCAAGCTGGGCCGGTACTTCAGCGACGTGGTGGCCCACGGGTCCGCGTCGATCGAGGCCGGCCAGGCCACCCTGGGCGTGGCGGCGGCCACCAAGCTCCAGTTCACCGTCGGCAAGGCGGTCCCGGCCGGGTTCTGGTCGGGCCTGCCGTCCCCGCTGGCCTGGGCCGGCGGCATCATCGTTCTGGCCGGCGGGGGTGTCCTGCTTGCCCGCCGGTCCGGGTTCCGGCTCCGTCTTGAACGGGCGACGGGTGGGTATGGCCCTGCTGATCATGAAGGAGGACCTCAGTGAGGCTGTTGCGCGACTTCTGGCGGCTCATCCTGATCGGCTTCGGGCTGCTTGTCCTGCTGGCCACGTGCGGCGGCGTCAAGCTGGGCCAGCTGGCGTCCGAGGTGGTCAAGCCGTCCGCCGGCGACTCATCCAGCCTGTCCATGTCGCTGCACACGGTGCCCACGGTCCGCTCGGTCACGGTGACCCCGAAGAAGGCCCAGTTCGGCAACTGCACCGGCGGCAACACCAACGCCGACACGGTGTCCCAGAACAAGGCGCTCGGCTTCCCGAACGGCACCTGCTGGGTCGGCTCGCCGGGCGAGACCGGCGTCCTGCCGGTCACCGTGACCAACACCGGTATCGCGGCGAACATCGAGGTCAATGGCGCCGACGCGGTCCCGGCCGACGGCGGCACGTCGTGGCAGCTCTGCAACACCGGGCAGAACCCGGCCAACGCCTGCACCAGCAACAACGGCAAGTCGCCCGGGCTGAACCAGTACCTGCTCCGCAACTTCGGCCTGGGCCGCGCCGGGCTGAACAGCCCCGGCCTGACCAACTCGCCGACCTGCGACGTGGCCTTCGGCAGCGCGTCCGACTGCATGGCCAGGTCCGGGCTGGCGATGAGCGAGGGCATCGAGCTCGTCGGCCCGTCCGCCTCCGCGGACATCTCCACGCACTGGCACATCACCATCACCTGGACGCCGGTTCCCAGCTGACCAGGAGGAATGCCCACGCCAGCGGGAACGCTGGATTGTGCGATGGCTTCATCCTGAGGCCACCCCGGACGAGATGCGTGCCGTACCCGGCCCGGCAAAGACGACGCGCAGTACTCAGGAGCCGGTTCATTCAGCTCCTGGGTGCCGTCCTCGTCTCTAGAGGAACGCGCTGACGCCGGTTTCTGCCCGGCCGATGAGGAGCTTCTGGATCTGGCTGGTGCCTTCGTAGAGGGTCATGACACGGGCGTCGCGCATGTACTTCTGGACCGGGTACTCGTCCACGTAGCCGTAGCCGCCGAAGGCCTGGATGGCCAGGTTGGCGGCGCGGACCGCGGCCTCGCTGGCGTAGTACTTGGCCTTTGAGGCGGCCACGCCGAACGGCTCGCCGCGGTCGATCAGGTCCGCGGCCCGCCAGGTCAGCAGCCGTGCGGCGTCGGCGTCCACCGAGATCTCCGCGATCATGTCCTGGACCAGCTGGAACGAGGCCAGCACCCGCCCGAACTGCTGCCGCTCGGTGGTGTACTGCACGACCGCTTCCAGGCAGCCCTGGACGATCCCGACACAGCCGGCGGCGACCGACACGCGGCCCTTGTCGAGTGAGCCCATCGCGATCCGGAAGCCGCTGCCCTCCTCGCCGAGCCGGGCCGATTCGGGCACCCGGACGCCGGACAGGAAGATCTCAGACGTGGCCTGGCCGCGCAGGCCGAGCTTTCCCTTGATCTCGCGGCGCTCGAAGCCGGGCGCATCGGTGGGCACCAGGAACGCGGACACGCCGCGCGGGCCTTCCGGCCCGGTCCGGGCGAAGACCAGGCAGACATCGGCCCAGGTGCCGTTGGTGATGAAGATCTTCTGCCCGGACAGCAGGTAGTCGCCGCCGTCCCGGACGGCCCTGGTCTCCAGGTGCCCGGCGTCCGAGCCGTGCCCTGGTTCGGTCAGCCCGAAGCAGCCCAGCGCCTCGCCGGTGGCGATGGGGCGCAGCCACTGCTGCTTCTGCTCCTCGGTGCCGTGCCCCAGGATCGACTTGCCGACCAGCCCGTTGGACACCGAGACGATGCCGCGCACCGCGGAGTCGGCCCGGCCGAGTTCCTCCATGGCGAGGCAGTACGTGACGTAGTCGCCGCCGGTGCCGCCGTACTGCTCGGGGATGGTCAGCCCGAAGAACCCGATCCCGGCCAGCTTGCGGACGATCGCGGGGTCCACCGACTCGGCGCGGTCCCACGCGGCCCGGTGCGGCACGACCTCCTTGTCCAGGAACTCGCGGGCCAGCGTGCGGAAGCTGCGCTGCTCCTCGGTGAGCGACAGGTCCATGGGATTGAATCCTCCGGTGCTGTACGGGGCAGCGCCAGCCCCGGGCCGCAGAAGTTACCGCTTAGTGAACTTCACCACGGATCCGGGGCCCTGTCCGCCCCCGGATGGGGGTTAACTGTGCTAGCCGCTCGCTGCGGGCCGCTTGAGGGCTCCGCCGGCCGGCACGGGGACCCCGGCGATTGCCACCGTGAGCAGCCCTGCCGCCACGGTCACCGCGAGGCCCGCCGCCTGGGCGCCTGCCGTCATCCGCTTCATGCCGCCTCCGCTTCGCCTGCGAGTCATTTACCGCCGCTTCGCGCAAATTCCCGCGCCCAAAATCCTCCGGTCCGGGGCGGATGTCACGCCCCGGGCACGGACCTCCAGCGGCGGCGTCCCTGCCCGTTCACCCCGGCCAGTTACCCTGCCACTAGTGGCAACGGCGCGCGGACGGCGGTGAAACCTGGATGACCAGCGGCAACGGCACCGGCG
>DASVBE010000136.1:0-15068 GCA_036375995.1 Streptosporangiaceae bacterium | reverse complement strand
GCGGAGATCAGCGGGTTCCGCGGCCGCCCGGGGATGGCTGGGTGGGCCATCCCCGAGGGGGCCAGCGGATTAGCGGTTCAGCGACTGCCGGGGACGGCTGGGTGGGCCGTCCGGACGGCAGCCTGGCAGAGCAGCTCAGCGCAGCTCAGCAGCGGCCAGGGACGGCTGGGCGGACCGTCCGCAGGCGCCCGCTAGAAGCTGTCGATGGCACCCCGCGCGTCAGCGTCGAGGATGCCCCAGCCAATCAGTTCCTCGGTCAGGTCCGCCGGGGACTTGTCGTAGATGACCGCCAGCGAGCGCAGGTCCTCCTGCCGGATGGACAGCACCCGCCCGTTGTAGTCACCGCGCTGGCTCTGGATCGTGGCCACGTAGCGGGCCAGCGGGCCGGCCTTCTCCTTCGGCAGCTGGTTCATCCGCTCCAGGTCGATGACGAGCTTGGGGGCGGGCGCAATCAGGGCGGGCATCACATCGCCGGGCAGCAGCTCCGAGACGGGCACCCCGTAGAACTCGGCAAGCTCGGCAAGCTTCTGCACGGTCACCGACCGGTCGCCGCGCTCGTAGGAACCAACGACGACGGCCTTCCAGCGGCCGCGCGACTTCTCTTCCACTCCGTGCAGCGAGAGGCCCTGCTGAGTGCGGATGGCACGCAGGCGGGCGCCCAGGGTCTTGGCGTACTCAGATGGCATGTTCGTCGGCCCCCCGGCCAGTTTGTCTGATCAATGGGTTGGTTACGCACAGTGACGGTAGGCCGCGAGCGCGACAAGGTCAAGCCGAATGGCAAAAAGCGGTCGAACTTACCCGCTATGCCCCATCCTCAACCCCCGGATCCGGATGTACGGATATCCCGGGCACGATCCCGCCGGTTCCGCCCGGGCGCCGCTTTACGCACCTCATCAGCATCCTGCGAGCAGGTACTCCGCACCCGCGGCGACAACATGATGTGACAATTGTCACCCTGGCAACATCCACCCCACTGGCCAGATACGTCCCGCTACGCGCCGAGAACCCGGATTCCCGGGACGCGCCGTAACGGCGGCCAGCGGAGCCGGCCAGCGAGCGGCCAGCACCGCGTGCCTGACCAGGACCAGCTCGTTGGCCCTGCTAACGTGGAGCCATCTGACGTCCTTTAAAGCCCGTCCTGAGAGGCGGGAAAGGAGGTCCCGCAGTGCATACCGCCCACCAAGGCGAGCGGGCCGACGCAAGCGCCCATGACCACGGCGCCCACAGCCACGGCGCCCACCGCCAAAGCGCCCCGGACCGGGCCGCAGGCGACGGCCGCAAGCCGGTGCTGGAGCCGGCCGAGATCGGCCGGGCGCTGACCCGTATCGCGCACGAGATCCTGGAGCGCACCGACGGCGGGACGGGCGTCGTCCTGCTCGGCATCCCGACCCGGGGCGTTCCGCTGGCCGCCCGGCTGGCCGCGCGGATGGCGCAGGTCGAGGGCCACCCGATTCCCTCCGGCTCGCTCGACGTCACCATGTACCGCGATGACCTGCGGCTGCGGCCGGCCCGGGCGCTCGGCCGCACGGCCATCCCGCCCGCCGGCATCGACGGCACGACCGTCGTGCTGGTCGACGACGTGCTGTACTCCGGCCGCACCGTGCGCGCTGCGCTGGACGCGCTCAACGACATCGGCCGGCCGCGCGCGGTCCAGCTCGCCGTCCTGGTCGACCGCGGCCACCGGGAACTGCCGGTCAGGCCGGACTACGTCGGCAAGAACATCCCCACCTCTCAGCGCGAGGCGGTGCACGTGCTGCTCACCGAGACCGACGGCCAGGACCTGGTGCTGATCAGCGACGAGCCGCGGGGTGGCGGCCCGGCGAGCAGCGCCGGCCTGGCGGGCGGGGGCCGCGGATGAACCGGCACCTGATCTCGGCCGGCGACCTGTCCAGGGACGACGCGCTGCTCATCCTGGACACCGCCGACGAGCTGGCCCAGCTGGCCGACCGGCCCATCAAGAAGCTGCCCACGCTGCGCGGCCGCACCGTGGTCAACCTGTTCTTCGAGGACTCGACGCGGACCCGGATCTCGTTCGAGGCCGCGGCCAAGCGGCTGTCCGCGGACGTGATCAACTTCTCCGCCAAGGGCTCCAGCGTGGCCAAGGGGGAGAGCCTCAAGGACACCGCGCTGACCCTGGAGGCCATGGGCGCGGACGCGGTGGTGATCCGGCACAGTGCCTCGGGCGCGCCGCACCGGCTGGCCGGCTGGGTCCGTGGCAGCGTGCTGAACGCCGGCGACGGCAGCCATGAGCACCCCACCCAGGCCCTGCTGGACGCCTTCACCATGCGCCGCCGCCTGGGCCGCCTCGACGGCCTGGCGGTCACGATCGTCGGCGACGTGCTGCACAGCCGGGTGGCCAGGTCCAACGTCCTGCTGCTGAGCACGCTCGGCGCGGACGTCACGCTGGTCGCCCCGCCCACCCTGCTGCCCTACGGGGTCGGCGTGTGGCCGTGTGCCACCGGCTACGACCTGGACGCCGCGCTGCCCAAGAGCGACGTGGTGATGATGCTGCGGGTGCAGCAGGAGCGGATGACCGCGGCCTACTTCCCCAGCGTGCGGGAGTACAGCCGCCGGTACGGCCTGGACGCCAGGCGGATGGCGATGCTGCCCGAGCACGCCCTGGTCATGCACCCCGGGCCGATGAACCGCGGCGTGGAGATCGCCGCCGACGTGGCCGACTCGGGCCGGTCCACGATTGTCGAGCAGGTCACCAACGGGGTCACCGTGCGGATGGCCGTGCTGTACCTGCTGCTGGGCGGAGCGGAGGCGCAGTGACCGCCGGAGGAGCAATGAGCACAGGCCAGCCGGACTGGCTGATCACCGGGGCGCAGATCACCGGAGCACGGGCGGCCGGGAGCACCGGCGGCCCGGCGGACATCTGGATCAGCGACGGCCGGATCGCCGCGATCGGCCCGGCCGCGGCCACGGACGCCCCGGCGGGCGCCGAGCGCCTGGACGCGGCCGGGCTGATCGCCCTGCCCGGCCTCGTCGACCTGCACACCCACCTGCGCGAGCCGGGCCGGGAGGACGCCGAGACGGTGGAGACCGGCACCGCCGCGGCCGCGCTCGGCGGCTACACCGCGGTGCACGCGATGGCCAACACCGACCCGGTGGCCGACACGGCCGGCGTGGTCGAGCAGATCTGGCGCCTGGGCCGCCAGGCCGGCCGGTGCGACGTCCAGCCGGTCGGCGCGGTCACCGTGGGGCTGGCCGGGAAGGCCCTGGCCGAGCTGGGCGCGATGGCCGACTCCGCGGCCCGGGTCCGGGTGTTCTCCGACGACGGCCGGTGCGTGGCCGACGCGGTGCTGATGCGCCGCGCGCTGGAGTACGTCAAGGCCTTCGGCGGGGTGATCGCCCAGCACGCCCAGGAGCCGCGGCTGACCGAGGGCGCGCAGATGAACGAGGGCGAGGTGTCCGGCGTGCTGGGGCTGGCCGGCTGGCCCGCGGTGGCCGAGGAGGCCATCATCGCGCGCGACTGCCTGCTGGCCGCGCACACCGGCTCGGCGCTGCACGTCTGCCACGTGTCCACGGCCGGCTCGGTGGAGATCATCCGCTGGGCGAAGGCCAAGGGCTGGCAGGTCACCGCCGAGGTGACCCCGCACCACCTGCTGCTCACCGACGACCTGGCGGCCGGCTACGACCCGGTGTACAAGGTCAACCCGCCGCTGCGCACCACGGCCGACGTGGCCGCGCTGCGCGAGGGCCTGGCCGACGGCACGATCGACTGCGTGGCCACCGATCACGCCCCGCACCCGGTGGAGGACAAGGAAACCGAGTGGGCCACCGCCGCGTTCGGCATGACCGGCCTGGAGACCGCGCTGCGCGTGGTGCACGAGGCGGTGGTCGCCCCCGGCCTGCTGGACTGGGCCGGCGTCGCGGACCGGATGTCGGTCCGGCCCGCCGCGATCGGCCGGCTGGCCGGGCACGGCCGGCCGCTGGAGACCGGGTCCCCGGCCAGCCTGGTGCTGTACGACCCGGCGGCCCGCGGCGAGGTCGACCCGGCCCAGCACGCGTCCCGCAGCCGGAACAGCCCGTTCGCCGGGGTGAGCCTGCCCGGCCGGGTCGTGGCCACGTTCCTGCGCGGCGAGCCGACCGTGCTCGACGGGAAGCTGGCCCGGTGACCGCCCCGCACGGCGCCCCCGGCGGCGCGGCCGCGCCCTGGCTGACGACGGCCGCCGGTGACGCGCCGCCGCGGCCCGCGATCCTGGTGCTGGAAGACGGCCGGGTGTTCCGCGGCACCGGGTTCGGCGCGGACGGCGAGACGTTCGGCGAGATGGTGTTCAGCACCGGCATGACCGGCTACCAGGAGACCCTGACCGACCCGTCCTTCCACGGCCAGATCGTCGCCATGACCGCCCCGCACATCGGCAACACCGGGGTCAACGACGAGGACCCGGAGTCCCGCCGGGTCTGGGTCAGCGGGTACGTGGTCCGCGAGCTGGCCCGGATCGCCTCGTCCTGGCGGGCTACTGCCACCCTCGACGCCTGCCTCCGCGACCAGCAGGTCACCGGGATAGCGATCACCGCCACCCGGGCGCTGACCCGGCACCTGCGCGACCGCGGCGCGATGCGCGCCGGGATCAGCACGGTCACCACCGACCCGGCCGACCTGCTGCCCCGCGTGCTGGCCAGCCCCCAGATGACCGGCGCGGACCTGGCCCGCGCGGTGTCCACCCCGGAGCGCTACACGGTGCTCCCGCCGGAGGGCACCGCGGAAAGGTTCACCGTGGCCGCCGTCGACCTGGGCATCAAGAACGCCACCCCGCGCCGTCTGGCCGCGCTCGGCTGCCGGGTCGAGGTGCTGCCCGCCACGGTCACCGCCGCGGAGATCCTGGCCGCCGGGCCCGGCGGCGGCCGCCCGGACGGGGTGTTCTTCTCCAACGGGCCCGGCGACCCGGCTGCCCTGGACTACGCGGTCGACGCCATGCGCGGCGTGCTCGAGGCCGGGGTCCCGCTGTTCGGCATCTGCCTGGGCAGCCAGATCCTCGGCCGGGCCCTCGGCCTGGACACCTACAAACTGCGCTTCGGGCACCGCGGGGTCAACCAGCCGGTCAAGGACCTGCGCACCGGCCAGGTGCACATCACCAGCCACAATCACGGGTTCGCGCTCGCCCTCCCCGGGGCGGCGGAGCCGCCTCCGGTCGCGGCGGGGCCCGCGCCGCTCCCTCCGTATCCCACAAAGTTCGGACGTGCGCAGATAACGCACCTGAACCTGAACGACGGCGTGGTGGAGGGGCTTGCGCTCCTCGACGCGCCCGCGTTCGGGGTGCAGTACCACCCCGAGGCCGCGCCCGGGCCGCACGACGCGGCCGGCCTGTTCGGCGAGTTCTGCGCGCTGATGGCGCGCGGCCAGAGCGGCCAGCAACCCCAGAACCCCCAGGAGGGGCAGCATGCCGCGGCGGACTGACCTGAACTCGGTGCTGGTCATCGGGTCCGGCCCGATCGTGATCGGCCAGGCCTGCGAGTTCGATTACTCCGGCACCCAGGCCTGCCGGGTGCTGCGCGCCGAGGGCCTGCGGGTCAGCCTGGTCAACTCCAACCCGGCCACGATCATGACCGACCCGGAGTTCGCCGACGCCACCTACGTCGAGCCGGTCACGCTCGACGTCCTGGAGAAGGTGATCGCCAAGGAGCGCCCGGACGCGATCCTGGCCACGCTGGGCGGGCAGACCGCGCTGAACGCCGCCGTCGAGCTGCACGAGGCCGGCGTGCTGGCCAGGTACAACGTGGAGCTGATCGGCGCGGACTTCGGGACCATCCAGGCCGGCGAGGACCGGAGCCGGTTCAAGGAGATCGTCACCGGGCTGGGCGCCGAGGTGCCCGCCAGCCGGATCTGCCACACGGTGGCCGACTGCGAGGCGGCCGCCGCCGAGCTCGGCTACCCGCTGGTGCTGCGGCCCTCGTTCACGCTGGGCGGCTCCGGGTCCGGGATCGCGTCCGGGCCGGCCGAGCTGCGCCGGATGGCCGCGGCCGGCCTGGACGCCAGCCCGGTCACCGAGGTGCTGATCGAGGAGTCGATCCTCGGCTGGAAGGAGTTCGAGCTCGAGCTGATGCGCGACCGCGCCGACAACGTGGTCGTGGTCTGCTCGATCGAGAACATCGACCCGATGGGCGTGCACACCGGCGACTCGGTCACCGTCGCGCCCGCGATGACGCTGACCGACCGCGAGTACCAGCACATGCGGGACGTGGCCATCGACGTGCTGCGCGCGGTCGGGGTGGACACCGGCGGCTGCAACATCCAGTTCGCGGTGCACCCGCGGACCGGCCGGATGGTCGTCATCGAGATGAACCCGCGGGTGTCGCGGTCCTCCGCGCTGGCCTCCAAGGCCACCGGGTTCCCGATCGCGAAGATCGCCGCGCGGCTGGCCATCGGCTACACGCTGGACGAGATCCGCAACGACATCACCGGCGAGACCCCGGCCAGCTTCGAGCCCGCGCTCGACTACGTGGTGGTCAAGGTGCCCCGGTTCGCGTTCGAGAAGTTCCCCGGCGCGGACCAGGAACTGACCACGCACATGAAGTCGGTCGGCGAGGCGATGGCCATCGGCCGCAGCTTCCCCGAGGCGCTGCAGAAGGCGCTCCGCTCGCTGGAGAACCCGTCCGCACCGCTGAGCTGGGCCGCGCCGCCCGGTGACCGGGATGCCCTGGTGGCCCGGTGCGCCCGGCCGCATGACGGGCGGCTGTCCACCGTGCACCAGGCGCTGCGGGCGGGCGCGAGCGTGACCAGCCTGGCCGCGGTGACCGGCATCGATCCCTGGTTCATCGACCAGCTGCTGGCCATCGAGGAGCAGGCGGTACGGATCCGGGGGCGCGGGCCTGGCCACCAGGCTTCTGCGGTGGAGCTGCGGGCCGCCAAGGCCGCCGGGTTCTCCGACGCGCAGCTCGGCCAGCTCATGGGCATGGATGAGGCCCTGGTCCGCGGGCTGCGCCAGGCGCTCGGCGTCCGGCCGGTCTACCACGTGGTGGACACCTGTGCCGCGGAGTTCGCGGCCCGCACGCCGTACCTGTACTCGTCGTACGACGAGGAGACCGAGGTGCCGTCCGGCACCCGGCCGAAGGTGATCATCCTGGGCAGCGGGCCGAACCGGATCGGCCAGGGCATCGAGTTCGACTACGCCTGCGTGCACGCCTCGTTCGCGCTGGCCGCGGCGGGCTACGAGACCGTGATGGTCAACTGCAACCCGGAAACCGTGTCCACCGACTACGACACCTCGGGCCGGCTCTACTTCGAGCCGCTGACCCTGGAGGACGTGCTCGAGGTGGTGCACGCCGAGGCGGAGACCGGGCCGGTCGCCGGGGTGATCGTGCAGCTCGGCGGGCAGACCCCGCTGGGCCTGGCGCTGCCGCTGGCCGCCGCTGGGGTGCCCATGGTGGGGACCTCGCCGGAGGCCATTCACCGGGCCGAGGACCGCGGCGAGTTCGGCGCGGTGCTGGCCGAGGCCGGGCTGCCCGCGCCGCGGCACGGCACCGCCCGGTCGGTCGCCGAGGCTCAGTCGGTGGCCGCCATGATCGGCTACCCGGTGCTGGTCCGCCCGTCCTACGTGCTCGGCGGGCGGGGCATGGAGATCGTCTACGACGACCAGACGCTGGCCGCGTACGTGGGCCGGGCCACGGCGGTCCTCCCCGGGCAGCCGGTGCACCCGGTGCTCATCGACCGGTTCCTCGACGACTGCATCGAGGTCGACGTGGACGCCCTGTTCGACGGCACCGAGCTGTACCTGGGCGGGGTGATGGAGCACATCGAGGAGGCCGGCATCCACTCCGGCGACTCGGCCTGCGCCCTGCCGCCGATCACGCTGGGGCACGAGCAGATCGACCTGATCCGCGAGTCGACCGCGGCGATCGCCCGCGGGGTGGGCGTGCGCGGGCTGCTCAACGTGCAGTACGGGCTGGCCGCCGGGGTGCTGTACGTGCTGGAGGCGAACCCGCGGGCGTCCCGCACGGTGCCGTTCGTGTCCAAGGCCACGGCCGTGCCGCTGGCCAAGGCCGCGGCGCGGATCATGCTCGGCGAGACCATCGCGGGCCTGCGCGCGGACGGCACGCTGCCGCCGTCGGGGGACGGCGGGACGCTGCCGCTGGACGCGCCGATCGCGGTCAAGGAGGCGGTGCTGCCGTTCGGCCGGTTCCGCGACGAGCAGGGCCGGGGCGTGGACACCGTGCTCGGCCCGGAGATGCGGTCCACCGGCGAGGTGATGGGCATCGACGAGGTGTTCGGCAACGCCTACGCCAAGTCGCAGTCGGCGGCCTACGGGTCGCTGCCGGTCAAGGGCCGGGCGTTCGTCTCGGTCGCCAGCAAGGACAAGCGGGCCATGGTGTTCCCCGTCAAGCGCCTCGCTGACCTGGGCTTCGAGATCTGGGCCACCCGGGGAACCGGGGAGGTACTGCGGCGCAACGGCGTCCGTGCCACGATCGTGCGTAAGCACGGCGAAGGCCGCGGCCCCGGCGGCGAGCCGACCATCGTGGATCTCGTGATGGCCGGCGAGGTCGACCTCATCGTCAACACGCCGTTCGGCAGCCCGGGGCAGTCCGGGCCGCGGCTGGACGGGTACGAGATCCGCACCGCCGCGGTCCGCCGCGGCATCCCGTGCGTCACCACGGTTCCCGGGCTGGCCGCGGCGGTTCAGGGCATCGAGGCGATAACCAGGGGTGAGGTGGGAGTGCGTTCGCTGCAGGAGCACGCTGCACACCTGCGCGGGCAGGACGGCGGGACGACGTGAACCCGAGGGACGGCGACGCCGAGACCGGCCCGGTGCAGGCCCGCGGCACCGTGCTGACCGTCCGCCGGGTTGACGCCTACTACGCGATGACCGTGGTGGCGCCGGGCATCGCGGCCCGGTTCCGGCCCGGCCAGTTCCTCGCGGTCGCGGTGGGCGGGCCGCAGAGCTCGATGCTGCTGCGCCGGGCGTTCTCCATCCACGACGTACGGCCTGACCACGGCGGCACGGTGGAGTTCATCTTCGCCGCCAGCGGGCCCGGCACCCGGTGGCTGGCCGAGCGCCGCCCCCGGGACGTGCTGGACGTGACGGGGCCGCACGGCCGCCCGTTCCCGGTGCCCAAGGAGCCGGCCGCCTGCCTGCTGGTCGGCGGCGGGTACGGCAGCGCGCCGCTGTTCGCCCTGGCCGCCAAGCTCAAGGACCGGCACTGCCCGGTGGACTTCCTGCTCGGCGCGGCCAGCGGGGACCGGGTGTTCGGCGCGCTGACCGCGCGGCGCACCGGGCGCACGGCGACGATTACCACCGAGGACGGGTCGCTAGGGTCCCGGGGTCTGGTGACCGACCTGCTCGGTCAGGTGATCCAGCAGGCGCGGACCGACGTGATCTACGCCTGCGGGCCGATGCCGATGCTGCGCCAGGTCACGGTGCTGGCCCGGCGCTGGGACCTGCCCGTGCTGGCCGCCGTGGAAGAGGCCATGGCCTGTGGCATCGGGGTCTGCATGACCTGCGTGCTGCCGGTGGTGGGCAGCGACGGGATCACCCGGATGGTGCGGGTCTGTACGGACGGGCCGGTGTTCCGCGGCGAGCAGATCCGCTGGGACGACATCGGCACGATCCCGTTCGACGCGTTCGGCGCGCCCGGCTGGGAGCCGCGGTCCGGCGGCGGAGCCGGCCGGGCGGGCGGCCCGGGCGGCGGCGGCGGTTCCGGCGCGGCCGGCGGTTCTGGCGCGGCCGGCGGTGCAGGCGGCCCGGGCGCCGCCGCCGCGGGCGGAAGGCGGTCCCATGGCCGTTGACCTGCGCACCCGGCTGGGTGACACGGAACTGCCCAACCCGGTCCTGACCGCGTCCGGCTGCGCAGGCTCGGGCCGGGAGCTGGCCCAGTTCTTCGACGTATCCCGGATCGGCGCGGTCGTCACCAAGTCGGTCCAGCTGGCGCCCCGGGCCGGGCGGCCGACCCCGCGGATGGCCGAGACCGCCAGCGGCATGCTGAACTCGATCGGCCTGCAGGGCCCGGGCATCGACGCGTTCCTGCAGCGCGACCTGCCCTGGCTGCTGTCCCGCGGCGCACGGGCGGTGGTGTCGATCGCGGGCAGCACGGTAGGGGAGTACGCGGAGCTGGCCGCCCGGCTGTCCGACGCGGCCGGGGTGACCGCCATCGAGGTGAACATCTCCTGCCCGAACGTCGAGGAGCGCGGGCAGGTGTTCGCCTGCGATCCGTCCGCGGCCGCCGCGGTGATCGACGCCGTGCGCGCCAGGACCCGCTACGACCTGCCGGTGTTCGCCAAGCTCTCGCCGGACGTGACCGACATCGTGGCGGTCGCCCGGTCGTGCGTGGCGGCCGGCGCGGACGGGCTCTCGATGATCAACACGCTGCTCGGCATGGCCATCGACCCGGTCACGATGCGGCCGGTGCTGGCCGGGCAGACCGGCGGGCTGTCCGGCCCGGCCATCCGGCCGGTCGCGGTGCGCTGCATCTGGCAGGTCCGCGAGGCGCTGCCCGATGTGCCGATCATCGGCATGGGCGGGATCCGGACGGGGCAGGATGCTCTGGAGCTGATCCTGGCCGGGGCCTGGATGGTCGCCGTCGGCACCACGATCTTCCACGACCCGTCGGCCTGCATGCGGATCCTGCGCGAGCTCGACGACGAGCTGGCGCAGCGCGGGATCGAGCGGCTCGCCGACGTCGTCGGGCTGGCCCACGAACCGCGGGCGATGGCCGGCCGCCGGCCGGCCAGGAGTACCCGGTGACGGAGGAGACGTGAGCAACCGGGCCCCGATCGCGGTCGCCCTGGACGCGCCCAGCCTGGAGACCGCCGCCCGCTGGGCCGGCCTGGTGACCCCGTACGTCAGCACGGTCAAGATCGGCCTGCAGCTCTACCTGCGGTACGGCCCGGACGCGGTCGACTCGATCCGCGGCGCCAGCGGCGTCCAGGTCTTCCTGGACCTCAAGCTGCACGACATCCCGGTCACCGTGGCTGGCGCGGCCCGCGCCGTGGGCCGGCTCCGCCCGGCGATCCTGACCGTGCACGCGGCCGGCGGCGCGGCCATGATCAAGGCCGCCATCCAGGCTGCCCCGCAGACCAGCATCGCCGCGGTGACCGTGCTCACCTCCCTGGGCGACGACGACCTGGCCGAGATCGGCATGGCCGGGCCCGCCCGCGACGCGGTCCGCCGCCTGGCCCTGATGGCGGTCGAGGCCGGCGCCCGCGGCCTGGTCTGCTCGCCGAACGAGGTCGCCGCGGTGCGCGCCGAGGTCGGGCCGGACATCACGCTGATCACACCGGGCATCCGCCCGGCCGGCGCCGACGCCCAGGACCAGGCCCGGATCGCCACCCCGGAGGCGGCCCTGACGGCCGGCGCCGACCTGCTGGTCATCGGCCGCCCGATCACCGGCGCCCCCGACCCCGGCGCCGCCGCCGCCATGCTGGGCTCCGCCCTCCGCCGCCTGACCACCGCCACCGGGACCTGACGCCGCGCCCAGGCCAGCCCCGCCGCGCCGCTGCCTGCCCCCAGGGCGCGCCGGTGTGCCATCGGTGCCGGTAGAAGAGCCCGATGGCACATCCACGGTGTGTGCCACGGCCCCGCCACCCCACCTCATACCCTCGGCCAGCCCCCGGGTCCCGGGGGCGGCGGGGGACTGGCGCTGGCGCCGGCGCGGTCGGCGCGGGTGGGTCGCTCCGCGGCGGGACACGGCCGGCCCGGGTCCGGGGTGGCCGGGGATCGTCACGGAGAGTAAGCACAGGATTCCGTACAGCGGGAAAATTGGTGCGCTAATAGCGGTCTTATTCAGGAATGTTCTGAGGGCAATTTAAGCGATTTACCGGAATCCCCGGAGCGGGGCGGCGCGGATGGCGGGGGACAGGGCGAGCCGGGGCGGTCTGCGGGGGTCCGGCGGCCGGGCCGGAGGGCGGCGGGCCCGGGCGGCCGGCGCGGGCTGCCGGGAGCCGCGGCGCGGCCGGCCGGGCGCGGCCGGCGGTGTGCCGCAGCGGGCTCTGCGGGGCGCCTGGGCGATCATGGGCGCCGCGGCGGCAGGGCGGTCACCTCGGGCGAGGCCGGCTGCAACCGTTCGCTGTGCGCACGCACCGGCCGGCGCCGGCCACCCGGTTCGCCGGCGGTTACGGCGGGTGATCTTCCGCCTCGCCGGCGGGCGCCGGTCGGCCCCGGCGGCCCCTCAATCGGGCTCCGCCCGCCGCGCGTGACCCTGGACACGATGTCCAAATGCCGGCAATCGACCGGCAGTTTTTGCGGTCGGGCAGCAATAACCCGGCGACGTATGATAACACATCTGACTACCTAGCGTATCAAACCATATTCGAAGAGTAGTATCGGATAAATTGTGGCATGACAAACCCCGGTTTGCGTTGCTACGGGCCGCTGGACTCGCTAGTTTCCCCTCGCGGAGCGACTTTTTCGATACGAAACACGAGGTGACCACGCGTGGCTCTTCCTCCACTCACCCCCGAGCAGCGGGCGGCAGCACTAGAGAAGGCTGCCAAGGCACGCAAGGAGCGGGCCGAGGTGAAGAACCGTCTGAAGCGAGCCGCTACTACCCTGCCCGAGGTTCTCAAGGAAGGTCAGACGGACGACGTCATAGGCAAGATGAAAGTCTCGGCGCTGATCGAGTCCATGCCGGGGGTCGGCAAGGTGCGCGCCAAGCAGATGATGGAACGGCTTGGTATCGCTGAATCCCGCCGCGTCCGCGGCCTGGGTGCGAACCAGCGCACGGCCCTGGAGAACGAGTTCAGCGAATGACAGTATTGTCGCTGGGTGGCATTCCGCAGACCGGTAAGCTTTGCGGTCTGCGGAATGCCATATGGCCCGGTGACGGGATTTCCCGGTGCGCCGGCGCCAGCCCTTGCGGCTCACCGCCTAACCTGTCGGGCGGTGGTTTTTAACCGAACGCTGGACAGCCGAGAGGCGGGGCGGGGGACGACGGTCTGTGGCCGATCCGATGACTGATCGCGCGTCATGCGCGGCCCTGACCCCGGCCCCTGTCCCGGCCCGGCTGACGGTTCTGTCCGGACCTTCCGGCGTCGGCAAGAGCACGGTGGTGGCCCGGCTGCGCCGGGCTTCCCCCCAGGTGTGGCTGTCCGTCTCGGTGACCACCCGGGCCCCCCGGCCCGGCGAGGCCGACGGACGCGAGTACCACTTCATCACCGAACCCGAGTTCCAGCGCCAGGTCCGCGACGGCGAGCTGCTGGAGTGGGCGAACTTCGCCGGGCACTGGTACGGCACCCCGCGCGGCCCGGTGCTGGACAGGCTGGCCGCGGGCACGCCGGTGCTGCTGGAGATCGACCTGGCCGGGGCCCGGCAGGTGCGCCAGGCCATGGACGGCGCGCTGCTGGTCTTCCTGGCCCCGCCGTCCTGGGACGAGCTGGTCCGCCGCCTGAGCGGGCGCGGCACCGAGCCGCCCAAGGTGATCGAGCGGCGGCTGGCCGCGGCCCGGCTGGAGCTGGCCGCCGAAAGCGAATTCGACATCACGCTGGTGAACACTTCCGTCGAGGACGTCTGCCGCCAGCTGGTAACCTTGACCACGGCCCCATCGGGCCGTTGACGCGGCGCCGCTGACGCGGCATGCCGCGGTCCCAATCCGGAAGGCTCAACGTGGCAGGCACTTCTTCCCCGGAAGGCATCATCAACCCGCCCATCGACGACCTGCTGAACGTCGTCGACAGCAAGTACGGCCTGGTCATCATGGCCTCCAAGCGGGCGCGGCAGATCAACGCATACTTCGCCCAGCTCGGCGAGGGCATGCTGGAGTACGTCGGCCCGCTGGTGGAGACCCGGGTCCAGGAGAAGCCGCTGTCCATCGCACTGCGTGAGATCAGCGAGGGGCTGCTGACCGCCGAGCAGATCGAGGGCACCGGCACCACGCCCGCGGCCTGATCCGCCGCCCACTCTTCCGCCGGGCCGGCCCGTGCGCATCATCCTGGGCGTCAGTGCGGGCATCGCCGCCTACAAGGCGTGCGAGCTGCTCCGCCTGCTCACCGAGAGCGGACATCAGGTCCGGGTGGTGCCGACCCCGGACGCGCTGCGCTTCGTCGGCGAGCCCACCTGGGCCGCGCTGTCCGGCCAGCCGGTGACCGTCACCCCGTGGGAAAATGTGCACGAGGTGCCGCACGTCCGGCTGGGCCAGGAAGCCGACCTTGTCTTTGTCGCGCCGGCCACTGCTGACCTGCTGGCCCGGGCGGCCGCCGGGATGTCCGGCGACCTGCTGACCGCCGTCCTGCTCACCGCCCGCTGCCCGGTGGCGTTCGCCCCGGCCATGCACACCGAGATGTGGGAGCACGCCGCGACCCAGGCGGCCGTAGCCACCCTGCGCTCGCGTGGGGCGGTGGTACTCGACCCGGCCGCCGGACGGCTCACCGGCGCCGACAGCGGTCCCGGCCGGCTGCCGGATCCAGCCGAGCTGTTCCGGGTCGCGAACCGCCTGCTGGCCCGCGGCGCCGCGGGGCTGGCCGCGGACCTGACCGGCCGCCAGGTCGTGGTCTCGGCCGGGGGGACCAGGGAGGAGCTGGACCCGGTCCGGTACCTCGGCAACTGGTCGTCCGGGCGGCAGGGCTACGAGCTGGCCGCTACCGCGGCCGCGCGCGGGGCCAAGGTCACCCTGGTCGCGGCCAACACCGCGCTGGCCGACCCGGCCGGCGCACGTGTGCTGCGGGTCGTCTCCGCGGCCGAACTCCGGAAAGCGATGCTGAGCGTGTCGCCCGGCGCGGACGCGGTCGTGATGGCCGCGGCGGTCGCCGACTACCGGCCGGCCGCGCGGGCCGGCATCAAACTGAAGAAGACCGGCGGGGCGCCGGAGCCGATCGAACTGGCCGAGAACCCGGACATCCTGCGCGAGCTGGCCGGGCCTGCCCGGCGGGCTGGGCAGGTCATCGTGGGGTTCGCCGCGGAAACCGGGGACCTGCTGGCCAATGGGCGGGCCAAACTGGCCGCCAAGGGCTGTGATCTGCTGGTGGTCAATCAGGTGGGCGGGGGCCTGGCGTTCGGCACATCCGACAACGCTGCGGTTATCCTTGCTGCGGACGGGGGACGCATCGACGTACCGCGCGGCCCAAAGGAAGTCCTGGCGGACTTCATCTGGGACGCGGTCGCCGCGCGGCTACCTGATTGACCAGCGGGGCTGGC
>DASVBE010000120.1:0-61191 GCA_036375995.1 Streptosporangiaceae bacterium | reverse complement strand
GACGTCGTCGCCGAACTGGCCCGCCGGGCCGCGGCCGACCGTGCCCCGCAGGTCGAGGGGGTGACGGTGGCGTCGCTGCACGCGGCCAAGGGGCTGGAGTGGGACGTGGTCTTCCTGCCCGGGCTGACCGAGGGCAACCTGCCCATCGTGCACGCGGACAGCGACGAGGCGGTGGCCGAGGAACGGCGGCTGCTGTATGTCGGGGTGACCCGGGCGCGGCAGCAGGTCCTGCTCTCCTGGCCGCTGGCCCGGCTGCCCGGCGGCCGCCGTAACCGCACGCCGTCCCGGTTCCTCGACGGGCTCCGGCCGGGACGGCGGGAGGCCAGGGCCGCCCGGGCGAAGCCGGCCGCCAGCCACTACCAGTTCGCCGACGCCGATCCCGCGCTGGTCGAGGCGCTGCGGGAGTGGCGCCGCGGGGTCGCCAGGGACGCCGGGGTTCCCGCGTACGTGGTGTTCGGCGACGAGACGCTCAGGAACATCGCGGCGCAGCGGCCCGACAGCATCCAGGGGCTTGCCCGCATCCCCGGCTTCGGGCCTGGCAGGCTGGACCGGTACGGTGCCGCGGTATTGGAGTTGTGCGCGGCAACACCGCCGCGCGCCGCCGCGGACGAGGAGAAAGCGGGATCCCGGGCATGAGGACTGCGGCGGACCAGCCGTGAGCGACACTCTGGGCAAGTTGCTGGACCTGCTCGACCTGGAGCAGATCGAACTGGACATCTTCCGCGGCCGCAGCCCCGACGACCGGCGGCAGCGGGTGTTCGGCGGGCAGGTGGCCGGCCAGGCCCTGGTTGCGGTGGGCCGCACGGTGCCCGCCGACCGGCCGGTGCACTCCCTGCATGCCTACTTCATCCGGCCGGGCGACCCCACGGTGCCGATCATCTACCTGGTCGACCGGGTCAGGGACGGCCGGTCGTTCACCACCCGGCGGGTCTCCGCGGTGCAGCACGGCAAGACGATCTTCACGCTGTCCGCCTCGTTCCACTACCCGGAGCCGGGGGAGGAGCACGGCCTGCCGATGCCCTCGGTCCCCGCGCCCGAGGCGGTCGTCCGCACCGCGGACCGGATGGCGGAGCTGTTCGGCCGGGAAGCCGGGGAGATGTACCGGGGCCCCATCGACCTGCGCCACGTCGGCCCGCTGACATTCGACGCCATCGCCGACCCGTCCCTGCGGGCGACCTCCAACCTGGTCTGGCTGCGCGCCGACGGCGACCTGCCCGACGACCCGCTGCTGCACGTCTGCCTGATGACCTACGCCTCGGACATGACCCTGCTGGACTCGGTGCTGCTGGCGCACGGCCGGTCCTGGGCCGACGGGGAGACATCAGGCGCCAGCCTGGACCACGCCATGTGGTTCCACCGGCCGTTCCGGGCCGACCGCTGGCTGCTGTACGCGCAGGAGTCGCCGGCCACGTCCGGGGCCCGCGGGCTGGCCCGCGGCGAGCTGTTCACCCAGGATGGTCAGCTGGTGGTCTCGGTGGTGCAGGAGGGGCTGATCAGAACCACGAGACGGGCCGTAAAAGAGCAGGCAGAAAAAGAGTTGCCCCGCCCGCCGGCCGCTACGTAGGCTTCACCCATGTCCGCACGCTCGACGCTGTCCTAAGGAGGTGCCCAGGATGCTGAACAAGATCATGCTGCCCGCTGATGCGGATGCGCAGCGTGCCCGCCTGACCAGCGCGGGCACCGCCCTCGCAGGGCACCTGGCCGAGACCGGCTCCGCCGGCGCCGGCCTCGTCGTGCGCATCCGACCGTGGACCTCGGTGCTGTCAAAGACCTCGGTGCTGTCAGCGACCTCAGAGCTCACGCCTGGCCGTCACGCGGCATCCATCAGCTTTACCCAGGCTCGCACTGTGCTTACCCAGGCCCGCAACCTGGCCGATCTGTCGGCACAGCCCAGCACGGCCGCTGCCAGCGGCCTGTGCGCCAGCAAGCAGTACCAGGAGAAGGCCCGTAGCGCCGCTGCCATCGGTGGTGCATTGGGTCCGCTTCCGCCAAGGGATCCGGTCTAGAAAGACCGGCCGGAACCCCTCAGGCCGCGGACCCGAAATCGGGTTCGCGGCCTTTGTCATGCGAGGCCGTCGTTTTGTCAGAGGCGTGCGAGACGCTCTGAGAGATGAGAGGGGTTGGCTCCGATGCATCGGCCCGGTACCTCCGCCGTTCTGGGAAGCCTGGCGGGGTTCGAGGCACGCGCCGCGCAGGGGACGGCGATCACTGTGACGGGCCCGGCAGCCCCGCCGGGTGGCGTCCCGTCACTCCCGGGACCGGCGGATGGCTCCCGCCCGGCTCCGGTCACCACGCTCGGGCGGCCGTCCAGCCATCGGCTGCCCTGCACCGACGACCCGGACCTGTTCTTCGCCGAGTCGCCTGATGACGTGGAGTACGCGAAGGCACTGTGCCGTACGTGCCCGCGGCAGGCTGACTGCCTGTCCGGCGCGCTCGAGCGCGCCGAGCCCTGGGGCGTCTGGGGCGGCGAGCTGTTCCTGCGGGGTGTGGTAGTGCCCCGCAAGCGGCCACGGGGACGTCCGCGGAAGACCGACGTCGCCGCGTGATCTGGACGTCCGGCGGGCTCCCGGGGGCCCGCCGGACGGCCCGGACACCGGCACGGTTACCACGGAATCCATCGCCACCGCCGCCTCTGGCGGCGCACTGGCCAGTACCCGGCCGGGCGGCAGGACACCGCCCGGTCACTCACCAGACAACGAAGTCGGGAGTTTGCTGTGTATCACCAGGCCGCAGTCGCCATGGAACGACAGCGATCACTACAGGAGTACGCCCAGAAGCAGACCCGGGCCCGTCAGGTCCGCGCGCTGACCAGGATGTCCCGCCGGGCCCAGCGGGCCGAGCGGAACCTGGTTCAGGCTCAGTGCGAAGCCATGCGGCTGCGCGCTGAGGTGGCCCTGAGGCTGGACCACTAACCGAGATGGCTGGGTTTCTGCTCAGCCGGATGGCTGGGTTCTCGTCTCAGCCAGGCCGAACCCGGGCCGGGGATCACCCGGCCCGGGTTTCGCTTTCCTGCGGGAGTTCTCTGAGCCGGGCGGGCGCATCGGCGTAACCCGGCACCCAGCGCACCACCTCGTCCCGGAACCGGCCCTCGCACTCCAGCTGGCAGAGCACGCCGATGCCGGCCGTGGACACCCGGTGGATCAGGATGTACGAGGGCGGCAGGCTGAGCTGCCGGGCCACGTTCGCCGAGCGCCGGTCGGTCACCCGGCCCGCCTCCCCCCGCAGCCACTCACGGCTGAACGCGAACGACTCGACCCGGGACGGCTCGGCGAGCGGGGCCAGGAACGCATGCAGCGCGTCCAGGTCGACGCTGACCCCCTCCCGCAGGAAGCCGTGCGACCGGAGCTCCTGCTCCACGTCCCGCGGGTCGGTGTGCTCGTCGTGCATCATCCGCAGCAGCTCGCCGAAGATCAACGGCAGCCCGTCCGGCAGCCGGTCGACCGCGCCGAAGTCCAGCACGCCAAGCCGCCCGTCCGCGAGCAGCCGGTAGTTGCCCGGATGCGGGTCGGCGTGCAGCAGCCCGGCCCGCGCCGGGCCGGAGAACAGGAAGCGGACCAGCAGGATCCCGGCCCGGTCCCGGTCCGGCTTGCTGCCGCTGGCGATGATCGCGGACAGCGGGGTTCCGTCCATCCACTCGCTGACCAGCACATGATCGGTGGCGAGCAGCACGTTCGGCACGGCGAAGTCCGGGTCGTCCGCGTAGGCGTCGGCGAACGCCTGCTGAGCGCTGGCCTCGAGCTTGTAGTCCAGCTCCTCGGCGATCCGGTCTTTGAGCTCGGCCAGAAGCGGCTTGACGTCGAGGCCGGGCATCAGCACGCTGAACAGCCGGCCGATCCGGCTGAGCTGATTGAAGTCACTGATCAGCGCCTGGCCGGCGCCCGGGTACTGGATCTTGACCGCGACCGGCGCGCCGTCCTTCCAGACGGCCCGGTGCACCTGCCCGATCGACGCGGCGGCCGCGGGATTGTCGTCGAACTCCGCGAACTGCCCCCGCCAGCCCGCGCCCAGGTCACTGGCCAGCACCCGGTGCACCGACCGGGCCGGCAGCGGCGGCGCCGAGTCCTGCAGCCGGGTCAGCGTGGACCGGTACGGCCCCGCGATCTCCGGCGGCAGCGCGGCCTCGAAGATGGACAGCGCCTGGCCCAGCTTCATGGCGCCGCCCTTGAGCTCACCCAGGACGCGGAAGATCTGCTCGGCTGTCCGCTGCTGGATCTCCTGTGCCACCAGCTCGGCTGGCCGCCCCCCGAGCCGCTTGCCCAGGCCAAGCGCGGCCCGGCCGGCGGCCCCCACCGGGAGCGTGGCCAGCTTTGCCGTACGGGTAACGGCCCGGCGCGGAAGGTCACTCACGGTCTCCATTGTCCGCTATGGCCGCAACCGCCAGCCACCGGAGCACCCCGCCTGCCAGCCTTGCGTATTTACCGCTGCGCCGCGGATTTTCCAGCCGGTCCGCCCCGTCATGCGCTCCGCGCAGGCCGCCATTCCCGGAGAGAGGTCGTCCGTCCGGCCCACCGTCCCGAAGACCATCCACTAACCCCAGGCCTGGGCTGGGACCGGCACCGCCGGTCCCGCTCAGGCCCGTCACTCCCGGTCACCAACAGGAGGAAGGCGCGGGCCGGGCGCCGCCACCGGCGGGGAGACGGCGCCCAATGCGCCGGCGATAACGGTCCCGCGCGGCGCGGTGCGCCAGGCTTGGGCGGCGGCGATCGCGGCGATGACCAGGGCGGCGACCCGGTCGGCCCACCACCAGCCCAGGGCGTCATACAGCACCAGGCCGGCCAGGGCGAGGAAGCCGGTGGCGGCGCCGATGCCGCTGAGCGCACCATCGCCCTGCAGGGCCCGGCTGCTGATCTGCTCGCCCAGCCGGCGCTTGGCGACGGCCAGCGGGGTGAGCACGGCCAGCGACACCACCGCGGCGATCAGCGCCAGCACCGAGATACCCGGGCGGGAGCGGCTGTCCAGACGGCCACGGCAAGGGCGCTCGCGGCCGTTCCGCCGGCCGGTCCGGGGGCGGCGGCCGGCCTGGTTCGCTGGCCGCGGCCCGGCGCCACCCTGGCTGCGTCAGGTCAGCGGGCGGACGGTGGCCTGGGCCGGGGGGCGCAGGTGCAGTCCGGGTGCGGCAGCCACGTGCGGCGCCGCCATTGCCAGCCGGGCATTTCCAGCTCCAGGGTGCCGTTCCAGGCTGGCCCGGCCCGTCCCGGACGGTCCACGAATAGCAGCGCCTGAGCCGCGGCCAGGGCGGCTACGGAGGCGGTCAGAACCGCCCCGCAGGCGGGTGGCTCGGCCTGCCACCCGGCCAGCTGGGCCAGGATCAGCGGCCAGGCCGGATCCAGCTCCGCCCGGGTCAGGTCCAGGCACCGCAGGCAGGCCGTCCGGCCCGGCACGACCATCGGCCCCACAATGCCGATCGCCTCCCGGCCGGTCGCCACCAGGTGCGGCAGCCCGTCCGCCACCAGCTGCTGGCCCACCTGCGGATCTGGCCCGCCCACCAGCACGATCAGATCGGGCCGCGGCTCCCGTCCGGCCAGCAGTTCCCGCTCCCGGCGGCTCGCCCCTGGCGCCCGCCGGGCGGGGACCGCTACCCGCCGCTCGTTCTGTGCGGCCGGTCTGGCCGGAGACGCTGCCTGCCGGGCCGGGGGCGTCATCTGCTGCGTGTCCTGGGTTGCTGGGCTGGCCGGGGATTCTGCCTGCCGGGCCGGGGGCGTCATCTGCTGCTCGTTCTGGACGGCTGGGCTGCCCGGGGATGCTGTCCGGCGGCCCGGGACGGCCGCCTGCTGCGCGTCCTGGACAGCCGGCTTGGCAGCAGATGCTGTCCGGCGGACCGGCGGCAGGCTGCCTGGCTTCGCCGGGTCACCTGAGGGCGGGTGCGGCGCCAGCGCCGCGGAGGCGACCCGTCCGGAACGGGCCCCGGCAGCCGGCCGCCTCGCCCTGGAGACCCCGGCCTCACCCGCGGATGCCGCCGGCGGCCCATTCCGGTTCTGGCGGCCGGATCTGGGCGCGCCCGGCGGCGCATCACCCACCAGCCGGCTAGCTCGATCAGCGGTCCGCGCGGGCGGTGCGGCTGAAGCCGGGCGGCGGGCGGGGCGGGGCCGCCCGGGCGGGGCGGCGGATGGCGGGACGGGCCAGGTGCTGGCGCTGACAGCCTCGGAGACGCCCGCTCTGGTGAGGATGGCGGTGATGGCAGGGGCGATCGGGCCCGGGCCGCAGACGTGGATGCGGGCCGCCTGGCGGCGGGCCAGGATGCGGGCGCCCCCGTCGGTATCGCCGTGCGCCAGCGAGGCGTCCGCCAGTTCCGGGGCCAGCCGGGCCCGCTCCGCCTGGGTCAGGGCCCGGAGGGTGCCAGCGGGATGATCGTCCAGTGCCCCGGCGGCGGCCAGCAGGGTGAGCACGTGGTCGGCCAGGCTCGCCGGGAGGCCGCGGTCCACCGCGGCGGCGATCACCTGGGCCCGGTCCCGGCTGCCGTCTAACAGGCTGAGCAGCCAGGCGGCGCCGCCCAGCCCAGTGAGCGCCACCGCCCGCCGCGAATCGATTCCGATCTGCAGCGTGTCACGGTCCCGCCAGACCGGGAGCAGACCCTGCTTCAGCGCTGGCCTCACGCCGTGAGGATGGCAGCCCGGACCGACAGAATGCCCGGTTCTGCCGTGGCGGCCCCGCAGGGCTGGCCATCAGCCTGTGGATAACTCTGTGGAAAGGATGGGGAGCACACGGGGTGTCCTTGTGGACACGGATGGGGAAAGACCGCCCCGGGCAGCGAATTCCGGCCATGGCCGGCCGATTGGCCAGCGGGACCGCTGTCCACTGCCTGTGGATAGCCGGCTGCGCCAGGTAAGGGGCCAGGACCGGGCTAGCCGGCGTCAGCGCCGGGCTTGCCGCCCGCCTCGCCCGGATCGCCGTCACCGGGCTTGCCGTCACCGGGCTTGCCGTCCGCGGGACCGTCGCCGGCCGCCGCCTCGCCGGTCAGGCCTTCGAGGTCCAGGTCGGAGATGTCCAGCTCGGGCCTGCCGCGGACATAGCCATCCGGGTCGTCGAAGTCGTCCGGGCCGGGCAGCAGGTCCGGGTGCGCCCATACCGCATCCCGTCCGGAGACGCCGCGCGCGTCGGTGAGGCCGCGCCAGATCGCCGCGGCTTCGCGCAGGCGGCGCGGCCGCAGCTCGAGACCGACCAGGGTGGCGAAGGTCCGCTCGGCCGGCCCGCCGGTGGCCCGGCGCCGCCTGATGGCCTCGGCCAGCGCGCTGGCCTGCGGCAGACGGGTCGCGGCGACCTCGTCGACCACCGTGGACACCCAGCCTTCGACCAGCGCCAGCACGGTCTCCAGCCGGGCCAGGGCGGCCTTCTGCTGCTCGGTATCTTCCGGCTGGAACAGCGCCGCCCCGGACAGCGCCTCGTTCAGGCTCTCCGGATTGGACGGGTCAATCTGCGGCATGGCGTCCCGCAGCGCGGACGCGTCGACCGTGATCCCGCGCGCATAGTCCTCCACCGCGCCGAGCAACCGCGCGCGCAGCCAGGGCACGTGCCCGAACAGCCGGTGATGCGCGGCCTCGCGCATGGCCAGGAACAGCCGCACCTCGTCCAGGCTGACCGACAGCCCCGCGCCGAACCCGGCCACGGCCGCAGGCAGCAGCGCGGCCACGCCCTCCGGGCCCAGCGGCAGGCCCACGTCGGTCGAGCTGACCACCTCCTGGGCCAGCGTGCCGATCGCCGCCCCGGTCTGCCCGCCCACCATCAGGCCGCCCATCCGGCGCATCATCTGGCCGAACCCGCCCAGGCCGCCGAGCCCGCCCTGCATCGCGGACATCGCGGCCTGCAGCTCGGGCGGCATGCCGCCGATCTCGCCCGGGTCCTCGGTGAGCATGCCGCCCATCGCGTCCACGGCCCGCTCGGCGATCGGGTCGCAGAGCTTGGACCAGACCGGCATGGTCGCTTCCACCCACTCCGACTGGCTCCACGCCTGCACGGAACGGATCCCGGTGGGGAAGCTGGTGACGTCCTCCAGCCACAGATCGGCCACCCGCAGCGCGTCGGCCACCTGCTGCCGCTCGACGTCCAGGACGCTCGGATCACCCTTGGCCGCGACCGTCTGCCGGGCCACGTTCTTGGCCAGGTCCCAGTTGACCACGCCGCCCTGCCAGGACATCAGGTCGGCGAACTGGCGCAGTGCATCAGCGAACTGCTGCGGGTCACCGAGCGGCCCCAGCGGCCCGCCAGCAGGCGGCTTGCCCCGGTCGCCAGGATCCGACGGCGGGTTGAAGCCGAAGGGAGGATCAGTCATCACGGCTCCCTGTCAGGCAGGATGGAAGAGTCCACGTTGGCCACGTTATCCGGGAGTGCCGCAGGGTGAGTCACCGAGAGGGCCAGGTTCGCCGACGGCTGAGCCGCACCGCCCGTCCGGCCGAGGGCCTGGACGACGACCACCGCGGGCTCAGGGGACGCGGCCATGGGCCGGTGGTGGCGGTCACCGGGGCGGCGCAGGGCCTGGGCCACGCGCTGACCGCCCGGCTGGCGGCCTCGGACCGGATCGGCCGGGTGGTGGCCATCGACGACCACCGCGGTGACGTGACCGGGGTGACCTGGCGGGTGGTGAACGTCCGCGACCCGGCCCTGGCCGGCCGGCTGACCGGGGTGGACGTGGTCGTGCACACCGATGTCGACCTGGGCCCGGACACCGACGCCCGGGCCCGGCGGGCGTTCAATGTGCGCGGCGCGCAGACCGTGCTGACCTCGGCCGCGGCCGGCCGGGTCGGCCGGGCCGTGCTGGTCACCAGCGCAATGGTGTACGGCGCCCGGCCGGACAACCCGGTGCCGCTGGAGGAGTCCGCCCCGCCCGCCGCCAACCTGGACGGCAGCGTGGTCGGCGACCTGCTGGAGATCGAGCAGCTGGCCCGCCGGTCCACCGCGACCCACCCGGGCCTTGACGTCACGGTGGTCCGCCCCGCCGCGCTGGTCGGCGAGGGCATCGAGACCGCGGTCACCCGGCATTTCGAGGCGCCGCGGCTGCTCACCGTCAAGGGCACCCGGCCGCGCTGGCAGTTCTGCCATATCGACGACCTGGTATCGGCGCTGGAGCTGACCGCGGCCGGCGAGCTCACCGGCAGCTTCGCGGTCGGCTGCGACGGCTGGCTGGAGCAGGAGGAGGTCGAGGAGATCTCCGGGCTGCGCCGGCTGGAACTGCCCTCCGGGCTGACCTTCGGCACCCTGCAGCGCCTGCACCGGGCCGGCCTCGCCCCGGTGCCGGTGGTCGACCTGAACTTCATCGTCTACCCGTGGGTGGTCGACTGCCGGGCGCTGCGCGACGCAGGCTGGCGCCCGCAGTACGGCAACGCCGACGCGTTCCGGATCCTGCTGGACCAGCGGTCCAGCCGCCTCGCGGTCGCGGGCCGCCGCCTGGCCAGGAAGGACACCGCCGCCGTCGCGGCCGGCACGGTGGCCGTAGTCGGCACCGCGGCCATCGTGCGCGCGGCCCGGCGCCGTCGCCGCAGCAGCTGACCGTGGCGCCCGGTAGCGTTACGTCGTGGACGTGATCAGACTGGCGGACCTGCGGAACGAGCCGCTGTCCGTCGACGAGGCCCTGCGTGCGGTCAGCCACCCCGAGGCCGGGGGAGTGGCGCTGTTCACCGGCGTGGTCCGCAACCATGACCGGGGGCAGGGGGTCACCCGGCTGACCTACACCGCGCACCCCTCCGCCCAGGACGAGCTGCGCCGGGTGGCGGAGAAGATCGCCGCCAGCCATGACGTGCGCGGCGTCGCCGCGGTGCACCGGCTGGGCACACTGGACATCGGCGACCTGGCCGTCGTCGTCGCGGTGGCCAGCCCGCACCGGGCCGAGGCCTTCACCGCCTGCCGGGCGCTGATCGACGAGCTCAAGGCCGCCGTGCCGATCTGGAAGCACCAGGAGCTGGCCAGCGGCGCCAGCGAATGGGTCAACAGCGAGTGGGACGGCGCCGACGAAGGCGCCAGCGCCGACGCAGGCGAGCGCGAAGGCGCGGGTGCCGGCGCCGACGGGGAGCCGTCCGCCGGTGCCTAACCTGCCCTGGATGTCCCGCCGGGCCGCGACTCTGGCGGTCGCCGCCTGCGGTGTCACCGCCGCCCTGGTGGTCGCCTCCGCCGTCCGCGTCCCCTACGTCGCGCTTCTGCCCGGGCCCACACTGAACACCCTCAGCACGTCGGGCAAGCAGCCGCTGATCCAGATCTCCGGCCACCGCACCTATCCCACCAGTGGCCACCTCAACCTGGTCACGGTGTCCTACATCGGCGGCCCGGGCAGCCGGTTCAACGTGTTCGCCGCCCTGCGCGCCTGGCTCAGCCCGCACGAGGCGGTCGTCCCGCAGGAGGAGATCTTCACCCCCGGCCAGACCCAGCAGCAGGTCACCAAGCAGGACACCGAGGAGATGACGAACTCGCAGCAGACCGCCCAGGTCGCTGCGCTCTGCCAGCTGAAGATCAATTTCAGCGTGATAGACACCGTCGTGGGCACGGTCAAGGGCCTGCCCGCGGACGGCCTGCTGCGCCGTGGCGACGTGATCAAGGCCGTCGACGGCGTGCCGGTAACCTGCACCGCCAACTCCAGCGCGCTGATCAAGCGGCACCCGCCCGGGACCAGCCTGACGCTGACCGTGGCCCGGGACGGCGCCACCCGCACCGTCAGGGTCGGCACCAAGAAGATCGGCGGCCAGGCGGTCGTCGGGGTGAGCATCAGGGAAAGTTTCCGGTTCCCGTTCGCCGTGAAGATCAACATCAGCGACATCGGCGGCCCGAGCGCGGGCCTGATGTTCGCCCTGGGCATCGTGGACAAGCTGACCCCCGGTGACCTGACCGGCGGCCGGTTCGTGGCCGGCACCGGCGAGATCGAGACCAACGGCAAGGTCGACCCGATCGGCGGCGTCCAGCAGAAGATGGCCGGTGCCCGGAACGCCGGCGCCACCGTGTTCCTCACCCCCGCGGCGAACTGCCCGGACGCGGTCCGCGCGGTGCCCGCCGGGCTGCGCCTGATCAAGGTCCGCAGCCTGAGCGGCGCGCTGGACGCGCTCGCCGCGCTCAACGCCGGCAAGCCCGTCCCCGGCTGCTGACCCCGGCCGGCGGAGCCAACAGTCGCTCGTGGCGGGCCGCGGCGCTGTTTTCCTGGCGAGCGACGCGGCGCGACGAAGCAGCGCCAAGGAGCGAGGAGGGAAGGCAGCGCCTCTAAAGCGGCCCGCAGCGAGCGGCTAGAACTGCACAAAACGACCCCGCCGCGGGCGCGATCGGCGCGGGTACCTCGCCGGGGCCGGTAAGTTGCCCTCTGGGAGCATGGACCACTGCGCCGGGCCCGCGGCCCGCGCGCTACTCTGCTCTGCTTCGCCGTGCCGCATTCCGCGGCTCCCCGCGGCGTCGCCCCCTCGGTCCGCACAAGGGAGAAGGCGTGACCTTCCGGTCTCCTGGTCAGCCCAGGCCGGCGGCTGGCCGGCCGCTGGTCCTGCCGCGCTGGCCGAAGCTGCTCATCCCCATCGCCGCCGGGCTGGTCGCGCTGATCATCGTGGTCTCCGTGGTGGCCGGGGTGTGGACCGACTACCTGTGGTTCCACTCGGTCGGCTACACCTCGGTGTTCGGCACCACGTACGGCACGAAATGGCTGCTGTTCCTGGTCACCGCGATCTTCATGGCCGCGGTGGTCGGCGCTAACGCATGGCTGGCCTACCGGCTGCGGCCGCCGTTCCGCCCGTCCGCCGCCGACCAGCAGAGCCTGGAGGGCTACCGGACCGTGGTGGACCCGCACCGGCGGCTGGTGCTGGGCCTCCTGCTGGGCCTGATCGGCCTGGTCACCGGGCTGTCCGCGGCGAGTTCCTGGCAGACCTGGCTGCTGTTCGCCAACCGGACCTCGTTCCACACCACTGACCCGCAGTTCCACCTGGACCTGTCGTTCTTCGTGTTCGTCTACCCGTTCCTGCGGATGGTGCTGACCTACCTGTTCACCGCGGTGCTGATCTCGCTGGTCGTGGCGGCGATCGTGCACTACCTGTACGGGGCACTGCGGCCGCAGGTGAAGGGCCAGCGCGCGACCGCGGCGGCCAGGGCCCACCTGTTTGTGCTGTTCGGCGTGTTCATCCTGCTCAAGGCGGCGGCCTACTGGGTGGACCGGTACGGCATCGACTTCTCCCAGCGCGGAGTGGTCCGCACCGGCGCTTCGTATACCGATGTCAACGCGATCCTTCCGGCCAAGACCGTCCTGGCGGTCATCGCCGTGCTGTGCGCGGTCCTTTTCTTCGCCGGCGCGATCCGCCGCAACACCCTGCTGCCCGCCGTCGGCTTCGGGCTGCTGGTGCTGTCCGCGGTGCTGATCGGCGGCGTTTACCCGGCGATCATCCAGCAGTTCGTGGTCAAGCCGAACGAGCAGGTCAAGGAGAGCCCCTACATCAGCCGGGAGATCATATCCACCCGCCGGGCGTACGGCGTCGGCCGCGTGCGGGAGATCAATTACCAGGCCGGCTCCTCGCTGCCCGCAGCGGACCTGGGCAAGGAGGTCAGCTCGCTGCCCGACGTCCGGCTGCTCGACCCGGCCGTGGTGTCGCAGACCTTCCAGCAGCTCCAGCAGGTCAAGAGCTACTACAAGTTCCCCAGCGTGCTGGCCGTGGACCGGTATCCCCAGCCCGGCTCGGACACCCCGCAGGACACCGTGATCGGCGTGCGGGACATGGGCGGCCCGCCGGCCGGCCAGGCCAACTGGATCAACTCGCACCTGGTCTACACCCACGGCTTCGGCGTGGTCGCAGCCCGGGCCAGCACCGCCCAGCCCAGCGGCGCGCCGGCCTTCACCGAGAGCGACATCCCGCCGTCCGGCTCGCTCGACCTGAAGCAGCCCCGGGTGTACTTCGGCCAGCAGGAGACCAGCTACGCGATCGTCGGCGGGCGCCAGGCGGAGCTGGACTACCCCAACGGCTCGACCGGCGGCCAGCAGAACACGCACTACACCGGCGGCGGCGGGGTGCCGGTCGGCTCGCTGCTGAACCGGTTCCTGTACGCGGTCAAGTTCCGGCAGCTGAACATCCTGCTGTCGGGCGCCATCGACGGCAATTCCAAGATCATGTACATCCGCGACCCGCTGTCCCGGGTCCAGAAGGTCGCCCCGTTCCTGACCCTGGACGGCAACCCGTACCCGGTTGTGTACAACGGCGGCATCGACTGGGTGGTCGACGCCTACACCACCACCAACGACTACCCCTACTCACAGCGGATCGGGCTGCGCCAGGCCAGCACCGACAGCTACTTCCCCGACGGCTCGGTGTTCGGCTCACCGGGCCAGGTGAACTACGTCCGCAACTCGGTCAAGGCCGTGGTCAACGCCTACACCGGCCAGGTCAGCCTTTACGAGTGGGGCACCAAGGACCCGGTCCTGAAGACCTGGGAGAAGGCGTTCCCCGGCGTGGTGCAGTCGCGTGACAAGGTCCCCGCGGGCCTGCTGGCCCACCTGCGCTACCCTGAGGTGCTGTTCGAGGCGCAGCGGCAGATCCTGGCCCAGTACCACGTGCAGCAGGCCGAGCAGTTCTACGGCGGGCAGAACTTCTGGACCGTTCCGGACGACCCGAGCCGGTCCAACAGCGGGGACGCCCAGCCGCCCTACTACGTGACCCTGGGCAGCGGCATGCCCGGCTACCGCCAGCCGGAGTTCTCCCTGGTCACCTCGTTCAACCCGCGCGGCCGGCCGAACATGGCCGCGTTCATGGCGGTCGACAGCAACCCGGAGAGCCCTGGGTACGGCACGATCCGGCTGCTGGAACTGCCGCAGGACACGGCGTTCCCCGGGCCGCAGCAGGTGCAGAACGACTTCGAGTCCGACACGACCGTGGCCTCCGCGCTGACCCTGCTGCGCCAGGGCGGCTCGCGGGTCACCACCGGCAACCTGATCACCCTGCCGGTCGGCGGCGGGCTGGTCTACTTCGAGCCGCTGTACGTGTCCCAGTCCTCCGGCGGCAGCAACTCCGGCTCGTTCCCGACCCTGAAACGGGTCCTGGTGTACTACAACGGCACCGGGACCGGCACCGGCAGCATCGGCTACGCGCCGACGCTGAGCGAGGCGCTGGCCCAGGTCTTCACCGTCCCCGGCAGCCCGCCCCCGCCGCCTGGCGGCACCGGCACGCCGCCGCCAGGCGGCACCGCGAACTCCACCGTGCTGAAGTACCTGCAGCAGGCCGAGGACTTCTACAACCAGGCCCAGGCCGCGCTGAAGAACGGCGACCTGGGCACATACCAGGCAGATCTGGCCAAGGTCAAGGCGGCGCTGGACAAGGCGCAGCAGGCGGCCGCGGGCGGATCAGCGGCGAAGCCCAAGGCCGGGGCAACGCCGCAGCCGAGCCCCAGTAAGTCCGGGTAACTCCGCGATGGCTCCTGGATGAACTCTGAACCGGGGGCCGCCGCCGCGTCCTGTGCGCCGCCGGCGCGAGGCCGCGTTGTTACCGGCGAGGGCGTACGCTCGATCCTGGCGGGGCATCCGGCGCCACGGCGGCGGCCGGAGACCACCGCGCCCGGACAGGACCTGCTCGCGAAAGGGGAACGACTGGCCGTGGCGCCTCGTGTGCTTGTCGACGCGACCGCTGTGCCCGCTGACCGCGGCGCCGTCGGGCGCTACGTCGACGGACTGGTGAGCGCACTGGAGGTGGCGGGAGCTGATCTTGCCCTCGTCTGCCAGCGGGCCGACGAGGAGCGCTACGGCCGCCTGGTGCCCAGCGCGCGCGTGGTCGCCGCGCCCACCGCGATCTCGCACCGGGCTGCCCGGCTGGCCTGGGAGCAGAGCGGCCTGCCGCTGGTGGCCCAGCAGGTCGGCGCCGCGGTGATCCACGCGCCGCACTACTCGATGCCGCTGCGGCCCGGCGCCCCGATCGTGGTGACCATCCACGACCTGACGTTCTTCACCGACCCCGACGCGCACAACCCGGTCGCGGCCACGTTCTACAAGTCCGCGATCCGCACCTCGGCCCGCCGCGCCACCCGGCTGATCGTGCCGTCCAAGGCGACCAGGGACGAGCTGGTCCGGGTGCTCGGCGCCGACCCGACCCGCATCGACGTCGCCTACCACGGCGTCGACCACCAGCTGTTCCACCAGCCCACCCAGGCCCAGTGCCGGCGGATCTCCGACCGGCTCGGCCTGCACGACCGCCCGTACATCGCCTACCTGGGCACGCTGGAGCCGCGCAAGAACATCCCGGCGCTGATCGCGGGCTGGGCCGCGGCCGTGGCCGACCTGGACGACCCGCCCGCGCTGGTGCTGGCCGGCGGCAGCGGCTGGAGCGACGAGGTGAACGAGGCGATCAGCGCGGTGCCCGCGCACCTGCGCCTGGTCCGGCCCGGCTACCTGCACTTCACCGACCTGCCGGGATACCTCGGCGGGGCGCTGGTGGTGGCCTTCCCGAGCACCAGCGAGGGCTTCGGGCTGCCCGCGCTGGAGGCGATGGCCTGCGGCGCGCCGGTGATGACCACGCACATGACGTCGCTGCCCGAGGTGGGCGGCGACGCGGTGGCCTACACCGAGCCGGACGCGGCCAGCATCCGCAACTCGCTGCGCTCCCTGCTGGACGACCCGGCCCGCCGCGAGGCCCTGGGCAGCGCCGGGCACGCCCGCGCCGCGGAGTTCAGCTGGGCCGCGTCGGCCGACGCGCACATGGCCTCCTACCTGCGTGCAGTCAGCCAGGGAGTCCAGTAACCTCGCGCCCATGCCGAGCGAACTGGAGGCGATCCTCCTCGTAGGTGGCCAGGGCAGCAGGCTCCGCCCGCTGACCATCGACACGCCCAAGCCGCTGCTGCCCACCGCCGGGGTGCCGTTCCTGGCCCACCAGCTGGCCCGGGCGGCCGCCGCGGGCATCGGCCGGGTGGTGCTGGCCACCGCCTACCGGGCGCAGATGTTCGCGGACGAGTTCGGCGACGGGTCGCAGTTCGGCCTGGAACTGACCTGCGTCCAGGAGGACACCCCGCTGGGCACCGGCGGCGGCATCCGCAACGCCGCGGCGCGCCTGCGCTGCAGCCCGGACGACCCGGTGGTGATCCTCAACGGCGACATCCTGTCCGGCCACGACCTCGGCGCTCAGCTCGACGTGCACGCCAAGGCGGACGCCTCGGTCACCCTGCACCTGGTCGCGGTGCCGGACCCGGCCGCGTTCGGCTGCGTGCCCACCGACGAGAACGGCCGGGTCACCGCGTTCCTGGAGAAGACCCCGAACCCGCCGACCAACCGGATCAACGCCGGCTGCTACGTGTTCCGCCGCGACGTGATCGACACGATCCCGGCGGACCAGGTCGTGTCGGTGGAGCGGGCCACGTTCCCCGGCCTGATCGGGGCCGGCCACGTGGTCATGGGCTACCCGGACGACGCCTACTGGCTGGACGTCGGCACCCCCGCGGCCTATGTGCAGGGTTCCTGCGACCTGGTGCTCGGCCGGCTCGCCTCGTCCGCCGTGCCCGGCCCGTGCGGCGAGTCGCTGGCCCTGGCCGGCGCCACGGTCGGCGCCGGCGCCACGGTGACCGGCGGCACCGTGCTCGGCGTAGGCTGCCGGGTCGGGCCCGGTGCCGAGGTCACCGCCTCGGTCCTGCACGACGGCGCGGTGATCGGGGCCGGCGCCAGGGTCACCGGCAGCGTGATCGGGGCCGGCGCGGAGGTCGGCCCGGGCGCGGTCCTCGACGGCGTCGTGCTCGGCGACCGGTCCACCGTCGGCGAGCGCAACGAGCTGCGGCACGGCCTCCGGCTGTGGCCGGGCACCCGCCTTGGCCCGCTGTCCGTCCGGTTCTCCACGGACGCCTGAGCCCGGCCGCATGCCAAGACCGCCACCCCGCCGGCCGATGCCCGACACGCTGTCCCGCGACTGGCTCCCGCCGTTCCCGCTCGACCTGCGGCTCGTGCTGGGCCTGCACCGGCGCGGCCCCGGCGACCCGGCCTACCAGGTCGCGGGCGGCGCGGTGTGGCGCACCTCGCACACCCCGGACGGCCCCGGCACGCTGCGGGTCACTTCACGACCAGCCCCGCCCGCCTCGCCATCCCCCCTGCCTGCCGCTGACTCCGCCGACCAGGGATCTGGCCCAGGAAGGGTTACGGTGAGTGGCCCGGCTGGCCGCCGGATCCAGGTCAGCGCCCAGGCCTGGGGACCGGGAGCGGCCTGGCTGCTGGACGGGCTGCCGGACCTGCTCGGCGCGGCCGACGACCCGTCCGGGTTCGTCCCGGTGCACCCGCTGCTGCGCGACCTGGTCACCCGGCACCCCGGCTTCCGGATCGGCCGCACCCGCCGGGTCATGGAGGCGCTGGTCCCGGCGGTCCTCGAGCAGAAGGTCGTCGGCCTGGAGGCGCACCGGGCCTGGCGGGTGCTGCTGACCCGGTTCGGCGACCCGGCGCCCGGGCCAGGCCCCGGCAACCTCCGGGTTCCCCCGCCGGCCCGCACCTGGTCCGAGATCCCGTCCTGGGAGTGGCACCGGGCCGGGGTGGAGAACATCCGGGCCCGGACCATCGCCTCGGCCGCGCTGGTGGCCAGCCGGCTGGAGGAGGTTTCCAGCCTGGACTCTGACCAGGCTGATCGGCGGCTCCGGTCGCTGCCCGGCATCGGCATCTGGACCTCGGCCGAGACCCGGCAGCGGGCCTGCGGCGACCCGGACGCGGTCTCGGTCGGCGACTACCACCTGGCCGGCATCGTCGGCTGGGCGCTGACCGGCGCCAAGACCGACGATGCGGGCATGCTGGAGCTGCTTGCCCCGTACGCCGGGCACCGGTTCCGCGCCGCCCGCCTGCTCGAGCTGAGCGGCGCCCACCCGCCGCGCCGCGGCCCGCGCAACCCGGTCCGCGACTACCGCTCGTTCTGACTGCTCGTCCTGACCGCTGTCCGGACCGCGGCACACCGGCGCGGGCCTGCCGTCGGCCCCCTCTTAGGGTTGGCCCTATGAGCGATGACACGCCTTCTGCCGGCCAGCCGGGCCCGACCGCGATGCGACGGGTGCTGGCCCGGGCCCGGGACGGCAAAACCCTGGACCCGGCGGAGGCGACGGCGCTGCTGCACGCCCGCGGCGCCCAGCTGGACGAACTGCTCGGCTACGCCGCGCGCACCAGGGACGCCGGGCTGGCCGCGGCCGGCCGGCCCGGCGTCATCACCTACTCGAAGAAGGTCTTCATCCCGCTCACCCGGCTGTGCCGGGACCGCTGCGGCTACTGCACGTTCGTCACCGTGCCGGGCCGGCTGGACAGCCCGTACCTGCCCCCGGACGAGGTCGTCGCGATCGCCGCCCAGGGCGCCGCGATGGGCTGCAAGGAAGCCCTGTTCACGCTGGGGGACCGGCCGGAGGACCGGTGGCACCAGGCCCGGGAGTGGCTGGACGCGCACGGCTACGACGGCACGCTGTCCTACCTGCGGGCCATGGCGATCCGGGTGCTGGAGGAGACCGGGCTGCTGCCGCACCTCAACCCGGGCGTGCTGACCTGGCCCGACTTCCAGCGGCTCAAGCCGGTCGCGCCGTCCATGGGAATGATGCTGGAGACCACCGCCACCCGGCTGTTCACCGAGCGCGGCGGCCCGCACTACGGCAGCCCGGACAAGGACCCCGCGGTCCGGCTCCGCGTCCTGCAGGATGCCGGCCGCAGCGCGGTGCCGTTCACCACCGGCATCCTGATCGGCATCGGCGAGACCCTGGCCGAGCGGGCCGATTCCGTGTTCGCGATCCGCCAGGTGGCCAGGGAGTACGGCGGCATCCAGGAAGTGATCGTGCAGAACTTCCGGGCCAAGCCGGACACCGCGATGCGGGGCGCCGCCGACGCGGAACTCGACGATCTGGCCGCGACGATCGCGGTGACCCGCCTGGTGCTCGGCCCGTCCGCGCGGATCCAGGCCCCGCCGAACCTGATCGCCGGGCAGTACCCGCTGATCCTGCGCGCGGGCATCGACGACTGGGGCGGCGTGTCGCCGCTCACCCCGGACCACGTCAACCCGGAGCGGCCCTGGCCGCAGCTGGACGATCTGTCCGCGCAGACCGCAGCGGCGGGCTTCGAGCTGCGCGAGCGGCTCACCGTCTACCCCGGCTACCAGCGCGAGCCCTGGCTCGACCCGCGGCTGGCCGGGCACGTCGCCGCGCTGGCCGACCCGGCCACCGGGCTGGCCGCCGGCGGCGCGATGCCGTCCGGGCGCCCCTGGCAGGAGCCAGACGGCGGCTGGGGCGACGCCAGCGGCCGGACCGACCTGCACGTGACCATCGACACCTCCGGCCGGTCCGCGGACCGCCGGGCCGACTTCGCTGAGGTGTACGGCGACTGGGCGGAGATCGGCGCCCGGATCGACCCGGCGGCGCGGCCGCAGGCCGCCGCGGAGCCGCAGCCTGGCGCCGGGGCGCCGCCGCGGCTGCGCGACGAGGTCCGTGCCGCGCTGCGCCGGGCCGAGGCCCGCCCGGCCGGGCTCACCGACGCCGAGGCGCTGGCCCTGCTCAGCGCGGACGGGCCCGAGCTGGACGCCCTCGCCGCGCTGGCCGACGGGCTGCGCCGGGACGCGATCGGCGACGGCATCACGTACGTGGTCAACCGCAACATCAACTTCACCAACGTCTGCTACACCGGCTGCCGGTTCTGCGCGTTCGCCCAGCGGCGCACCGACGCCGACGCGTACACGCTGTCCCTGGCCCAGGTCGGCGACCGGGCCTCCGAAGCCTGGGCGGCCGGCGCCACCGAGGTGTGCATGCAGGGCGGGATCCACCCTGACCTGCCCGGCACCGCATACTTCGACCTCGCCGCCGAGGTCCGGCGGCGCTGCCCGGACCTGCACATCCACGCGTTCTCGCCGATGGAGGTGATGAACGGGTCGGCGCGGACCGGGCTGCCGGTGCGCGAGTGGCTGGTCCGGGCCCGGGAGGCCGGTCTTGACTCGGTACCCGGCACCGCCGCGGAGATCCTCGACGACGACGTCCGCTGGGTGCTGACCAAGGGCAAGCTGCCCGCCGCGGCCTGGATCGACGTGATCACCACCGCGCACGAGCTGGGCCTGCCGACGACCGCGACGATGATGTACGGGCACGTGGACACGCCCGCGCACTGGGTCGGCCACCTGCGGGTGATCCGCGGCATCCAGGAGCGGACCGGCGGCTTCACCGAGTTCGTGCTGCTGCCGTTCGTGCACGCCAGCTCGCCGATCTACCTGGCCGGGCTGGCCCGGCCCGGGCCGACCCGGCGGGAGAACCGGGCCGTGCACGCGGTGTCCCGGATCATGCTGCACGGCGCGATCAGCTCCATCCAGTGCTCCTGGGTCAAGCTCGGCGCGGACCTGTGCCGCGACGTGCTGGCCGGCGGGGTGAACGACCTGGGCGGCACGCTCATGGAGGAGACCATCAGCCGGATGGCCGGGTCGCAGAACGGCTCGTTCAAGACCATCAGCCAGCTCGCCGAGCTGGTCGCGCCGACCGGCCGGCCGCTGCGCCAGCGCACCACGGACTACGGCCAGCCCAGCGAGGAGCGGCAGGCCGCCGCCGCGGCCAGCGACGGGGTCTGCGCGTCGATCCGCTCAGGACGGACCACACTGCCCCTCCTGGGCGCGTAGCGCCCCAGCTCGCGGAGGGCCGCGGCGCTGTTTTCCCGAACGAGCGACGCGGCGCGACGAAGGAGCGCCAAGGAGCGAGGAGGGAAGGCAGCGCCTCCCAGCGGCCCGGAGCTCGCCAGCCAGCACAGCGCGCCGAGGGAGCGAGGAGGGAAGGCAGCGCGCATAGCGGCCCGCAGCGAGCGGCTAGCACAGCTAGCGCACCAGCAGGAAGTCCTCCGGGTCGCGCGGGGGCCGGCTGGGCGGGCTGGCCGCCGGGTGGCCGACGCCCACCGCGCCCATCGGCTCCCAGCCCGCGGGCAGGCCCAGCGACCGGGCCGCGACCGGCTGGCAGAACAGCGTGCTGGACACCCAGCACGAGCCCAGGCCCTCCACGGCCAGCGCGACCAGCAGGTTCTGCACCGCGGCGCCCACCGAGACCAGGAACATGGACCGCTCCGCGGTGTTACGGCCCAGGTCCGGGTAGGTGTGCGCGGCGTCGGCCACCAGGCACGGCACGATGATCAGCGGCGCCCGGCGGAGCGGCTCGCCGCGGCGCACCCGGCGGGCGATCTGCTCCTCGGTGAACCCGTCCCCGCGCAGGTCCTGCTGCCAGGCCGCGAGCATGTCGTCCAGCAGCCGGGTCCGCGCCGCGGCCGACTCCGCCAGCGCGAACCGCCACGGCGTGCTGTGATGCGGCGCGGGCGCGGTCAGCGCCGCCGCGATGGCCCGGCGGACCGGCTCCGGCGCGACCGGCTCCGCGGTGAACTCCCTGACCGTCCGCCGGGCGTACAGCACGTCGGCCGCGCCGAGCCGGAACATGTCCTCCTCCGCCGGCCGGATCAGGGCCGCCGCGCCCGGGCCGTCGCCCTCCGTCACCAGCCCGGCCAGCCCCCGTACGACCGCCACCGGCACCTGCTCGGTCTTGCCCTGCACCAGGTCGGCCGCGCCGGCCAGCTCGTCGGCCACCGCGGCCACGGTGACCTCGAGCAGGCTGCCGAACGTGTCCCGCTCGCCCCGGTGGTCGCGCAGCGGCGAAAGCCCGGCCGCGCCGATCGCGGTGTCGGTCTGGCCGTTGCGCCACGGGCGGCCCATCGTGTCGGTGATCACCACCGCGACCCGCGCTCCGGAGCGCTGCCGCAGCCCGGCGCGCAGCCGCCGGGCCGAGCCGTCCGGGTCCTGCGGCAGCAGCACGACGGTGCCCGGCTCGGTGTTGGATTCGTCCACCCCGGCCGCGGCCAGCACCAGGCCGTGCCGGGTCTGCGCGATCGTGGTCGGGCCCCGCCGGGCCACCACGCGGACGGTCTCGGCCTCGATCGCCTCGTCCCGGCCGGACTTGACCACCTGGCCTTCTGATTTGCTGACCACCTTCGAGGTGACCACCACGATGTCGCCGTCGGCCAGCCCGGGTGCCGCGTCCGCGATCAGCGCGGCCAGGTCGTCGCCCGCGGCGATCTCCGGCAGCCCGCGCACCCCGGTCACGCTGAACCCGCCCGCGCTGAACCCGCCGGCACCGGGAGCGGTCACCGGGACAGCTCCTGGGCCAGCGCGACCGCGGCCCCGGCGATTTCCGCCGCCGCGGCCAGGTCGGTCATCAGCAGCGGCCGGGCCCGGACCGCGATCCGGGCCAGCGCCGCGTCGTCGGCCGCGGCCTTGTCCTGGTCGTCCACCAGCCAGCCATCCAGCAGGCCGGGCCCGTAGTGCGCGGCCACCGCCGCCGCGGTGGCGGGCACCCCGATCGCGGCCAGGCAGGCGTCGGCCATGCCGCGGACCGGGGCGCCGCCGATGATCGGCGAGACGCCGACCACGGTCGCCGCCCGCACCGCCTCGGTGACCCCCGGCACGGCCAGGATCGTGCCGATGCTGACCACCGGGTTGGACGGCGGGAACAGCACGAAGTCCGCGGCGCGGATGGCGTCGAGCACGCCCGGCGCGGGCCGGGCCGCCGCCGCGCCGTCGAGCACGATCCTCGCGGCCGGCACCGCCGCGTGCAGCCGGACCCACCACTCCTGGAAGTGCACGGTCCGGTGGCCGCCGGGCTCGTCAAGGACGACGTGCGTCTCGACCCGGTTGTCGGTCATCGGCAGCAGCGTCACCCCGGGCTGCCACCGCTCGCACAGGCGCCGGGTCACCGCGCTGAGCGGCTCGCCCGCGGACAGCAGCGCGGTCCTGGCGATGTGCGTGGCGAAGTCCCGGTCGCCCAGGCCGAACCAGTCAGGGCCGACGCCGTAGGCGGCCAGCTCGGGCAGCACCGCGTGGCTCTCACCGGCCCGGCCCCAGCCCTGCTCCTCGTTGATGCCGCCGCCCAGCGTGTACATCACGGTGTCCAGGTCCGGGCTGACGTGCAGGCCGAACAGGCGGATATCGTCTCCGGTGTTGCCGATGACGGTGATCTCGGCAGCGGGGACCGCGGCCTTCAGGCCGCGCAGGAAACGCGCGGCGCCGATCCCGCCGGCCAGCACGGTGATTCGCATGGACGCAAGTCTGGCAGGCCGCGCGCGGTGGGGCCGGCCGGCCGCCGCGGGCAGGCTGGGATCCCAGCTTGTCCCCGCGGACTTTCCCGTCATCAGCGGGCAAGAGATGGGCCATTATCACGTATCGCTCTTGACGAACAGCAAGACACGCGCGTGTAATTTCAACCATGTAGTTCGGGTGCCCTCGGGAGCAGGGCACCGCCGTAACGCAGGACCGACGGGGTTTACGGAGGGGTGGAGGTGCACAGTGGCTGAGGTCATCGTCCCGCTAGTTCACGACGCTTTCGGCATCGAGGAGGACGAGGCCGGGGAACTCGGCTGGCAGGACCGCGCCCTGTGCGCACAGACCGATCCGGAGGCATTCTTCCCGGAGAAGGGCGGCTCCACCCGCGAGGCCAAGCGGGTCTGCCGCAGCTGCGAGGTCAGGGCCGAGTGCCTGGAGTACGCGCTGGAGAACGACGAGCGGTTCGGCATCTGGGGCGGCCTGTCCGAGCGGGAGCGGCGCCGCCTGAAGCGCGAAGCGGTCTGACCCCGGTGCGGCTGGCGGTATAGGCCGTATCCTGCCGGTCTTTGGTCTGCTGCGCGTCCGCCTGCGGGCGCCTCGCGGCGTTGTCGTCGTCGCCCGTAGCTCCGCTATGGGCTCCTCCTCCGCCTTGCGATGCATCCCGCAGGCGACCGCTCGCGACGACCAAGACCGGCAGGACACGACCTTGCCGCGACCTGCCCGTCCGGCCGGGCAAGCCCTCCGTCTGCCCGCCGTCATGTCAGCGCTTGGCGTATTGTGCACGGGTATCCCAAGTCCCGCGGGCTGGGCCCGTGAGGGTGCCGGGCCGCGGGCGGTGCCCCCCGGACCCCTCGACCCCCCAGCGGACCATTGTCGCCGAACGATAGTTACGCCCGGCACGTCGTCACCGCGGTCATCGTCGCCCATGACGGCGCAGCCTGGCTGCCGAATGTCATCGACGCCCTGCTCGGCCAGACCCGGCCGGTGCAGCGGGTGGTCGCTGTCGACACCGGAAGCCGGGATCGCAGCGGTGCGGTGCTGGCCGAGCGGCTCGGCCAGCAGGTCGTCTTCGGGATGGACCGGCGCACCGGCTACGGCGCGGCGGTTGCCCGCGCGGTCACCCACCGCAGCGCCACCATTCCGGTGCCGCTTCCGGCCGGGGTCGCCGACAGCGAGCGGGTCGAGTGGCTGTGGCTGCTGCACGACGACAGCGAGCCCGCCCCGGACGCGCTGGAGCAGCTGCTCCGCGGCGCGACCGAGACCAAGTCCGCGGCCGTGCTCGGGCCCAAGGTGATGGACTGGGCGGACCGCCAGGTCATCCTCGAGGCCGGGATGACCATCGACACGGCCGGCCGCCGGATCACCGGCATCGAGCCGCGCGAGGTCGACCAGGGCCAGCACGACGGCGACGACGACACTCTCGCGGTGAGCAGCCCGGGGATGCTGATCCGCCGCGACGTCTGGGAGAAGACCGGCGGGTTCGATCCCGCGATGACGCTGTTCCGCGAGGACACCGACCTGTGCTGGCGGGTGCACGCCGCGGGCTTCCGGGTCCGGGTCATCACCGACGCGGTCATGTACCACGTGGAGGCCACCGCCCGGCGCCGCCGCAGTGTCTCGGTCACCAGGCACCCGGCCCGGCTGAACCGGGCCAACGCGCTGATCACCCTGCTGGGCAACCTGCCCGCCCGGCAGGCGGCCGTCTCGCTGGCGGGCAACCTCGGCGTGTCCCTGCTGCGCACGATGTTCTTCCTGGTCGCCAAGCGGCCCCGGGCGGCGCTGGACGAGATGGCCGCGCTGGGGTCGGTGTTCGCCCACCCGCTGCGGCTGCTGCGCGCCCGGCGCCGCCGGGCGCCCGGCCGGCGGGCCGCCTACGCCCGGCTGCGCGCCGACCTGCCCCCCGGCCGGTCGCTCCGGGTGCTGGCCGAATGGGTCGCCTCGGCGCTGTCCAAATCCACCGAGCGGGGCACGTCCGGCAGCCACCACGCGTCCGAGGACCCGTCCGACGACGACTCGCTGCTCATCGACTCCGGGCTGACCCAGCGCATCCTGACCAGCCCCGCGGTCCTGCTGTTCGCCGCGCTGACCGTCATCTCCCTGGTGGCCGGCCGCAGCCTGCTGTCCGGCGGCCCGCTGGGCGGCGGCGCGCTGACCCCGGCGGCCGGCGGCGCGTCCGCGCTGTGGCACACCTACCTGCAGACCTTCCATCCGCTCGGCACCGGCTCGGCCACCACCGCGCCGCCCTACCTGGCCGTGGTCGCCGCCCTGGCCACGGTGCTCGGCGGCAAGCCCTGGCTGGCCGTGGACGTGCTGCTGCTCGGCTGCGTGCCGCTGGCCGGGATGACCGCGTACTTCGCCGCCCGCCGGGTCACCAGGCTCGCCCCGGCCCGGGTGTGGGCCGCGGCCGCCTACGCGCTGCTGCCGGTGGCCCTGGGCGGGGTCGCGGGCGGCCGGATCGGCACCGCGGCGGTGGTCATCCTGCTGCCGCTGGTCGCGCTGGCCGCCGCGCGGATCTTCACCCAGCCGCCCAAGCTGGCCCGCCGGGCCGCCTGGGCGGCCGGCCTCGGCGTCGCGGTGTGCGCCGCGTTCGTACCGCTGATCTGGGTGATCGCGGTCGCCGCCGCGGTCGTCGCGGCGGTCACCATCGGCCGGAACCGCGGCTCGCTGATCAACCTCGGCATCACCGCGGTGGTGGCGCCGGCGCTGCTGTTCCCCTGGACGATCCGGATCGTCACCCAGCCCGCCTTGCTTCTGCTCGAGGCCGGCATCCAGGCCCCCGGGCTGGCCACGCCCGGGCTGCCCGCCCGGTCGCTGCTGCTGCTCAGCCCCGGTGGCCCGGGCGTGCCCGCGTACTGGGTGACCGGCGGGATCCTGATCGCCGCGCTGGCGGCGCTGCTGGCCGGCCGCAACCGGCGGGTCATCCTGGCCGGCTGGGGAGCGGCGCTGGTCGGCCTGGCCACCGCGGTGGCCATCAGCCGGGCGGTCGTGGCCGCGCCGGGCGCCACCGTCCGGCTGCCCGCCTGGCCGGGCCCCGCGCTGGCGGTTGCCGCGATCGGCCTGCTGGTGGCCGCGCTCGCCGCCGCCGACGGCGTGCCTGAGCTGCTGCACCGCGGCCCGGGCCAGCCATCCTGGCAGCGTGGCCTGGGCCGGGTGCCGGTCGCCGGGCTGCTGCTTGTGGCCTGCTCGGCGCCGATCCTGGCGGCCGCGTTCTGGGTGACCAACGGCGCGGGCGGGCCGCTGACCGTGGTGCGCCGGCAGGTCGTGCCCGAGCTGGTCGCGGTGTCCTCGAACAACGGGCTGCGGCTGCGCACGCTGGTGCTGCGCCAGGACGACGGCCACATCAGCTACACCGTGCTGCGCGGCGCCGGGCCGTCGCTGGGCGAGCCCGACCTGGCGCCGGACCCGGTCACCGGCAAGGCGCTGGACCGGGCCGTGGCCACCCTGGTGGCGCCCAGCGGCGGGGACGCCGCCGACCAGGCCGCCGGGCTGGCCGCCTTCGACATCGGCTTCGTGCTGATGCCCTCCCCGGTCAATGACGACCTGGCCCGGCTGATGGACGGCGTGGCCGGGCTGCGGCCGGTCAGCTCGCCGCCCGCCTCCGGGTCCACCCCGGCCTTCGAGCTGTGGCGGCTGGCCCAGACCCCGGCCCGGGTCCGGGTGGTCCAGCCGGACGGCACGATCACCGCGCTGCCGTCCGGCCGGCTGGGCGTCAACGGCGCTACCGCCCCGGAAGCCGGCGGGACACTGGAACTGGCCGAGCCGGCCGGCGGCTGGAGCGCCAGCCTGAACGGCCACGCGCTGACCGCCGTCCCGTCCCCGGCCGGCGCCTGGGCCCAGGCGTTCCGGCTGCCGCCCGGCGGCGGGACGATCATCATCTCCCGGCCCGGCACCGGGCGGGACGCCGCGCTGCTGGCCGAACTCCTGCTGCTGATCGTGGTCGGCACGCTGGCCCTGCCCGGGATCGGCACCGGCGCCGCGGCGCCCGCCGCGGCCCGTGGCCGCCGCCCGGAGGCGGCCCCCGAGGCCAGCGCCCCCGGCGCGGCTGTCCCGGCCGCACGCCGGGCCGCCCGGGTCCCGGCTGCGGCAGGCGCCAGGGTGGGCGGGAGAGCGGCCGCCACCGGTGCCGCAACCCCGGCCGGCCTCGTACCGGGCGATGCCGCAGCCACCGGGGCGGTCGATCCCGCCGCCGTGGCGGGCACTGCCGTCATCGGTGCGGCGACCGGAAGCGCGGCTGGCGCCGGCCAGGCCGCGGCGGCCGGATCCCGCGCCGCCCCGGGCGGCCGGGCGGCCGCCCGGGGCCGCGGCCGCGGCAAGGGCCGTCCCGGGCTGCCAGGCCGCCGTTCCGGACGCGGGCGCGGGGACGGCCGCGGTGCCGCCCCCGACACCAGCGGCGCCGCCCAGGGACAGCCCGGACGGCGCGGCGCGGTTCCCGGCCCGCCCGGCGGGCCAGGCGCCGGTCCTGACGGCGCGCCGGGCCAGCCCGGGTCATGGCGGGGCCAGCCCGCTCAAGCCGGAACCAGCGCGTGGGCCGCCCCGCCGCGGGCCTGGCCGGACAACCAGCCGGGCGCCGGTGCGGCCGGCTACCCGCCGCGCGGCTACCCGGACCAGCCCGGGCCGGACTACGGCCCGCCCGGCCGCCACGGCACGGGCCGCGGCCAGCCCGGATCAGCACAGCCCGGGCCAGCACAGACCAGGCCCGGAAACGGCGCGCCCGCCTACCCCGATTACGGCATCGAGTACGGCCCCGGCCAGGGCCAGCCGTCCCGTGGCCGCCGCGCGGCCGGCCCCCGCCCGGGCGAGCCCGCCCCGGGCCAGCCCAGCCGGGGCCAGTACAGCCCCGGCCAGTACGGCCCGGGCCAGCAGGATCCCGGCCCGTCCGGCTACCCGCCGCCCGGCCAGCGCCGGAACGGCCCGCCCGGCCCTGGCGGCCAGCCCGGCTATGACACCGGCGGCCAGCCCGGCTATGACACCGGCGGCCAGCCCCGCTACCGCCCGGACGGCGACCACGGCTACGACCCGGGCTACCCGAACGGGCCCGGCGGCCACGGTGCCCCGCCGCCCGGCTACCGCCCCCGGACCGCCTACCAGCCCGGCTACGAGCCTGCCGGGCAGTCCGCCTACCAGCCGGGCTACGAGCCCACCGGATACCGGGATCCGTCCGGCCGGCCGGGCGGCTATCCCGGTGGCCAGCCCAGCGGCCCGCACTCGCGGCCGCCCGGCTACCCGCTCCCCGGCGGCGGCTCCCCGCAAGGCCCGTCCCCGGCCCGTGGCCCCGACGAGAGCCGCTGGTCCGAGGACGGCCAGTGGGCCGACGACAGCTGGCCGGCCGGCGCCGGCCGTGGCCAGGACAGCGGCCGCCAGGCTGGCTACGGCGACCACGGCCGCGGCGACGGCTGGGACCCGCCGTCCCCGTCCGGCCGCCCGCCGGCCCCCGCTAGCCCGTCCGCCTGGCCGGACAGTCCCACCCAGGCCTGGCCGGGCGGCGACCAGGAGGCCACCTCCCACTGGCCCGCCGCCGACGAGGAGCAGGGAGACGACCGGTGGTAGCCCGCCTGCTCGGGAACCGGTACTGCCAGGCCGGGCTGGTGCTGCTGGTGGTCGCCGCGCTGTTCCTGGTGACCGGCGCGCTGCATCCGTTCGCCCTGGCGCAGGGGCGCAAGCCGGCGCCGCTCGGGGACATCCCGGTGACCGCGGCCGTCCGCGCCTGCGCGTCGCCCGGCGGGCAGCGGGGCGGCGGCGTAGCCGTGATCAGCGCCGGCGCGAGCAGCGCCAGTACCAGCACGGGTACGGCCAGCACGGGTCCGGCCAGCACGGGCACGGGCGGCACCGCGGTGGTGAGCCGGCTGTCCGCGGCGGGCAGCGCCGCCACCGGGCCGGTGCTGAGCACGCTCTCCCAGACCGGGAAGCTGACCCGGATCGCGGTCCCGGTCGCCCCGGCGAAGTCCGGCAAGCCCACCGCGCAGAGCACCAGCGGGCGGGTTCCCGCGGTGACCTCGCTCGGCGGGGTGGCCATCCGGGCCAGCGCGGGCATGTCCGGCGGGCTGGCCGCTGAGCAGACCGGGCCGGCCGGGCTGCCGCAGGCCGCCTGCCCGGCCCCGGCCACCGACTTCTGGTTCGTCTCCCCGGGCCAGCACACGCTGGCCACGCTCAGCCTGTACCTGATGAACGCGGACAGCTCGCCAGCCGACGCCGAGGTGGACCTGTTCACCGACAGCGGCCCCGTGCTGGGCAGCACGGACACCGGCATCACGGTGCCGCCGCACGGCCTGCTCGTCCAGTCGCTGACCAAGGTGGTGCACGGCTCCCGGGTGCTCGGCCTGCACGTGCGCACCAGCGCCGGCCGGGTGGCCGCCATGCTGCACGAGTCGCGCACGGCCGGGCAGCCGGGATCGTGGCTCCCGGCCAGCCCGCCGCCGTCGCGGCACCTGGTGATCCCTGGCCTGCCCAGCACCGCGGGCAGCAGGTCGCTGTTCCTGCTCGTGCCCGGGGCCACCCCGGCCCAGGTCAAGCTCACCGCGGTCACCGGCCGCGGGTCCTATCAGCCGACCGGCGGGAACGGGATCAGCCTGGCCGGCGGGTCCGCGGGCACCGTGCCGCTGCCGTCGGTGTCCAAGGTCTCCGCGGCGCTGGCGATCACCGCCAGCCAGCCGGTTACCGCGGTGCTGTCCGCATCCGGCGGTGGGCCGGGCTCGCCCGGCGTGTTCGCCGCGGCGTCAGGCCCCGTCGAGGAGCAAGGGGTAGCCGCGGACAACGTGGCCGGGCCGAACGCCAGCGCCTCCCTGGTGCTGTCCGCGCCCGCCGCCGGGGTCCAGGTCCGGCTCACCGAGCTGACCCCGGGCCGGCCGCCGCGCACCCGCGAGGTCACGATCGAGGCCAAGCACAGCACCGTGGTCCCGCTGGGCAAGCCGCCAGGCCGCCCGCCGGGCACTCCCTACGCCCTGGTGATCACGCCGCTGCCCGGGTCCGGGCCGCTTTACGCCGGGCGGGCCATCCTGTCGAACGGCAGCGTCCAGGCGATCATCGCGGTGCCCGCCGCGCTGACCACGATCCGCCTGCCCGCGGTCGACGAGACCCTGTCCGTCGCCCACCCCTGAGCCGCGCCGCGCCCGACGGGGGCCAGGCGGGGGAGCGGCTCGCTCAGTCCTCGTCGTAGCCCGGGTCGATCGTCCGCGGGTCCAGGTCCAGCAGCCGGGCGAACTCCTCCACCACCACGTCGAGCACGAGCTCGCCGAGGTCCTCCTCGTCGTCCGCGCGGGCCAGCAGCGGCCGCCGGTACAGCACGATGCGGGGCGGGGAGGCCGGGCGCCGCGGGTCCCGCGGGTCGCCCGAGGCGGCGTCGAGCCGGGCCAGCGGCACCGGGTCCGGCAGGTCGGCCGGGCCCGCCGCGGCCGGGATCTCCTCGACCGCGAACTCCACCCCGGACAGCTCCGCCGACCAGCGCGGCTCCAGCTGCGCTACGGCCTGCAGGACCAGGTCGTCGAACCGCTCGGCCCGGCTGCGGTAGGCCGGGGTGTCCATCGGGGCAAGCACGCCGCGGAGGCCGCGGCCATGCCGGTCACGCCGCCGGATCCGCGCGCCGCCGCGGCTCCGGCCGTTGCCAGTCTGCACAATAGCTGAGCGTATCCCGCCGGCCCATGCGGTGCTGTCACGCCGCCGGCGGTTCCGGCGAAGCCCGCCGGCGGAGCCGGCAGGGCGAGCGCAGGTGCCGCGGCGCTGTTTTCCCGGCGAGCGGTCGGCGCTCTGTCGTTCGGTGAGCAGCGCTCGCCGGGAAGGCAGCGCCTCTCCAGCAGCCCTGCGCGAGCCAGCTAGCAGAGACACGATCGCGCAGAGTGCCCCGGGTGGTGGCGTTACCGCCCCCGGCAAAGTACGGTCAGCCGTTGTGAGTGATGTACGCGTGCGGGCCTGTCCTCCGGCACGCGGGACACCTGGGCCCGCAGCCGGCAGGCCGATGCCGCGGACAGCGCGATGAGTGAGGTGGGCCGGTGAGTTCGCGCCAGTGTTCACGGCCCGCCTGCAAGCAGGTTGCCCTGTTCACCCTGACCTATGTGTACCGCGACTCCACCGCGGTGCTCGGCCCGCTCGCCGCGTACACCGAGCCGCACTGCTACGACCTGTGCGCCGCGCACGCCGACCGGCTGACCGTGCCCCGCGGCTGGGAGGCGGTCCGGCTGCCGGCCGGGCCGGCCGAGCAGGAAGCCGACGACCTCGAGGCGCTGGCCAACGCCGTCCGCGAGGCCGCGCTGCCGCGGGCCGCGGCCGAGCCGGTGGGCCAGGGCGTCGAGGTCGGCCGCCGCGGCCATCTGCGCGTGCTGCGCTCCTCCCCGCCGGACCGCGGCCGGGGCTGACCTGCGCGGACCCCGCCCGCGGGTGGGTGGGCGGGTGGGTCACCGGCGCGCCGGAGCGGGCCCGGAGTGCCGGGCCGGCCCCCGCCGTGGCGGGTAGGCTCGGTCTCCGTTCCGCCCGGCGGGCCGTTGCCCCGGGCTCGCCCGCGTGCTGGGGAGGCAGGCCGCAGTGGCCGACTACGCGAAGATCTTCAAGGCATACGACATCCGCGGCATCGTCCCCGGCGAGCTGGACGACACCGCGGCGGAAGCCATCGGGGCCGCGTTCGTCCAGGTCACCGGGGCCAGGTCGGTCGTCACCATGCACGACATGCGGACCTCGTCGGCGCCGCTGGCGGCGGCCTTCGGCCGCGGCGCAACCGCCCAGGGCGCGGATGTGATCATGGGCGGCCTTGGCTCCAGCGACATGCTGTACTTCGCCAGCGGCAGCCTCCAGGTGGCCGGCGCGATGATCACCGCCAGCCATAACCCGGCCCGGTACAACGGGATCAAGATGTGCACCGAGGGCGCCAAGCCGGTGGGCGAGCAGGGCGGCCTGATCAAGATCAGGGACCTGGCCGCCAGCGGCCCGGCCGCCTACGAGGGCCGGCCCGGCAGCGTGACCGAGCGGAATCTGCTGCCGGAGTATGCCGCGTTCCTGCGGTCGCTGGTCGACCTGTCGGCCATCCGCCCGCTGAAGGTCGCGGTCGACGCGGGCAACGGCATGGCCGGGTACACCGTCCCGGCCGTCTTCGGCGGCCTGCCGATCGAGCTCATCCCGATGTTCTTCGAGCTGGACGGGTCGTTCCCGAACCACGAGCCCAACCCCATCGAGCCGGCCAACATGGCGGACCTGCAGCGCACGGTGGCCAGTTGCGGGGCCGACATCGGGCTGGCCTTCGACGGCGACGCCGACCGCTGCTTCGTGGTCGACGAGCAGGGCCAGATTGTGTCGCCGTCCGTGCTCACCGCGCTGATCGCCGCGCGCGAGCTGGCCCGGGATCCGGGCGCGCCGGTCATCCACAACCTGATCACCTCCCGCGCGGTGCCGGAGATCATCACCGAGCACGGCGGCGTGCCGGTCCGCACGCGGGTCGGCCACTCGTTCATCAAGGCCCAGATGGCGGCCAGCGGCGCGATCTTCGGCGGTGAGCACTCCGGGCACTTCTACTTCCGCGACTTCTGGTTCGCCGACTCCGGCATGCTGGCCGCCCTGCACACGCTGGCTGCGCTCGGCTCCCAGGACCGGCCGCTGTCCGCGCTGCTCGCGGAGTACTCCCGGTACACCGCGTCGGGCGAGATCAACAGCGAGGTCGCCGACCAGGCCGCGGCCACCGCGAAGGTCGCGGCGCACTTCGCCGGCCGCCCCGGGGTGAGCACCGACGAGCTGGACGGTCTGACCGTCTCCGGCCCGGACTGGTGGCTGAACCTGCGCCCGTCGAACACCGAGCCGCTGCTGCGGCTGAACGTCGAAGCGCCCGATGCGGCCGCCATGTCCGCGATCAGGGACGAGGTGCTCGGTATCGTACGGGGCAGGGCGGGCTGACCGCCGGCGGGCCGCGGCCCGCCGGCCGGCCGGGCGCCCTGATCCTGCCCGCCAACCGAACCCGCGACCCCGGGGAGCTGCCGTGAACATCGACGACTGGCTGCTGGAGATCCTGGCCTGCCCGAACTGCCGCTCGCCGCTGCGCGCTGACCCCGAGGCCAGCGAGCTGGTCTGCACCAGTGCCGAGTGCGGCCTGGCCTACCCGGTCCGCGATGACATCCCCGTCCTGCTGGTGGATGAGGCGCGCAGCCCGCAGGCCGGCTAGGTGCCCACCAACGCACAGCAGCCCGCCACACCGGCCCCCGCGGCCGGGCACGGCCACGGTGAGGGGGGAACCCGGGCGGTGCTCGCCGCGCTGGGCGCCAACCTCGGTATCGCGGTCACCAAGTTCATCGCGTTCGTGATCACCGGGTCGGCCTCGCTGCTCGCCGAGTCGGTGCACTCGCTGGCCGACAGCGGCAACCAGGTGCTGCTGCTGGTCGGCCGGAAACGGTCCCGGCGGGCCGGCACCGAGCAGCACCCGTTCGGGTTCGGCCACGAACGCTACTTCTACGCGTTCGTGGTCGCCGTGGTGCTGTTCACCGTGGGCGCGCTGTTCTCGGTGTACGAGGGGGTCCACCGGATCTCCCACCCGGAGCAGGTGTCCAGCCCGGTCGTCGCATTCGCCGTGCTGGCCGTGGCGATCGTGCTGGAGTCACTCTCGCTGCGCACCGCTCTCGCCGCTTCCTCGGCCGAGCGGCGGTCCCGCGGCCTGCGCCGGTTCATCCAGCAGGCCAAGGCCCCGGAACTGCCCACCGTGCTGCTGGAGGACATGGCCGCGCTGACCGGCCTGGTCGTCGCGCTGGCCGGGGTCACCATGGCCACCATCACCGGCAACGGCGCCTGGGACGGTGCCGGGTCGCTGGCCATCGGGGTGGTGCTCGGGCTGGTCGCGGTGGTCCTGGCCATCGAGATGAAGAGCCTGCTGATCGGCGAGGCGGCCACCGCCACCACCGAGCGGGCGGTGGTCGCCGCGCTGGAGGACGGCCCCGAGCTCGACCAGGTCATCCACCTGCGGACCATGCACCTGGGCCCGGAGTCACTGCTGATCGCGGCCAAGGTCGCGGTCCGGCCGCAGGCCAGCGGGTCGGCCATCGCCCAGGCCATCGACGCGGCCGAGCAGCGGGTCCGCGCCGCCGTGCCGATCGCCCAGGTGATCTACCTGGAGCCGGACCTGTACCGGGCGGACGAGGCGGACAGCGACGACCCATCGGTGCGGGCCGCACAGCGCGAGCCGGGCTCCGGCTCAGCCGCGGACGACGAGGCGGACAGCGCGGGCCCGCCCGCGGACCTCAGCGGCCGGGAGTGAGGCTCAGCAGCCGCAGCGCCCGCTCCTTCTCGAAGTCGACCGCGCGGCTGCCCGGCGTGCCGATCCGGCCGGTCTGCCGGCCCAGCTCGGCGACCTGCGACCGGGCCGCCGGGTCGGTCAGGACCCGCAGCCCGAAGGCCAGCGCGGCCGGGCTGATGTCGTACCGCTGCTCGATCGACAGGGCCAGCGCCACCGCGGCCAGCTCCGCCTCGGTGTAGGTCCGGTGCCCGGCCGGGCGCGCCGCGGGCAGCAGGCCGATGGCCTCCCGGTAGCGCAGCATCCGCGGGGAGATCCCGAGCCGCTGAGCGGCCGCCGTGATGCGCATGGCCATAAATCTAACAATTTTTTGTCCGGAACTGGGTGACAAGCGTGCCGATCCGGCCGGCGGTCTCCTACTGTCGGTTAGGTCAAGCCACCAGAGATCGTGCGAAGGAGCTGTTGATGTCCGCGGAGAACCTCCCGTTCAAGGTCGCTGATCTGTCCCTGGCCGAGTTCGGGCGCAAGGAGATCCGGCTGGCCGAGCACGAGATGCCGGGCCTGATGGCGGTCCGCGAGGAGTACGGCCGCAGCCAGCCGCTGCGCGGCGCCCGGATCACCGGGTCCCTGCACATGACCGTGCAGACCGCGGTCCTGATCGAGACGCTGGTCGCGATCGGCGCCGAGGTCCGGTGGTGCAGCTGCAACATCTTCTCCACCCAGGACCACGCCGCCGCCGCGGTCGCGGTGGGCCCGGACGGTACGCCTGACGACCCGCGTGGCATCCCGGTGTTCGCCTGGAAGGGCGAGAGCCTGCCGGAGTACTGGTGGTGCACCGAGCAGGCGCTGAGCTGGCCGGACGGCGCCGGGCCGAACATGCTCCTGGACGACGGCGGCGACGCCACGCTGCTGGTGCACAAGGGCGCCGAGTACGAGGCGGCCGGGGCCGTCCCGTCGGCCGCCGAGGAGGACCCCGAGGAGTGGCGGGTCATCCTGGAGCTGCTGCGCGCCTCGCTGGCGGCGGCACCGGGCAAGTGGACCGCGGTCGCCGGGCAGGTCCGCGGGGTCACCGAGGAGACCACCACCGGCGTGCACCGGCTGTACGAGATGGCCACGGCCGGCACGCTGCGGTTCCCGGCGATTAACGTCAACGACTCGGTGACCAAGTCGAAGTTCGACAACAAGTACGGCTGCCGGCACTCCCTGGTGGACGGCATCAACCGGGCCACCGACGTGCTCATCGGCGGCAAGGTCGCGGTCGTCTGCGGCTACGGCGACGTGGGCAAGGGCTGCGCGGAGTCGCTGCGCGGCCAGGGCGCCCGGGTCGTGGTCACCGAGATCGACCCGATCTGCGCGCTGCAGGCCGCGATGGACGGCTACCAGGTCGCCACCATCGAGGACATGGTGGGCCAGGCCGACATCTTCATCAGCGCGACCGGCAACTACGGCATCATCACCGCGGACCACATGGCCGCGATGAAGCACCAGGCCATCGTCGGGAACATCGGCCACTTCGACAACGAGATCGACATGGCCGGCCTGGCCCGCACCCCGGGCATCACGCGCGTGAACATCAAGCCGCAGGTCGACGAGTGGGTCTTCGCGGACGGCCACGCGGTGATCATCCTGTCCGAGGGCCGGCTGCTGAACCTGGGCAACGCCACCGGGCACCCCAGCTTCGTGATGTCGAACAGCTTCACCAACCAGGTGATCGCCCAGGTCGAGCTGTTCACCAAGACCGCGGAGTACCCGCTCGGCGTGCACGTGCTGCCCAAGCACCTGGATGAGAAGGTCGCCCGGCTGCACCTGGACGCGCTCGGTGTCCGGCTCACCCGGCTGTCCAAGGAGCAGGCCGACTACATCGGCGTCCCGGTCGACGGCCCGTACAAGCCGGACCACTACCGCTACTGACGGCCATGCCCCCCACGGGCCCCGTGCCTCCCGGAGGCTCTGACATCGCCGACCCGGGGCTGGCCGCCGCCGGCCAGGCCCGGGTCGGCTGGGCCGAGCGCACCATGCCGGTGCTCGGCCTCATCCGGGAGTCGTTCGCGGCCAGCCGCCCGCTGGATGGCCTGGCCGTGGCCGCCTGCCTGCACGTCACCGCCGAGACCGCGGTCCTGGTGAACGTGCTGCGGGCGGCCGGGGCGCGGGTCCACCTGGCCGCGTCCAACCCGCTGTCCACTCAGGACGACGTGGCCGCGGTGCTGGCCTCCTGGCCGGGCGTGACCGTGTCGGCCCGGTCCGGGGCGGCCAGGGAGACCTACTACCGGCACATCCACCAGGCTCTGGACAGCGCCCCGGCGCTGGTCTTCGACGACGGCGGCGACCTGGTCAACACGCTGCACGAGGACCGCCCCGAACTGCTGGCCGGGGTGGCCGGCGGGGTCGAGTCCACCACCACCGGGGTGGCCCGGCTGCGCCGGATGGCCGCGGCGGGCACGCTGGCCTTCCCGGTGGTGGCGGCGAACGGCGCGGCCACCCGGCGGATGCTGGACAACCGGTACGGCACCGGCCAGTCCGCGCTGGACGGCATCCTGCGGGCCACCAACACGCTGCTGGCCGGCAAGACCGTGGTGGTGGCCGGCTACGGGCCTGCGGGCACCGGCATCGCCGAGCGGGCCCGTGGCTTCGGCGCCCAGGTCGTGGTGACCGAGACCGACCCGGTCCGCGCGCTGGACGCGGTCATGGCGGGCTTCCGGGTCCTGCCGATGGCCGCCGCCGCGCCGCTCGGCGAGGTGTTCATCACCGCCACCGGCTCCCGGGACGTGATCACCCCGGCGCACCTGGAGGTCATGCGCGACGGCGCGATCCTGGCCAACGCCGGCCACTTCGACGTGGAGATCGACGTGCGCGGCCTGGAGAAGCTGGCCGTCACGGTCAACCCGCAGATCCGGCCGTCCGCGGACGAGTACGTGCTGGCCGACGGGCGGCGGCTGATCCTGCTGGCCGAGGGCCGGGTGGTCAACCTGGTCGCCGGGGAAGGCCACCCGGCCGCGGTGATGGACGTGTCCTTCACCGTGGGCGCGCTGTCCGCGGTCTGGCTGACCAGTGCCCGGCCGCCGCTGCCGCCAGGGGTGCACGAGGTGCCGGCGGAAACCGACGCCCAGGCCGCCGGGCTGATGCTGGCCTGCATGGGCACCGAGATCGACGAGCTCACCCCGGGCCAGCAGGAATACCTGGACTCCTGGCGGTACGGCTCCTGAACCGGGTCAGCACCACCATCGTGATCCACCCGCCGATCAGGATCATCCAGAAGTTCACCAGCCGGTAGGCGAGCACCGCGGTCAGCGCCGCCCCGCTGGTCATGCCCACGGCCACCAGGGCCGCCGTGAGGGTGGCCTCGACCAGCCCGAAGCCGCCCGGGGTCAGCCCGGTGCTGCCGGCCGCCGCGCCCGCCGCGTAGGCCAGCAGCAGGCCGTGCCAGGGCACCGGCTGGCCGGTGGCGCGGATCGCGCAGGCTAGGCACGCGGCGTCGCCGATCCAGTTGAGCAGGGCGAACCCGAACACCTCGGCGTACCGCAGGGCCGGCATCCGGATGCTGGCCACCCGGGTCAGGAACGCCTCGAACGCCTCGGTCGGCTCACCCGGGGGCGGCGGCCGGCGCAGCACCCGCCGGGCCGTGACGGTGAGCCGGGCCAGCGCCACGCTGATCAGCCGCCGCAGCCGGGTGCTGCGCAGCGCGAGCAGGATCGCCACCGCCGGGACGAGCAGCACCGCGGCCCCGGCGAACCCGAGCGCGGTAGCCAGCGAGGCGCCGCTCAGCAGCGAGCCGCCGACCAGAACCAGGGCCAGCGCGGACACGGACATGATGGCCGACACGGCCAGCGCCCAGCCGGTGATCGCCGGGCCCAGGCCACGGCGCCGGAACTGCTGGTAGGAGAACACCACGGCGAGCTGGGCCCCGGCGAACGGGATGGTTATGGACAGCGCATTGCTGGCGTAGGTGATGGCCATCACCGAGCCAAGCCCGGCCGGGTGCCCGTCGGCCCGCAGCAGGCGGCGCCGGGACAGCCCGAACGCCAGCAGCGAGACGGCCTCGCACCCGATCGCGGCCAGGAACCAGGTCCAGTCCAGCGAGGTCAGAGCGTTCAGCGACTCGCCCAGGACCCGCCGCCCGGCGTACACCCCGAACGCGATCGCCGCGGCTGCGGCCACCGCCACCGCGATCTGCCAGCGCCGCGGCGGACGGTGCCCGGCCACGGCCGGCTCGTCCGGCGCCTGTGTGTCCTCCGGTGCCTGCGCGCCGGACCCGGCCTGGCCATCCATGATGGCCCCAGGCTAGGCGATCCCCCACAGGGCTCGCTGGGGCCCTTGGTTCTGCGGGCCGTGGACTTAGGTGTACGGCCCCTGGGTGGCGGGGGTGGGTTCGCCTGGCGCACACTCAGGGCGTGAACCTTGCCCCCTTGCGCTGGCTGGACGAGCCGGCCGGGCCCGCTATCGAGCTGCTGGACCAGACCCGGCTGCCGGCCGCCGAGGTCACCGTGACCTGCGCGGACATTCCCGCTCTGGTGGACGCGATCGGCCGCCTGGTGGTGCGCGGCGCGCCCCTGCTCGGGCTGGCCGGGGCGTACGGGGTGGCCCTGGCCGCCCGCCGCGGCGACGACGTGCCCGCCGCGGCGCGCGCCCTCGGCGGGGCCCGGCCCACCGCGGTGAACCTGGCCTGGGGCGCCGGCCTCGCCCTGGCCGCCTGGGAGCAGGCCGGCCGCGGCGCGGACGGGGCGGCCGCGGCGCTGGCCGAGGCCGGGCGGATCGCCGCGGCGGACGCCGCGGCCAGCGCGGCCATGGCCGAGCACGGGCTGCGCCTGGTCCCGGCGGGCGCCCGGGTGCTGACCCACTGCAACACCGGCGCGCTGGTGTCCGCGGGGGAGGGGACCGCGTTCGCGGTGATCCTGGCCGCGCACCGGGCCGGACGGCTGGCCATGCTCTGGGTGGACGAAACCCGGCCGCTGCTCCAGGGCGCCCGGCTGACCGCGTGGGAAGCCCGGCGGGCCGGCCTGCCGCACACCGTGCTGGCCGACTCGGCCGCCGCCGCCCTGCTGGCCAGTGGCCAGGTGGACCTGGTGCTGACCGGCGCGGACCGGATCGCGGCCGACGGCAGCGTGGCCAACAAGGTCGGCACCTACGGCCTGGCCGTACTGGCCCGGCACCACCAGGTGCCGTTCGTTGTCGTCGCGCCGACCTCCACGATCGACCTCGCTACCCCGGCCGGCCCGGGCATCCCGGTCGAGCAGCGGCCCGCCGCGGAGGTCACCGCGCTGGCCGGCCAGCCGGTCGCGCCGGACGGCACGAGAGCCTGGAACCCGGCCTTCGACGTCACCCCGCCGGGCCTGGTGACGGCCCTGGTAACGGAGAGGGGCATTGCCCAGCCGGTGACAACGGGTACTCTGCGAGTCCTGGGAGCCTGACGTGCCCACGGGAAACTGCCCATAACGTCGCTTACGTGGAACGATGAGGACTATGAAGGGTCGCGTTCTGGTTGTCGATGACGATGCCGCGCTGGCCGAGATGCTGGGCATCGTGCTGCGCGGCGAGGGCTTCGAGCCGACGTTCGTCTCCGACGGCGACAAGGCGCTGGACGCTTTCCGTGATACCCGCCCTGACCTGGTGCTGCTCGACCTGATGCTGCCGGGCATGGACGGCATCGACGTATGCCGGCAGATCCGGGCCGAGTCCGGGGTCCCGATCGTCATGCTGACCGCCAAGAGTGACACCGTGGACGTGGTGCTGGGCCTGGAGTCCGGTGCCGACGACTACATCGTCAAGCCGTTCCAGTCCAAGGTGCTGATCGCCCGGGTGCGGGCCCGGCTGCGCCGCACCGACGACCCGGCCCCGGAGATGCTGCAGATCGGCGACGTCACCATCGACGTGGCCGGGCACGCGGTGCGCCGGGCCGGCGAGCCGCTGAACCTCACGCCGCTGGAGTTCGACCTGCTGGTCGCGCTGGCCCGCAAGCCGCGCCAGGTGTTCACCCGCGAGGTGCTGCTCGAGCAGGTCTGGGGCTACCGGCACGCGGCCGATACCCGGCTGGTCAACGTGCACGTTCAGCGGCTGCGAGCGAAGATCGAGAAGGACCCCGAGCGGCCGGAGATCGTGGTCACCGTCCGCGGGGTCGGGTACAAGGCCGGCCCCGGCTGATCCGGGCGGCCGGGCAGAGAAGGATCATGGAGGCAGGGGCAGGCAGCGGGACCAGCGGCGTGCGCTCATCCTGGCGCGGCCGCGTGGCCGTCCCATCCCCGGCTTCGCTGACCCTGCTGCGCCGGGCCGGGGCCGGTGCCCAGAACCGCGCCAGCGCCGCCCTGGGCGCCCTGCGGGCGCAGTGGAACCGGTCCCTGCAGCTGCGGGTGGTCGGCACCACGCTGATCTTCTCCGCCGTGGTCATCGCCACCCTCGGCTTCTTCCTGCTGCAGCAGATCGCCAGCGGCCTGGTGCAGAACAAGGAGCGGTCCGCCGCCCTGCTGGCCGCAGACGGGGTCAAGGTCGCGGAGAACCAGCTCGCCCTGGGGCGGGCGGTGCCGCCCGCGTCCGCCGGGGCCGGCGGCCTGATGTACCAGATCCTGCTGACCCTGCCGCAGGAGCGGAACGCGGGCGCGGCGACCGGCGCCGCGGTGATGGTCAACGCGGCCAGGGCCAGGAACGCCAACGTGCTCGGCTGGTTCCAGGGGCCCTACCGGCTGTCGGATATCCCCGGTCACCTGATCAAGCAGGTGCAGGCCCTCCAGCAATCCGGCGGCACCCAGGCCACCTCCGAGCCGACCACGCTGAACCCGGCCGACGGCGGCGCCCCCGTGCCCGGCCTGGCCATCGGCGCCCCGCTGGGCGGGAACTACCAGCTGTACTACCTGTTCCCGCTGACCACCGAGCAGCAGACCCTGGCCCTGGTGCAGCGGGCCATCGTCGCCGTCGGGCTGGCCCTGGTGTTCCTGCTGGCCGCGATCGCCTCGCTGGTGACCCGCTGGGTGGTGATCCCGGTGCGGCAGGCGGCCCGCGGGGCCCAGCGGCTTTCCACCGGGAACCTGGCCGAGCGGATGGAGGTCCGCGGCACCGACGACCTGGCCGCGCTGGCCACCTCGTTCAACGAGATGGCCGCCAGCCTGGCCGAGAAGATGGCCGAACTGCAGGAGCTGTCGCTGGTTCAGCGGCAGTTCGTGTCCGACGTGTCGCACGAACTGCGCACCCCCCTGACCACGATCAGGATCGCCGCCGACGTGCTGTACGCGTCCCGCGTGCAGCTGGAGCCGGCCTCGGCCCGGTCGGCCGAGCTGCTCCAGGGCCAGCTCGAGCGGTTCGAGTCGCTGCTCGCCGACCTGCTGGAGATCAGCCGCTACGACGCCAACGCGGCGACCCTGGATCCCGAGGCGGTCGACATCTGCGACGTCGTCAGGAACTCGGCCGACGACGCCCAGCAGCTTGCTGAGCGGCGCGGCACGAAGATCCAGTTCCGGCTGCCGGCCGGGCCCTGCGTCGCCGAGGTGGACAGCCGGCGGGTCGCCCGCATCCTGCGCAACCTGCTCGTCAACGCGGTCGAGCACGGCGAGGACAAGGACGCGATGGTGACCGTGGCCGCCGACCGGGACGCAGTCGCGATCGCGGTCCGTGACTTCGGCGTCGGGCTGGCCCCGGGCGAGGCCACCCTGGTGTTCGACCGGTTCTGGCGGGCCGACCCGGCCCGGGCCCGGACCTCGGGCGGCACCGGGCTGGGCCTGTCCATCGCGCTGGAGGACGCCCTGCTGCACGGCGGCTGGCTGGAGGCCTGGGGCGAGCCGGGCCGTGGCTCGGTGTTCCGGCTGACCCTGCCCCGGGTGACCGGTGTGTCCCTGGCCGGCTCGCCGCTGCCGCTGATCCCGGACGAGGCCGAGCTGGCTACCGTGCCGAAGGAGGGCCAGGATGGCTGACCGCTGGCGCCCGGCCGCTGTGGTCGCCTGCCTGGCCCTGGCCGCGCTGGCCGGCTGCGCCACCCTGCCCACCCGGGGCCAGGCCCTGCCGGTCAAGGAGGCGCCGGCCGGCCTGGGCCAGGGCACCGACTACCCCCAGCTGATCCCGGCCGCTCCCGGCAAGGGCTGGCGGCCGGAGCAGATCGTGTCCGGGTTCCTGGCCGCCAGCGCCAGCTTTTCCCAGGACCACGCGTTCGCCCGGCTGTACCTGGCCCCCAAGTCGGCGCACACCTGGAACCCGGGCTGGGCGGTCACCGTGGTGTCCGGGCCGATCGTCCCCAAGCTGGTGCTGCCCGCGAACATCAACAAGCCGCCCAATAACCTCCGGGTGACCAGCGTGAAGGTCAGCGGTGTGCAGCTCGCCTCGATCAGCGCCAACGGCCAGTACCAGCAGGTCGTGAGCGGCCCGGCGCGCACCATCAGGTTCAGCCTGACCAAGGTCAACGGGCAGTGGCGGATCACCGACCCGCCCAACCGGCTGCTGCTCAGCAACTCCGAGTTCCACCGTGTCTACCAGCCGCGCAACCTCTACTACTTCGACTCGACCAGCAAGACCCTGGTCCCTGACCCGGTGTTCGTCCCGCTCCAGGCCACCACCACCGACCTGGCCACCCGGCTGGTCGCGGCGCTGGGCCAGCAGCCGCTCGGCTGGCTGCAGGGCGCCACCCAGACGAGCTTCCCCGACGGCACCAGGCAGCTGTCCGCGGTCAGGATCGAGGGCTCCGCGGCCGTGGTCAACCTGGGCGGCGCGATCGCCGGGGCCAGCTCGGAGACCCTCAAGGCCGTGGCCGCGCAGCTGGTGTGGACGCTGACCAGTGCGTCGTACGGCCCGTCCGCGATCACCTCGGTGCGGCTCGAGGTCAACGGCGAGCCCCAGAAGATCCCGGGTTCCCCCAACGGGATCGCGGCCCGCAGCCGTTACAGCGGCATGGTCCCGGTCCCGTCCGCCGACGCCGGCCTGTACTTCGTGGCCAGCGACGGGACCGTGCAGAGCCTGCCCGCCTCCGGCTCGGCCGAGCCGGAGCCGGTCCCCGGTCAGGCCGGCGCCGGTGCCGTGCCGATGACCGCGATCGCCGTCTCCCCGGTGACCAGCGGCACCCCGGCACTGGCGGGCATCGCCGCGAACGGCCGGGACGTCGAGATCGGAGCGCTGAGCAAGGACGCCAGGCTGGACCGCTGGCGGCCGGGCGGCAAGGTCACCTCGCTGAGCTGGGACCGGGGCGGTGACCTGTGGGCTGCCACCGCCAAGGGCGTGTGGCTGCTCCAGCCGGGCGGCAAGGCACCAACCGCGGTAGACCTGCCCTTCGACGGCAAGCAGCAGGTGACCATGCTGCGGGTGGCCCCGGACGGCGTCCGGGTGGCGATGATCGTCCGCGGGCCTGATGGCTCGCAGGTCATGGTCGGCGCGATCGCCCACTCCGGGTCTGCGGCCTCGATCACCAGCCCGGTCCAGGTGGGCGCGAAGGTCGCCCAGCCGGCCGCGGTCAGCTGGTACGACGCCGACAACCTGGCCGTGCTCGTGCAGGCCGGCACCGCCGCGGCGCAGATCCACAAGGTGCCGGTGAACGGCGGCCAGCCGACCGAGCTTGCGCCCGCCGCGAACGCGATATCGCTGACCGTCGGCGGCGGCCAGATCGTCGTCGGGAACTCCAAGGGAGGGATGGCCACCTTGGTGGTCAGCACCGACAACTGGCGGCCGCTGCCGCCCGGGCAGGACCCGGCCTACCCGGGCTAGGGCACGGGAGAGCCCTTTGCCGGCGTTAGGTACGACTAGGGTCACTATCTGTAGTTCATTCCTGGACCCCGCCTCTTGCATTCGCGCGGAACCGGGCTAGCGTCGTGTCATGGCACCCGCCCGGGTCCGTGGTTGCGTCAGGCCGGATGCCCCTACGGGGCGCCGGCACTGGCAAGCCGATGCCAGCCGCAGGCGAAGCGGCCCACGTAAGGCGACTTATTGTCGACCGATCACGGTGCGGCTTAGAGGTAAGCCCTGCCCCGCCGGGTGGCCGGATGCCGCCCGGGCCGGGAGAAGAGCAGTAGTGGCACAGCGCCGCGACCCTCTCAGCAGGCGGATGTGGGGTCGAAGACCAGGTCGGCCGGGCGGGTGCCGCCGACTATCCCAATCCCGAGAGCGGGCAGAAGGAGGTCTCCGGTAATGGACATCGTCTTCAAGGGCCGGCACACGGAAGTGCTGGAGCGTTTCCGCAGCCACGCCAGGGCCAAGCTGGCCCGGATCGTCCGGCTGGACAGCCGGGTGGCCCGGATCGCCGTGGAAGTGTCTACCGAGCGGAACCCGCGCCAGGCCGGGCGCCGTGAGCGGGTCGAGCTGACGATCTCCTCCCGGGGCCCGGTGATCCGGGCCGAGGCCGCGGCCGAAGACCGGTTCACCGCACTGGACATGGCCTTCGCCAAGCTCGAGTCCCGGCTCCGCCGGTCCGGCGACCGGCGCAAGTGCCGTCACACCGGGCAGGGCGGCAAGCCGGCCGCGGCCGCGGGCCGGCCACCGGACACCGGCGACGCCGGGCCACCGGGCGGGGGTGAGCCCGCGGACGAGTGGCCCGCGGAGGTGACCGCCGCGGCGGACGACGACGACCTGATCGCGATCCCGATGGAGGGCGAGGGCCCGCTGATCGTCCGGCAGAAGGCGCACGATGCCCAGCCGATGAGCGTCGACCAGGCGCTGTTCGAGATGGAACTGGTCGGGCACGACTTCTACCTGTTCCGCGACACCGGGAGCGGGCAGCCCAGCGTGGTCTACCGCCGCCGCGGTTACCAGTACGGTTTGCTCCGGCTGGTGGAAAGCGCTCCGGTCGCGAACGGCCAGGCCGCGGCCGCGCCGGACGGGACCGCCGCGCTGAACGGCACCCGCGCCGCGGCAGCCGTATCCCGTGATCCTGAATCCGCGGACGGTGCCGGGCGCTCCAGCGGCCAGAAACCGCGGTCGGCGCGGCGGCGCAAGCTGGCCGCGAAACGGGCGGCCGGGGTGAGCTGAGCAACGCCCCGGGGTATCCCGGTGCCGGGCGTGCGCACCGCCGGGCACCGGGACCCGCCGGCGCTGCGGTTGCGCAGCCCGCGCGGGTCGGCAAGAGTTGATCGCGCAATCACGGCAGGCCGCTCCGGGCGGCCTGAGGAGCGGCCGGACTGGCAGAGAGGGCAGGTCAATGGGAGGAGGCGTCATGGACGGAGCCCCCAGGGCTGCGGTGCAGCCCGAAGAACGCCCTGGACGTCCCGAGCCTATTCGGACGCTGATCGTCGACGATCACGCACTGTTCCGCCGGGGCCTGGAGATGGTCCTGGATGAAGAGGACGACATCGAGCTGGTCGGGCAGGCCAGTGACGGATCCGAGGCGGTGGAGAAGGCCGGCGAGTCACTGCCGGACGTGGTGCTGATGGACATCAGGATGCCGCGCAGCAGCGGCATCGAGGCCTGCCGGGTGATGAAGGCGGTCGCGCCCAGTGCCAAGATCGTCATGCTGACCATCAGCGACGAGGAGGAGGACCTCTTCGAGGCGATCCGCGCCGGGGCCAGCGGTTACCTGCTCAAGGACCTGCCGCTGGACGAGGTGGCCGAGACCGTGCGCGCGGTGCACGGCGGCCAGTCGCTGATCAACCCGTCGATGGCGGGCAAGCTGCTGACCGAGTTCGCCACCCTGGCCAAGCGGGACACCGCCAGCGAGCAGGTGCAGGAGATCCCGGCGCCCAAGCTGACCGAGCGGGAGATGCAGGTGCTGCGGCTGGTGGCCAGGGGCATGAACAACCGGGACATCGCCAAGGAGCTGTACATCTCCGAGAACACGGTGAAGAACCACGTGCGCAACATCCTGGAGAAGCTCCAGATCCACTCCCGGATGGAAGCGGTGATGGTGGCGGTCAGGGAGAAGCTGATCGAGCTGCGGTGAGCCAGCGCCGGGGGCGGCTGGTCCGTACCCTCAGCGGAGCGCGGCTTCGAGGCGGCTGGCCAGTTCCGGCGGGCTCACCCGGCCCAGGCTGACGTCGTCGCAGCCGACCCAGCCGGCCGCCTCGCGCAGCGCCTTCGCCATCGGCTCGGCCGCGGCCGGGGTGTCCAGCGACAGCTGCCGGGCGACCAGGGTCCGCCCGCGGCGCACCGGGTCCACCCGGCCCAGCAGGCGGCCCCTGGCCAGCAGCGGCATCGTGTAGTAGCCGTGCACCCGCTTGGGCTGCGGCACGTAGGCCTCGAGCACGTGCTCGAAGCCGAACATCCGCAGCGTCCGCTTGCGGTCCCAGATCAGGGAGTCGAACGGGGACAGCAGGGTGACCCGGTGCCGGCCGCGGCCGCCGGTGCCGTTGCCGCCGGCTGCGGCGAGGGCGTCCGGGTCGGCCCAGGCGGGGGTGGCGCGGTCGCCGTGGCCGATGCTGACCGGCACCAGCCCGGCGGCCAGCGCGACATCGTGGGTGGCCGCGACCGTGCTCATCGTCTGCACGCCCCACTGCCTGACCCGCTGGTACTCCAGCAGGTCCGCGCGGGTGGCCACGCCCAGCGCCCGGCCGGCCGTGGCCACCAGCCTCCTGACGCACTCCTCGTCGGGCTTGTCGGCGCCGAGCAGCTCCCCGGGCAGCACCCGCTCGGGCAGGTCGTACACCCGCCGCCAGCCGGTTCGCCGGACGCAGATCACCTCACCGGTGTCCAGCAGCCGCTCCACCGCGATCTTCGTCTCCGACCAGTCCCACCACGGGCCGCCCTTCTTCGCCCCGCCCAGCTGGGTGGCGGTCAGCGGGCCGTCGGCGCGGAGCCGGGCCAGCACCTCCGCGCAGGTCCTCTCGTTGGTGGCGTGCCAGCGCATCAGGCGGGCGGACAGCGCGCGGCGACGGAACGCGTAGTAGGGCCATTCCTCGATCGGCAGCACGCAGGCCGCGTGGGACCAGTACTCGAACGCGCCGGCCGTGCGGGCGGCGCTGGCCGTTTCCTGGCCCCAGTAGGCGCGCTCGATCCGGGCCCGGGGGATGGTGCCGAGCCGGGCGTAGGCGACCAGCTCGTGGGACCGGGCCAGCACGCTGATCGTGTCCAGCTGGACGGCGCCGATCCGGCGCAGCATGCCGGGCACGCCACCGCGTCTGCCCTCGGTCCCGGTCAGGCCCTGGGCGCGCAGAGTGATCAGGCGCGCGTCGTCAGGGGACAGGCTGACCTGGGGAGCGGGGGCGGCGGCCGCGGCACGGGACATGGCGACCGAGCGTAGCGGGGGCCCCGGACATTCCGGCTGGCCCGCCCGTGCTTAGCTCGCCCGGGCCTGACCTGGCTGTGCTGAGCCCGGCTGGGTAACGGTCTAGTACCAGTCTTCCATGATGTTGGTGGCCGCGGCGACCAGGCAGCCGGCCACCGCCAGGCCCACGCTCGCCCAGAACAGCCACCAGGTGGGCCCGGCGATCAGGGCCAGGCCGCCGACGATGAACGCGACGACGATCGCGGACACGGAGATCCAGGAGATCGCCCGGCCGTGGTACGCGGGCAGCGGCGTGAAGAGCCCGCTGACCTGATGGGTCAGCATGGCGCCGTCCGCAGGGTGATGTCCCCCGGTAACCGCGGGGTCCTGCGACGCCTCGCCCATGGTGCTTGATGCGAGCTGGTCCGCCATGTGCGCTGCTCCTCTCGTCCTGGGTCCACGGTACCGGACAACGTCACGGGGCCTGCGGGAGGCTAGCATCCTGGGCGCGGATGCGCTGCCGGCGGCCGTCCTTGGCGCTCAGGCTCGGCATCACCCCGCTACTCGCCTACCATGACTGGTAACCGTGGTGGTATGAGCCTGCCACCCGCACCGGCCGGCCTGGCCCGGCCCCTTTGGAAAGCCCAGCGGCTGCGGGGCTAATCAGCTAGATGATCCGCAAGGAGCGCGACGAGAGTGCCAGTCATCATCGATAGTGTCCTACGCGCAGGCGAGGGCAAGACTCTGCGGAAGCTCAAGCGGATAGCCCAGCAGGTCAACTCGATTGAGGAAGATTTCGCCGCGCTCGGCGACGCCGAGCTGCGGGCCCTGACGCCCGAGTTCCGCCAGCGCCTGGCCGACGGCGAGACCCTGGACGACCTGCTGCCCGAGGCGTTCGCCGCGGTGCGCGAGGCGGCCAAGCGGACGCTCGGCCAGCGGCACTTCGACGTGCAGCTGATGGGCGGCGCTGCGCTGCACATGGGCAACATCGCGGAGATGCGGACCGGTGAGGGCAAGACCCTGACCGGTGTGCTGCCCGCCTACCTCAACGCGCTGACCGGCGACGGCGTGCACGTCATCACGATCAACGACTACCTGGCCAAGCGCGACTCCGAGTGGATGGGCCGGGTGCACCGGTTCCTCGGCCTGGAAGTCGGCTGCATCATGGCCCAGATGGAGACGGACGAGCGCCGTCGCCAGTACCAGGCGGACATCACCTACGGCACGAACAACGAGTTCGGCTTCGACTACCTCAGGGACAACATGGCCTGGGGGCTGGAGGAGCGGGTCCAGCGCGGCCACCACTTCGCCCTCGTGGACGAGGTCGACTCGATCCTCATCGACGAGGCCAGGACCCCGCTGATCATCAGCGGCCCGGCCGACCAGAACAGCCGGTGGTACCTGGAGTTCGCCAAGATCGCGCCCCGGCTGCGGCGCGGCGAGGACGGCGAGGGCGACTACGAGGTCGACGAGAAGAAGAAGACCGTCGGCATCATGGAGTCCGGCGTGGAAAAGGTCGAGGACTGGCTCGGCATCGACAACCTGTACGAGTCGGTCAACACCCCGCTGATCAGCTTCCTGAACAACGCGCTGAAGGCCAAGGAGCTGTACAAGAAGGACAAGGACTACGTCGTGATGAACGGCGAGGTCCTGATCGTGGACGAGTTCACCGGCCGCATGCTGCACGGCCGCCGGTACAGCGAGGGCATGCACCAGGCCATCGAGGCCAAGGAAGGCGTGCAGATCAAGGACGAGAACCAGACGCTCGCCACGATCACGCTGCAGAACTACTTCCGGCTGTACAAGAGGCTGGCCGGGATGACCGGTACGGCCATCACCGAGGCCAACGAGTTCCACCAGACCTACAAGCTCGGCGTGGTCCCGATCCCGACCAACAAGCCGATGATCCGGATGGACCAGCCGGACATGGTCTACCAGACCGTCCAGGCGAAGTTCCAGGCCTGCGTGGACGACATCGTCGAGCGGCACCGCGCGGGCCAGCCCGTGCTGGTCGGCACCACCAGCGTGGAGAAGTCCGAGATCGTCTCCAAGATGCTCAAGCGCCAGGGCGTCCCGCACGAGGTGCTGAACGCCAAATACCACGAGCGTGAGGCGGCGATCGTCGCCCAGGCCGGGCGCAAGGGCGCGGTCACCGTGGCCACCAACATGGCCGGCCGCGGCACCGACATCATGCTCGGCGGCAACCCCGAGTTCATCGCCGACCTGGAGCTGCACCAGCGCGGCCTGTCCCCGGTGGAGACCCCGGAGGACTTCGAGGCGGCCTGGCCCGACGCGGTCGACAAGGCCAAGCGGGCCGTGGCCCAGGAGCACGAGGAGGTCGTCCAGGCCGGCGGCCTGTACGTGCTGGGCACCGAGCGGCACGAGTCGCGGCGGATCGACAACCAGCTGCGCGGCCGGTCCGGCCGGCAGGGCGACCCGGGCGAGTCGCGGTTCTACCTGTCGCTCGAGGACGACCTGATGCGGATGTTCAACGCGGAGAAGGTCGCGCACTTCATGGAGTGGCTGAAGACCCCGCCGGACGTGCCGATCGAGTCCAAGGCCGTCACGCGGTCGATCCGGTCCGCGCAGACCCAGGTCGAGTCGCAGAACTTCGAGGTCCGCAAGGACCTGCTCAAGTACGACGACGTGATGAACCGGCAGCGGCACGTCGTCTACGACGAGCGGACCAAGGTGCTCGAGGGCGCGGACATGCAGGAGCAGGTCCGGACCATGATCGACGAGGTGGTGGCGGGGTACGTCGCCGCGGCCACCGCCGAGGGCTTCCCCGAGGAGTGGGACCTGGACCAGCTGTGGCGGGCCTTCCGCCAGCTGTACCCGGGCGGCATCACCCAGGAGGAGGCCATCGATCAGGCCGGCGGCGACCGGTCCGGGCTGTCCACGGAGTTCCTGACTGAGCTGATCCAGGCGGACGCGCAGGCGGCCTACGACCGCCGCGAGGCTGAGCTGGGACCCGAGATGATGCGCGAGCTCGAGCGGCGGGTCGTGCTGTCGGTACTGGACCGCAAGTGGCGCGAGCACCTGTACGAGATGGACTACCTGCGGGACGGCATCGGCCTGCGCGCCTGGGCCCAGCGTGACCCGCTGGTGGAGTACCAGCGCGAGGGCTTCGACATGTTCGCCGAGATGATGGCGGGCATCAAGGAAGAGTCTGTCGGCAGCCTGTTCAACCTCCAGGTGCAGATCCAGGAGCCCACCGTGGAGGAGGCCCCGCCCGCGGCCCCCAGCGGCCCGGTCATCCCGGCGGTCGGCGGTCCCGGCCGCGGCCAGACCCGTGGCCGGCACGCTATAGGGAACGGTGCTGGGACGGCTCAGCCGGGCCAGGCGCCGGGAGGCACCGCGCAGCATGGCCAGCGCGGTGCGGGCCAGCGCGGTGCGGGCCAGCAGGGTGCGGGCCAGCCGCGGCAGGCGGGCCAGCCGCGGTCCGCCCGTGGCGGCGGCCAGGTCCCGCCCGAGGAGGCCGCTGGCCAGCCGTCGATCCCGGCGGGCCTGGCCCGGCCGCCGCAGCGCCCCGGCCGGCTCCAGTACAGCGCGCCGAGCGAGGACGGCAGCGGCCGGTCCGAGCAGCGGTCCCGGTCCGCCGGGTCGGGCTCCTCGGCGTCCGGCGGCGCCGCCCGGGTCGGCCGCAACGACCTGTGCCCCTGCGGCTCCGGCCGCAAGTACAAGCGCTGCCACGGCGACCCCCGCAACCAGGGCTCCTGACCGCAGCCAGGGTTCCTGACCGCAGCCGGGGTTCCTGACCGCAGCCCGTCAGCTGACCCCGCCAGCCCCGGCGGACCGGACCCGGTCCGCCGGGGCTGGCTCATGCTGGCCCGGAAGGCCCTGCCGGGCTCCGCGCCGGACTGCGCGCAGCCAGGCCAGACCGGCGACGCTGAGCCGGCTCAGACGCCGGCGCAGCCCAGCTGGTCAGCTGGCCCGCTGGACCGGCGGGCCCGTGCTGGGTCCACTGAGGGCTGGCGGGGAGTGGGCCGGCGCCTTGGGCGGGCCGGTGGCGGGTTCGCGCGGGCCGGGGTGGGGTGGCGGGGAGTGGGCCGGCGCCTGGGGCGGGCCGGTGGCGGGCTCGCGCGGGCAGGGTGGGGCTGGCGGAGAGCCGGTCGGCATCTTCCGCGGGCCGGTGGCAGGCTCGCGCGGGCGGGGAGCTGGCGGCGCATCCTAGGCTGCCTCGACGGCGGTGCAGCGCCAGCTGGGCGCGTGCGGTGGTGCGGTGCGCAGCCGGTCCCGCTCCAGGCGGACGGCCAGTGCGCGGGTCCGCGGGCCGACGCCGAGGATGACGGTCATCTCCATGACGTCGGCGCACGGCCGGAACGTCACTAAGCGGCGCACCTGCGGGGTGGTGTCCAGGGCCAGGGCCGGGCCGAGCCGCTCGATGTGCCGCCGTGCCTGGCCGGTCGTCCACGGCGTGATCTGCCGCGGCGGCCGCGCCCCGGACAGGGTCTCGGCCAGCACCTGGGCGAAGTGCCGCGGCCAGCCGTGCGGCGGCTCGCCCGGGCCGGGCTGGCCGGTCCAGGCGCCTGGCGGCTCACCTGGGCCGGGCGCGGTGCCCGGCGGGGATCCGGTGCGTGGCGGGCACCCGGCGTGCGGTGGGCGGGCACGGGCCCGGGCGGCGGGCTGGGCGCCTGCGGGCTGGGAGCCTGCGGGCTGGTCGTCGTAGGGCGGGGCGGTCCGGGGGAGGGACAGCGGGCGGACGACGGCGATCGCGTCGGGGAGGGGCCGGCCGGAGCCGGGGACGCGAGTTCGCGGTATCAGGGGGAGTACGGGAGCGATCGGGAATAAGCCGCCGGCGGCCCCGGTCGCGGGCCTGCATGCGGCCGGGCTGGGACGCGGCGGCGGGGGTGCGGGGCACTCCGCTGACATCTGGCCTCCGGAGGTTCTGGGCCGCGCGTCCGGCCGGCGGGCCGCCTGGCCGGGCGTCGGTTCGCCCGGCCTGATGCAGTTCTACCGTCGGCTAGTGACATTCCGGCCGGGCGCCGGGCTCCGGCCGGAATGCGGCGGGGGCTTACCGGGTTCAGAATCGTGGAAAGCAAACAAGGAAACCGCCTGCCTCCGGGAGAGAAAGTGTCCCTGCCGCCTTTGGTTGAGCCTGCTGAGAGCCTCAGTGTCGATGAGGTCCGGCGGTACTCCCGTCACCTGATCATTCCCGACGTCGGGATGACCGGGCAGAAGCGGCTGAAGAACGCCAAGGTACTGTGTGTCGGCGCCGGCGGCCTGGGCTCCCCGGCCCTGCTGTACCTGGCCGCCGCGGGTGTCGGCACGCTGGGCGTGATCGACTTCGACGTGGTCGACGAGTCGAACCTGCAGCGCCAGGTCATCCACGGGGTGTCCGACGTGGGCCGGTCGAAGGCCCAGTCCGCGCGCACCAGCATCAACGAGATCAACCCGCTGGTCAACGTGATCCTGCACGAGGAGCCCCTGGACCGGGATAACGCCCTGGAGATCTTCGCCGGGTATGACCTGATCGTCGACGGAACCGACAACTTCGCCACCCGCTACCTGGTCAACGACGCCTGCGTGCTGCTCGGCAAGCCCTACGTGTGGGGGTCGATCTACCGGTTCGACGGCCAGGCCAGCGTGTTCTGGGCCGAGTACGGCCCCTGCTACCGCTGCCTGTACCCGGAGCCGCCGCCGCCCGGCATGGTCCCGTCCTGCGCCGAGGGCGGCGTGCTCGGCGTGCTCTGCGCCTCGATCGGGTCCATCCAGGTCAACGAGGCCATCAAGGTGCTCACCGGGATCGGCGAGCCGATCGTCGGCCGGCTGATGATCTACGACGCGCTGGAGATGACCTACCGCTCGGTCAAGGTCCGCAAGGACCCCGAGTGCCCGATCTGCGGCAAGAACCCGACCATCACCGAGCTGATCGACTACGACGCGTTCTGCGGCGCGGTCTCCGAGGACGCCCAGCAGGCCGCGGCCGGGTCCACGATCTCCGCCACGGACCTGAAGGAGATGCAGGACGCCGGGGACAGCATCTACCTGATCGACGTCCGCGAGCCGAACGAGTACGAGATCGTCTCGATCCCGGGCGCCACGCTGATCCCCAAGGACCAGTTCCTCACCGGCGCCGCGCTGGAGCGGATGCCGCAGGACAGGAAGATCGTGCTGCACTGCAAGAGCGGTGTCCGCAGCGCCGAAGTGCTGGCCGTGGTCAAGAACGCCGGCTTCGCCGACGCCGTGCATGTCGGCGGCGGCGTGCTGGCCTGGATCAGCCAGGTCGACCCGTCCCTGCCGGAGTACTGATCCGCCCCTGAGGATCATTCGGCTGGTGAACCCGCTGCCAGCCAGGCCTTAACATTCGGTTGTGGCCATCCAGCCGGCAGACCCGGGCGGCACCAGCCCGGCGCCCGGGAGCGGCTACGCACCGGGCGGTCACCGGCGTCCCTGGCTGATCATGGCTGCGCTGCTGCTCGGCGTGGCCGGGCTGACCGCGTCCGCGGCCGGCGTGGTGATCCAGATGCTGCCCCGCCGGTTCAGCGCCGCGCAGGCGGAGCAGCTCAGCACCTGGGAGATGCTCCGCCGGTGGCGGGCCTGGCCGGCCGGCCAGATCTTCCCCCGTACGCTCGGTTACGAACTGCCCGGGTACGCCTTCTCCGGCGTCCGCGGCCTGCACCTGACCGCCCGCCGGGTCGGGATCGCGCAGATGGCGCACTGCACCAACGCGGTCGACACGGCCGCAGCCAAGATCCTCACCCGCCAGGGCTGCCAGGTCGTGCTCCGCGCCACCTACGTGGACGCGACCAGGAGCCTGGTGACCACCGTGGGGGTGGCTGTGCTGCCCACCTCGGCGGCCGCCGCATCCGCCGCCACCGCACTGTCGGCCGGCAGCGGGGTCCGTCCCGGGGTCGTGCCGGTCCCGTTCCCGCGCACGATCGCGGCCCGCTTCTTCGAGCCCGAGCGCCAGCTCACCGTGGCCACTAGCGACGGCCCCTACCTGGTGCTGTCCGCCGCCGGCTTCGCCGACGGGCGGCCGCGGGTGCGGATCTCCACCGACGGGTACACCGAAGCCGAGATGTTCAGCCTCGCCAACGGACTGGCCAGGGCGGTCGAGAAACCACTCTCCGCCGCGCCGCCGGCGCCGCACTGCCCAGGGTCACCGGGATGCTGACCGGCGGACCGGCCCGCCGGGCGGTCGGCGGCCTGCTCGTGCTGACCGCCGTCGGCGCCGGACCCGTCCTCGCGGCCGGCCAGCCCGCCCTGGCGGACAGCGTGCGCAGCGCCCAGCAGTGGGTGCTCGACGCGGTCGACGCGCCCACCGCCTGGCCGGTCACCCAGGGCAGCGGCGTCCTGGTCGCGGTCATCGACAGCGGCGTCCGGCCGGACGTCTCGGACCTGGCCGGCTCGGTCACCAGCGGCCCCGACCTCAGCGGCGTCAGCACGCCGACCAGCGACGCCAACTGGGGCATGCACGGCACCTGGATGGCCTCGCTGATCGCCGGGCACGGTCACGGCTCCGGCGGGGGCGACGGCATCAGCGGCGTGGCCCCGCAGGCGAAGATCCTTTCTATCCGCGTCCTGCCGGACAAGAAGGACCCGGGCTACTCGCAGTACAAGCACCAGTCCCCCAGCCGCGGCCAGCACGCGCTGGCCCAGGCGATCCGGTACGCGGTAGCGCACCACGCCAACGTGATCAGCATGTCGCTGGGCTACGGCGCGTCCAGCCGGGTGGTCAGGTCCGCGCTGCAGGACGCCACCCGGCACGGCGTGGTCGTGGTGGCCTCGTCCGGCAACTCCGGCACGTCGGCCAGCGACGAGGGCAAGGCGCACGCACCGTACTCGTTCCCGGCCGACTACCCGGGAGTGCTCGGCGTCGCCGCCGTCGACCGGTCCGGCAGCCCGGCCCGGTTCTCCAGTGACAACCTGTCGGTGCAGATCGCCGCGCCCGGGGTGAAGGTCCCCGCGCAGGGCAGCGACGGCCAGTACTGGCTGGTCAGCGGCACCAGCCCGGCCTGCGCGCTGACCGCCGGGGTGGCCGCGCTGATCAAGTCGGTGTACCCGCACCTCGCGCCGGCCCTGGTCATCCGGGCGATCACGGTCAGCGCACAGAACCAGCCGAAGCAGGGCTACGACGACCGGGTCGGCTTCGGCACGCTGGACGCCGCCGTCGCGCTGGCCACGGCCGGCAAGCTCACCGGGTTCGGCGTCACCGGCCGCGGTATCGGCGTGCACTCCCACTTCGGCGGCGGGCCGAAGGCGATCCCGCCCGCCCCGGTCGGGACCCGCGGCACCGGCCAGCTGATGCTGTTCGGCGGGCTCGCGGTGGCCTGCCTGATCGTGTCGCTGATCGCGGCGGGCCGGCTGATGCTGTTCCGCCGCCGCACGGCCCAGGACCAGCAGGCCGCCCCGCCGCCCGCCCCGCCGCCTGGTCCGGCCTATCCGGCCCCCCTCCCGCCTGCACCAAGCCGCCCTGGCGCGCAGCCGGACCCGGCCCGGCCAGCGCCTGCCTATCCAGCTGCGCAGCCGCCGGCCTCCCCGGCCACCGCCTGGTGGAGCCAGGACAACGGGACCAGACCGCCAGACCCGGCTCCCGCGCCCCTCCGGGGCCAGCAGGATCGGACCGTGGCTGGCCCGCAGCGGCCGTGGTCGCAGCAATTGACCCCGCTGCCGCAGCCTGAGCCGCCCCGGACCGAGCCGTCCCACGCCGAGCCGTCCCACGCCGAGCCGCCCGGGACCGAGCTGCCCGGGACCGAGCCGCACTGGAGCCCGTCATCGCCGCCCCCGGTTCCGTCGCCCGGCTGGCCAGGCCCGTCGTCGCGCGCTGAGGCACCTCCCTCGCCGGCTGGCCCAGCGGCCGCCGCTGGCCCGGCCGCTCCGCGGCCCGCCAGCGCCGCGGGCGCGCCAAGCCCGAGTGGCATGATCCCGGACTGGCTGGCCGCGACCCCGCCGTCCGTCCCATCCACGCAGACTCCCTGGCCCGATGACGACGACGTGGAGACCACCTCGCCGTCCGGCATCCCGCCGGTCCGCGCCGAACTGGCCGATAGCCCGTCGGCAGGCCCGCTGTCGGCGGGCGCGCCACCGTCAGCGTGGCCGGCACCCGCTGGCCCGCCGTCCGCTGGCTCGCCGTCCGCTGGCCCGCCGTCTGCTGGCCCGCCATCTCCGGGCGCGTCGTCTGCGGGCGCGCTGCGGTCCGCGTGGCCGTCGCCCTCAGGCCCGCCGTCTGCTGGTTCGCCGCCGGCGGGCTCATCGCCTGCTGATTCGCCGCCGTCAGCCTGGTCGCCCCCCGGTGGCCCGCCGCCGTCCGCGCCGCCCTCTGCTCCGGGTGCCGTCCGCGCCGAGCGGGCCGCTGGCCCGGCGGCCGCGAGCTCACCTTCTGCCGACTCGCCGCCGTCAGCCTGGTCGCTGCCTGGTGGACCGTCGTCGGCTGCGCTGCCTTCTGCGCCGGGTCCGGTCCGGCCGGGGAGCGCTTCGGCCGGGTCTGCCGGGCCCAGCCGGTATCTGCAGGGCCTCGGCCGGCCGTCGCCGTCGGGGCGGCACGCGGCCCGCCGCGACCACCCTCAGCCCGCCCCGGCCTGGGCCAGGAACCGCCCGCCCGGCAGCCAGGACAACGACGGCGCGGACCCGGACCCGCAGGACGAGTCATGACCAGCAACTCCGCCCCGCGCCCCCGGACCGGTCCCGACGTCCCGGGCCGATCCGGTAACGGGCAAGGCGAACTGGGCGGGCCCGGCGACTACGCCAGCCGCGTCCTGGAGGTGGCCGAGACGATCCCGCCCGGCCGGGTGATGTCCTACGGCGACATCGCCGAGTACCTCGGCGAGGGCGGGCCGCGTCAGGTCGGCCGGGTCATGTCGCTGTGGGGCGGCGGGGTGGCCTGGTGGCGGGTCGTGCACGCGGACGGCAGTCTGCTGGCCTGCCATGAGTACGAGGCGCTGCAGATGTACCGGGCCGAGGGCACCCCGCTGCGGCCCGCCGCCGATGGCGTCATCCCGCGGCTGGACATGCGCCGGGCGCGCTGGGACGGCGTAACCTGACCGTGGCCCGGGCCGCCTGACCGGACCGCGCCGGCCGAACCGGACCGTGCTGACCCAACTGGACCGCGCCGACCCGGCCGGACCGTGCTGACCCGGCCAGGCAGCTGACCGGACCGGGCAGCTGACCGGCGCGGCAGATCCGGGCCGGCCAGTCCGGCCATTACCGTTCGCATTGTCGTACCGCTCTGCTGGAATTTTCTCTGATGGAAACATCCGCGCCCGCTTACCGGCTGGTCCGCCGGCCGGTCAGGCCGTCCGGCCCGGTCCGGCTGGATGCCGATCAGCAGCGCGTGGTCAGCCATTCCGGCGGGCCGATGCTGGTACTGGCCGGCCCGGGCACCGGCAAGACCACCACGCTGGTCGCCACGGTCACCGACCGGATCAACCGCCGCGGCACCGATCCGGGCCGGGTGCTGGTCCTCACCTTCAGCCGCAAGGCCGCGGGCGAGCTGCGCGAGCGCATCACGTTCAGCCTCGGCCGGACCACCAGGGCCCCGCTCGCGCTGACCTTCCACAGCTACGCCTACGCCCTGGTCCGCCGCGAGTTCACGCTGGCCGGCGAGGAACCGCCGACCCTGCTGCCCGGTCCCGAGCAGCTGCTCGAGGTGCGGCGGCTGCTGCGCGGCGAGGCCGCGGACGGCGGGCCCGGCTGGCCGGAGCGGCTCCGCCCGGCGCTTGGCACCCGCGGGTTCGCCGCGGAGCTGCGGGACTTCCTGCTCCGCGCCGCCGAGCGCGGCCTGGACGGCGCGGCCCTGGCCGAGGTGGGCCGCCGCCGCGGGCGTGACGACTGGCAGGCCGCGGGCGCCTTCCTCGACCGCTACGCGGCCCGGTTCGACCTGGCCCCGGTGCCCGCCTACGACTACGCGGAGATCGTCCGGATCGCGGGCGGCCTGCTGGGCAAGCCCGAGGTCAGAGACCGTGAGCGGCGCGCTTACGACGTGATCATGGTCGACGAGTACCAGGACACCGATCCGGCCCAGGAGGAGCTGCTGCGCGCCCTGGCCGGCGACGGCCGCGAGCTGATCGTCGTCGGTGACCCGGACCAGTCGATCTACGGCTTCCGCGGCGCGGACGTGCACGCCATGACCAGGTTCCCCGACCTGTTCCGGGCGCCGGGCGGGCAGCGGGCCGCCGTGGTCGCGCTGCGCACCTGCCGCCGCAGCGGCCCGGTCCTGCTGGCCGCGTCCCGCCGGGTAGCCAGGCGGCTGCCGCCGGGGCCGGCCACGGAAGATCTCCAGGGAGTACGCGGCCATAGGGACCTGGTCCCGCTGCCCGGCACGGATCCCGGCGCGGTGCGGGTGATCACGGCCGCCAGCGCGGCCCAGGAAGCCGCGGTGATCGCGGACATTCTCCGCCGGGCCCACCTGATGGACCGGGTGCCCTGGTCGTCCATGGCCGTGCTGGTCCGGTCCGCGGCCCGGCAGGTGCCGCTGCTGCAGCGCGCCCTGGCCACCGCCGGGGTGCCGGTCGCGGTGGCCGGCGACGAGCTGCCGCTGGCCGCCGAGCCGGGCACCAGGCCGCTGCTGCTCCTGCTCGACTGCGCGCTGCGGCCGGCCGCGCTGACCGAGGACACCGCCGCCGAGCTGCTCACCGGGCCGCTCGGCGGAACCGACGCACTGGGCCTGCGCCGCCTGCGCCGGTCGCTGCGCGCCGCCGCGGACGCGGCCGGCCAGCCGCCCGGGGAGACGCCGCTGGCCGCCGCGCTGCGCGACCCGGCCCGGCTGGCCCTGGCGGGCTGGCCCGCCGCGGAGCTGGCCGGCCCGCCGGGCGGGCCGCCCGGCGGGGCCGCGGCCGGCCGGGCCAGCCGGCTGGCCACCGGCCCGGCCCCCGGTTCGCCGCTGGGCGCGGCCCGGCGTACCGCGGGCCTCATCGCCGAGGCCCGGCAGGCCGCCGCGGACGGCGGGTCCGCGCACGACGTGCTGTGGGCCGTGTGGGAGTCCTCCGGCCTGGCCGGGGTGTGGCAGGCGGCCAGTATGGCGGGCGGCAGCCGGGGCGCCACGGCCGACGCCGACCTGGACGCGGTGGCCGCGCTGTTCGATGCGGCAGCCCGGTTCACCGAGCGGCTGCCGCCGGGGTCGCCGCGGCTGTTCCTGGACAGCCTGACCGGCCAGGAGATCGCCGGGGACACGCTGGCCGAGCGGGCCCAGCCGGGCGAGGCGGTGACCGTGCTGACCGCGCACCGGTCCAAGGGCCTGGAGTGGGATCTGGTGGTGGTGGCCGGGGTGCAGGAGGGCACCTGGCCGGACGTGCGGCTGCGCGGCTCGCTGCTGGGCATGGACGAGCTCGTCACTGAACTGGACGGGGGCGGCCTGGACCGGGGCGGCCTGGACGCGGGGCCGGCCGGGCGGGCCGCGTCCGACGCGGCGGCCGCCGCGCTCAGCTCCAAGCTGCTCGACGAGGAACGCCGGCTGTTCTACGTGGCCGCCACCCGGGCCCGGCGCAGCCTGGTGGTGACCGCGGTGGGCGGCGAGGACAGCGAGGACCGGCCGTCCCGGTTCCTGGCCGAGCTGGCCGGCGACGACATCGGGATCGAGCACGTCACCGGGGCCGGGCGGGGCTGGCTGTCGCTGCCCGCGCTGACCGCGGACCTGCGCCGCACCGTGGCCGACCCGGCCGGGCCGGCCGCGCTGCGCCAGGCCGCCGCGGCCCAGCTGGCCCGGCTGGCCGCCGCCGGTGTCCGCGGGGCCAGCCCACGGCACTGGTACGCGCTGACCGAGCTGTCCGGGCCCGGCCCGCTGACCACCGGCCGGGTCCGGCTGTCCCCGTCCCAGGTGGAGAACTTCACCAAGTGCGGGCTGCGCTGGCTGATCGAGTCGGCCGCCGGCGCCAGCTCGCCGAGCGTGCTCCAGCACCTCGGCACGGTCATCCACGCGGCGGCGGTACTGGCCGCGGACGGCTCGGACGACGCGGAGATCACCAAGCGGATCGACGACATCTGGCACCACCTGGACTTCGGCAGCGCCTGGTACAGCTCCAAGCAGCGGGAGCAGGCCGGGAAGATGGTCCGCCGGTTCCTGGACTGGCACAAGGCCAACCCGCGCGAGCTGGTCGGCGTGGAGCGGGCGCTGCGCGTCCAGGTCGGCCGGGTGGAGATCACCGGCCGGGTGGACCGGCTGGAACGGGACGACGAGGGCCGGGCGGTGGTCGTCGACCTGAAGACCGGCACCACGCACCCGCCCGACGGCGAGCTCGACCGGAACCCGCAGCTCGGCGTCTACCAGCTGGCCGTGCTGATCGGCGCGTTCGAGGCCCTCGGCCTGACCGAGCCGGGCGGCGCCGAGCTCGTCCAGGTCGGCAAGGCCGGGCTGCGCGCCCAGGCCCGGGTCCAGCGCCAGCGCGCACTGGGCGACGACCCCGACCCGGCCTGGGCCCAGGAGCTGGTCGACACGGTCGCGGCCGGGATGGCGGGCTCGGTGTTCACCGCCAAGGTCAACCCGGGCTGCCGGGTCTGCCCGGTCGCCGCCTGCTGCCCGGTTCACGAGCGCGGCGGCCGGGTGACCCCGTGACCGCGGACCGGTACGGGCCCGCCCAGCTGGCGCGGCTGCTCGGGGTGACCGAGCCGACCGCAGAGCAGGCCGCGGTAATCTCCGCCACGCCGGGGCCGATGGCGGTGATCGCCGGGGCCGGTTCTGGCAAGAGCGAGACCATGGCCGCCCGGCTGGTCTGGCTGGTGGCCAACGGCATGGCCCGGCCCGAGCGGATCCTCGGCCTGACCTTCACCAGGAAGGCCGCGGCCGAGCTGTCGCACCGGGTCAGGACCCGGCTGGACGCGCTGCGCCGCGCGGGCCTGGGCGGTGACCCCCCGGCGGGCCAGGACGGTGCGGCCGCGGAGCCCGCGCCGGGTTCCGGCCGGCCGGGCCTGGGCCCGGGCTCGGCGCCCCCGGCCTGGCCCGGTCAGGACCTGATCGGCCCGGCCGGCCAGCTGGCCCTGGACTTCGGCCCGGACCCGGCGCCGTCCCCGGGCCC
>DASVBE010000092.1:0-18703 GCA_036375995.1 Streptosporangiaceae bacterium | reverse complement strand
CGCTGGCCGCCTCCGCGTAGTCCAGGCCGGACCACACGCACAGCGCGAGCACATCCCGCTCGGCCGGCCGCAGTGCGGCCAGCCCCGCGGCGAGACGCCGCAGCGCGGCACTGTCGTCGATCCGGCCGGCCAGCTCGTCGGCGAAGTCAGGGACCGCCTCCTCGCCGGGCAGCCGGCTCAGCGCGGCCTGGTGGCGGCGGGCCGCCCGGGTCAGGTTCCTGGTCACGTTGACCGCGATGCCGAGCAGCCACGGCCGCAGCGGCCCGCCGGCCGGCGCGACCCGGCCGCGCAGCCGCCACGCCTCCAGGAACGTCAGCGAGACCACTTCCTCGGCGGTGGACCAGTTGCCGGTCAGCCGGAAGGCCAGGTTGTAGACCGCGCGGGCATAGTCGTCGAAGAGCATGCCGAACGCATCCGGGTCCCCGGCCCGGACCCGCGCCCGCTGGATGTGGTCCATATCCCTGCCTGTCCGGCCGCCGGCTCCCGGTTCCCGCTCCCGGGATCCCGTCCGGGAATCCGCGTCACGCGGAGAAAGCTAACCGCCCCGGAATACCCCGCCAGTTACTGAGGTTCCTCACAGTGTCACTCCTCATCATGAGGACCCTCAGCGGAGGCGGATATGGCCACACCCGAGCGCGTCGGCGAGCGTTTCCTGGCGGTGTTCCACCGCATACACCGGGCCGCCGACGAGCGGATGACGGCCAGCGGCCTCTCCCTGGCCCGGACCAAGGTGCTGCGGCACCTGTCCCAGTCAGGTCCGGTCCGCCCCGGCACGCTGGCCAGCGTGTGCGGCGTCGTGCCGCACTCGATCACCGACATCGTCGACGGCCTGGAGCGCGACGGCCTGGCCGAGCGCCAGCCCGACCCGGCCGACCGCCGGGCCAAGCTGATCCGGCTCACCGGCAAGGGTGCCGCGGCCCTCACCGCTGCCGCCGCCACCCGCGAGCACCTGCTCAACACGCTGTTCGGCGCGCTGGACGGGGCCGAGCGCCAGCAGCTGCTCGACCTGCTCGACCACCTGGACACCGCCCTGACCTCGCTGTCCGCGGGCGGCGCAGTCGCCCCCGCCGCCGGCCCGGCCCCGGCATCACACGTTTCGGAAGGAACCCCTTCGCATGTCAACGCCTGACGTCCTGTCGGCGGCTCCCGCCCGCGACCACCGCTGGCTGATCCTGGTCATCGTGGCCGTGGCCCAGCTCATGGTGGTGCTGGACGCGACCGTCGTGAACATCGCGCTGCCGTCCGCGCAGCACGCGCTCGGCTTCCCCAACAGCGACCGGCAGTGGATCGTGACCGCCTACTCGCTGGCCTTCGGCAGCCTGCTGCTGCTCGGCGGCCGGCTGGGCGACATGTTCAGCCGCAAGCGCGTGTTCATCACCGGCCTGATCGGCTTCGCTGCCTCCTCCGCCATCGGCGGCGCCGCCACCTCGTTCGGGATGCTGGTCACCGCCCGCACCCTGCAGGGCGTGTTCGGCGCGATCCTGGCCCCGGCCGCGCTGGGCACCCTGGTCAGCACGTTCCGCGACCCACGGGAGCGGGGCCGCGCGTTCGGCGTGTTCGGCTCGGTCGCGGCCGGCGGCGGCGCGGTCGGCCTGATCCTCGGCGGCGTGCTCACCCAGTACCTGTCCTGGCGCTGGACCATGTACGTCAACCTGCTGTTCGCCGCGGTCGCGGTGGCCGGCGCGGCCATCTGGATGCGCACCCCGGCGCCCGCCAGCCGCCCGAAGCTGGACTGGACCGGCACGGTGCTGGCCTCGGCCGGCCTGTTCGCCCTGGTGTTCGGCTTCTCCCGGGCCGAGACCGCGGGCTGGACGGCCAGCCTGACGATCGGCTCGCTGATCGCCGGCGCCGTCCTGCTGGCCGCCTTCGTGCTGGCCGAGCGCCGGGTGGCCCACCCGCTGCTGCCGCTGCGCGTGGTCACCGACCGGACCCGCAGCGGGGCGTATGCCTCGGTCATGGTGACCGGTATCGCGATCTTCGGCGTGTTCCTGTTCCTGACCTACTACCTGCAGCTGGCCAAGGGGTACAGCCCGGTCACCTCGGGCCTGGCCTTCCTGCCGATGATCGCCTGCATCCTGTTCGCGTCGAACCTGTCCAGCATCGTCACGCTGCCCCGGTTCGGCCCCCGGGCGCTGATCACCACCGGCATGCTGCTCGGCGGCGCGGCCATGGTCTACCTGACTCAGATCAGCGTGACCACCAGCTACGCGACCGGCGTGCTGCCCGCGCTGATCGTGGCCGGGCTCGGCTTCGGCTCGATCTTCGCGCCGGCCATCAACACCGCCACCACCGGCGTGGACCGCGCCGACTCCGGCGTGGCCTCGGCCCTGGTCAACACCGGCCAGCAGGTCGGCGGCTCGATCGGCACCGCGGCGCTGAGCACGGTCGCGCTCACCGCCACCACCGGCTACCTGGCCCTGCACCACGCGGGCGCGCAGGCCGGGGCCATCGCCGCGGTGCACGGCTACACGGTCGCGTTCGCGGTCTCGGCCAGCCTGTTCGGGCTGGGCGCGATCCTGGCCGTGACCCTGCTGCCGTCCCGGTCGCGGCTGGCGGCGCTGCGCGCGGCCAGCCAGGAGGTCGCGGCCGCCATCCCGGCGACCCCGGCCCAGCAGCCCGCCCCGGCCGAGCTGGCCTGACCGCGATTCACCGCTGAGAAGGGCTCCCGGTGCGGTGGCACCGGGAGCCCTTCCTGGTCTTCCAGCGCGCTATCCGCCCTCAGGAAGGATTACGGTGATCAGCCGCGGGCCAGCGTCACGTAATTGATGCCGTCCGCGTTCCGCGCCACGATCCGCTGCCCCGCCGGGTCGCCCGAGCTCAGCAGCCCGAGCAGGGCGGTGTCACCGTCGGCCGCCCGGGCCAGGAAGCGCCCGCCGCCATCGTCCAGGCGGCCGGCCACCACGCCCACCGGGGGCTCGGAGCGCGGGTAGGCGACCGTCCACGACTCGATCACCGCCGGGCCGTCCGCGGCGGCCGACTGGGGGACCGGTGGCCAGGCGGCGACCTGTTCCTGGAGCGCCGCGCTTTCCGATGGCCGCCACGGCGCGGGCGCGGTGGAGTAGACCGCGGCCGAGTACTTGCTGAGGATCCCGCCGTTGGCGCCCACCAGGCCGAACGCACCCGGCCTGGCCCGCAGCCCGGTCACCGTCTCGGCGATCGCGTGCATCGAGTAGTTGTTGCCCGGGCCGCCGAAGAACGGCAGCCCGCCGGTCAGGGTCAGCCCCCGCGGGTCGGCCGGGTCCAGGCCCAGCCCGTCGCACACGGCGAGCACCGCGATCGGGAAGCAGCTGTACAGGTCGAGCAGGTCAAGCCCGGCCGGGCTGATCCCGGCCTGCTCCAGCGCGTGCCGGATAGCCAGCACGGCTGCTGGGCTGGCGCCCAGGTCGGCCCGGTCCAGCACATCCCGCTCGGTCAGGTCGGCGTGGCCGTGCAGGTACACGCACGCCTCCGGGGGCACGCCCAGGTCCCGGGCCGTCCCGGCGGGCAGCAGCAGGACCGCGGCGCCCTGGTTGACCTGGTCCCTGGCGACCAGGAACCGGGTGTACGGGTCGGCGATCAGGCGGTTCCGCTCGGTCGGCGTGACCAGCTCCGCCGCGGTCCGCTCGATGGGGGCGGCGGCGTGCGGGTTCGCCGCGGCGACCCGGGTGAACGGGGCGAACAGGGCGCCCATCTGCGCGGCGTAGGCGCTGCGGGACAGGCCGAGCCGGGCCCGCCGGGCGTTCTCCAGCAGCGCGTAGCCGCGGGGCGGGTCGGTCAGCCCGTGCACCCACCGGTAGGGCGAGGCCAGGTCGCCGAGGCCCAGGCCGCGGTCCTCCAGGCTGCCGCCCACGGTCTCGGTGAAGTCCGGCCTTGTTTCCGCGGGCTGGCTCATGAAGTGCCGCACGGTGGAGATCGCCTCGGCGCCGAACACCAGCGCGCCGCCGCAGTCCCCGGCCGCGATCGCCCCGGCCAGTTCGGTGACCAGGTGCTGCGGGGTCTGGCCGCCGACGACCTCGAGGATCGCCCGGGCTGGATCAGCGCCCACCCGGCGGGCCACCGCGCGCGGGTAGTTGTCGGCCCGGCCGAGCGGGGCGGGGCGGTCCGGCCGGGACGCCTCGAACTGGCGGACGCCGGCCACGGTGTCGATCACCGCGGCCACCGCGACCGGGTCCGCGCCGGAGTCGGCCAGCGCCGCGCGGGCCGCCGCCGCGGCCAGCCCCACCGGGGACAGGCCCTGGTAGCCGGGCTCGCCAAGCCGCTCGGAGGCCTGGCCAACGCCAGCGATCACCGGTGTGCGCGGGTCCATCGGGTTCGGGGCCACGGTGATCATTGTGCCGGATAGGCGGTTTGCGCGGCCCTGGGCTCTGGGCCACGGCCGGGCGTCCACGGCCCACCGCCCACGGCCCATGGCCCACGGCGCACGCGGGGCGGGTGAGACGGGTGCGGGCGGCCACGATCGCGTGGCGACGGCTGTTCAACGTTCCTTGATCGACGTTTCTTGATTTAGGTTTCTAAATTAAGATTTCTTGATTAAGGAATGTTGATGGTGTTGTGCGGCCGTGCCGGCCTGGGGCCGCGGCGGCGGCCGCCGGGTCAGGCTGGGTTCAGGCGGTTCCACTCGGCCTGGGCGCTGGCGGCCTGCTCCGCGTGCCGCTGGGCGAACAGGCGGGCCGCGGCCAGCCCGCTCCACCGCTCCGGCAGCAGTTCCCGCGGCAGGGCCGGGTCGATGGCCGGGAACCGGCGCCAGGCGTGAACGAGCGCGATCTGCCCGGCCAGCGCGTCGTCCGGGGGCGGCCCGCCGAACGCGGCGAGGAACTGCTCGTACTCCCGCTCGATCGCGGCCAGGTCCCAGGCCTGGCCGGCCATGGCTGCGGCGTCCCCGGGGCCGGTCCTGGTCGCCGTGAACAGCTGGGCGCCGTCCGCGACGCCCGCGTCCCGCAGCACGCCGAGCGCCTCGCCGGCCCGGCCCGGGTGGCTGCTGATCCACAGCCCGGGCCCGAGCGAGCCGAAGCCCGCCCAGCTCAGCCGGGTGCGGACCAGGTGCCGGGCGCGGCGGTCCTGATCCGGGATCCGGGCCGAGACCAGCAGCCAGTGGCCGTCCCACGGCCCGGCCGGGCCCAGGTGCGAGTAGATCCGGGCGGCGCCGTCGGTCAGCAGCCGCCGGGCGGCCGGGGTCAGGTGCCAGCGCGTCCGGCGGCCGGCCTTCTCTGCCTCCAGCCAGCCCGCCGCGGCGGTGCGTATCAGCGCCTGGCGGGCGGTCTTCTCCTCCACCCCCAGCCGGGCCAGCGCGGCCAGTACGGCTGAGGTCCAGGCCGGCGTCTCGCCGGGGAGCACGAACTCGCCGAGCAGGGTCAGCAGCAGGCCGCGGGCGCTGGGCGCCCCGGCCGCCTGGCGGCGGGACAGCACCGGGACGCTGCCCGGACCTATTCCTGCGGTGGCGGTAATGCTACAACTCCTTGACTTACGGACACGCAAGTGTAGAACATAGATAGCAGATGCCGGAGAGCAACTCAAGGAGCCCCTGATGACCGCAGCCACTGCGGAGGAGCCGGTCGGCTTCCAGACCGAGCCGTCCCGCTACCGGCACTGGCGGCTGTCCACCGACGGAAACGTGGCCACGCTTGTCCTGGACGTGGACGAGCAGGGCGGGCTGCGCCCTGGCTACGAGCTGAAGCTCAACTCCTACGACCTCGGCGTGGACATCGAGCTGTACGACGCGGTCCAGCGCCTGCGGTTCGAGCACCCGGAGGTCGCCGTGGTCGTGCTGACCAGCGGCAAGGAGAAGATCTTCAGCGCCGGGGCGAACATCAGGATGCTGGCCGCCGCGCCGCACGCGTGGAAGGTGAACTTCTGCAAGTTCACCAACGAGACGCGCGGGGCGATGGAGGACGCGTCGGCGAATTCCGGGCAGGCCTGGCTGGCCGCGCTGAACGGCACCGCCTCCGGCGGAGGTTACGAGCTCGCGCTGGCGTGTGAGCACATCATGCTGGTCGATGACCGGTCGTCCACCGTATCCCTTCCTGAACTTCCGCTGCTTGGCGTGCTGCCCGGGACCGGCGGGCTCACCCGGGTCGTGGACAAGCGGCACGTGCGCCGCGACCGGGCCGATTACTTCGCGACGAAGTCCGAGGGCCTGGGCGGGCCGAAGGCGGCGCGCTGGCGGCTGGTCGACGAGGTCGTGCCGCGGCCCGGCTGGGACGAGGCCGTCGCGGCCCGGGCCGCGGAGCTGGCGGGACGGTCGGGGCGCGGTGCTGCGGGCGCGGCCGGGATCTCCTTGAGCCCGCTGGCCAAGGAGCGCGGCCCGGACCGGATCAGCTACCCGCACGTGACCGCGGTGCTCGACCGGGAGGCCGGCACCGCGGAGATCACCGTGACCGGGCCGGACGGGGAACCGCCGGCGGACGCGGCCGGGATCGCCGCCCAGGGCGCGGCGTTCTGGACGCTGGCGGTGACCCGCGCGCTCGACGACCTGATCCTCGACCTGCGCACCAACGAGCTGGAGCAGGGCACGTGGGTGCTGCGCACCGAGGGTGACACGGGTCGCGTGCTGGCCTACGACGCGCTGGTGGCCCGCGCCGCCGCGGACGGCGACTGGCTGGCCACCGAGATCCTGCTCTACCTCAAGCGCACGCTGAAGCGGCTGGACGTCACCAGCCGCAGCCTGATCGCGCTGATCGAGCCGGGCAGCTGCTTCGCCGGCTCGCTGCTCGAGCTGGCCCTGGCCGCGGACCGGTCCTACATGCTGGACGGGACGTTCGAAGACGACGGCGACGACCGCCCGGCACCGGAGATCGTGGTCGGCGAGCTCAACAGCGGGCCGCTGCCGATGGCCAACGGGCTGAGCCGGCTGGCGTCCCGGTTCCTCGGCGACGAGGCCGGCCTCGATGCGGTGACCAAGCAGGCGGGGGAGCCGCTGGGCGCGGCCGAGGCCGAGGAGCTTGGCCTGGTCACGTTCGCGCCGGACGACATCGACTGGGCCGACGAGGTCCGCATCGCGACCGAGGAGCGGGCCAGCTTCAGCCCGGACGCGCTGACCGGGCTGGAAGCGAACTTCCGGTTCGCCGGCCCGGAGACCATGGAAACCAAGATCTTCGGCCGCCTGGCGGCCTGGCAGAACTGGATCTTCAACCGGCCCAACGCGTCCGGCCCGGAGGGCGCCCTGCGCGCGTTCGGGACCGGGCAGCGGGCCCGATTCGACCGGAAGCGAGTCTGACCGTGACCACTGCCGCTGACTACTCCGAGAAGATCCCGAACAACGTCGGCCTGCACGAGGACCGGCGGCTGCAGCGCGCGCTCGAGTCGTGGCAGCCGGATTTCCTGTCCTGGTGGGGGTCGATGGGCCCAGCGCTGCCGACCCAGGACGTCTACCTGCGTACTGCGATCAACGTGGGCCGGGAGGGATGGGCCCACTTCGCGCACGTGCCCATGCCCGAATACCGGTGGGGGATCTTCCTGGCCGAGCGCGACCCCGGCCGCACAATCGGGTTCGGTGAGCACAAGGGCGAGCCGGCCTGGCAGAAGGTGCCGGGGGAGTACCGGTCCGCGCTGCAGCGGCTGATCGTGGTGCAGGGCGACACCGAGCCGGCCTCGGTCGAGCAGCAGCGCAACCTGGGCGCGACCGCGCCCAGCCTGTACGACCTGCGCAACCTGTTCCAGGTCAACGTCGAGGAGGGGCGGCACCTGTGGGCGATGGTCTACCTGCTGCACGCCTACTTCGGCCGGGAGGGCCGGGAGGAAGCCGCTGAGCTGCTGCGGCGCAACTCCGGCAGCGCGGACGCGCCGCGCATCCTGGGCGCGTTCAACGAGGAGACCCCGGACTGGCTGTCGTTCTTCATGTTCACCTACTTCACCGACCGGGACGGCAAGTACCAGCTGGGCACGCTGAAGGAGTCCGGGTTCGACCCGCTGTCGCGGACCTGCGAGTTCATGCTCAAAGAGGAAGCGCACCACATGTTCGTCGGGACCACCGGGGTGGACCGGGTGGTCGAGCGCGCCGCCCAGCTCATGACCGAGCACGACACCGACGAGGTCGCGGCCCGCGGCGGGATCCCGCTCGAGGTCATCCAGAAGTACCTGAACTTCCACTACTCGGTGTCGCTCGACCTGTTCGGCGGCGAGACGTCGACCAACGTGGCCAACTACTACACCGCCGGGCTCAAGGGCCGCTGGCTGGAGGACCGCAGGAAAGATGACCACAAGCTGACCAGCGAGTCGATCATGGTCGACACGCTGACCGGCGACGGCGAGATCGGGCAGTCCGAGGTGGCCGCGCTGACCGGGCTCAACACCGACCTGCGCCGGGAGTACATCGCCGACTGCCAGACCGGCGTCAACCGGTGGAACCGGATCCTGGACAGCGCCGGGATCGGTTTCCGGCTGCGGCTGCCGCACGTGGCGTTCAACCGGAAGGTGGGGGCGTTCGCCGGGATCGAGGCCACACCATCCGGCGAGCTTCTCCGCAAGGGGGAGTGGGAGCGGCGGCAGGGCTCGTGGCTGCCGACCGAGGTGGACAAGACCCATGTGCGGTCGCTCATGCGGCCGGTGCACGAGCGGGGGAAGATCGCGGCGTGGATCGCCCCGCCGCGGAACGGGATCAACGGCAAGCCGTTCGATTACGAATACGTGCATTTCCCCTGACCCGCGCGTTACCCAGGGCCCGCGGATGAGGCAAATGCTTGCCTGGCCGTCTCGCTCCGGTGAACCAGGGTGTGCTACTGGTACGTGTAATGAATGTGGCGGTGGTCGATTCACCGCCTTGACGCGTTAGCAAGCCGCCAGACGCGTTACCAGGAGGAGCCGTGCCGCCCGTGCTGGCCGCCGTTCCGATAGACCTCAGGCAGGTTTGACCATGAGCTCCACCGTCCGTAACCGCCCGCCCTCCCGCAGCAGCCGTCCATCCCTGGTCCGCATGCTGATGAACCGCCCCAGCCTGATCACCTCCAGCGGTGTGCGGTGGACGGTCTACGCGCTCATCGTCATCGGCGCGGTGCTCACGATCCTGTCCGGCCTGGTGCACCTGAAGCTCTGGCAGGGCCCGCCCCCGTACCGCCTGGTGCCCACCATCGGCCCGCTGTTCCTCGCCCAGGCCATCTCCGCGGTGGCCCTGGGGCTGATCCTCCTGGTCACCCAGCGGCTGATCGCCGTGCTGGCGTGCTTCGGGCTGCTGGCCAGTACGGCGGTGGGCCTGTTCCTCAGCGTGCACGTCGGGCTGTTCGGCTTCCAGGAGTCCTTCACCGCGCCGTACGCCACGTCCTCGCTGATCGTGGAGATCATCGGGGCGGCGATCCTGCTGATCGCGGCGATCCCGCTGGCCCTGGCCCGCCGCAGCTGACCTGCGTCCCTGCGCCGGAGGCGCGCCGGGCGGCCGGCAGCGCCTCCGCATACCGGTGATTTCGCCAGCCATCAGCAGTTCTTCGGAACCCGCACGACCTACGCTCTGCTCAGCGTCGAGGGCAGCGGCGCCACCATCCAGCCGTTCCTCCGGGTCAGCGGCCCGGGCCTGGCTGGCCCGGGCCGGCTTGCTGCTCCCTTATCTGGCGCAGCACGCTGCGCCGCTCGCGCCCGGTCAGCGCGTCGATGAACAGCTCGCCGCGCAGGTGGTCGGTCTCGTGCTGGAGTGCCCTGGCCAGCTCGCCGGTGCCGGTCACCTGCACCGGCTGCTGGTCCAGGTCCACGCCGCGGGCGACGGCCACCGCGGCCCGCGTCCGGAAAGCGGTCACCCCGGGGATGGACAGGCAGCCCTCAGGACCGTCCTGCTCACCGCGCTGCTCGGCGATCTCCGGGTTGATCAGGTAGCCGAGCTGGCCATCCACGAAATAGCTGAACACGGCGAGGCCGACGCCGATCTGCGGCGCGGCCAGCCCGGCCCGGCCCGGCTCCTGAACGGTGTCCAGCAGGTCCTGGACGAGCTGGGCCAGCGCGTCATCGAACTTCGTTACCGGGTCGCACGCGGTGCGCAGCACCGGGTCGCCGAGCAGCCGCAGCGGCCGGACGGTCACGCTGTCTCCGCCCGGTGCTCGCTGCTCGCGGTGAGCTTGCCGAGCTGGTCGAGCACCAGCTCATGCCAGGCCAGCTCGGCCTCCAGCCGCAGCCGGGCGTGCTCCGCCACCAGGTCGTCGGCCACCGTCTGATCCGGCCAGGCCCGGTCGCCGTGCCGGGCGATGGCCGCGGCCTGCGCGGACAGCGCCGTGATCCGGTCGGCCAGGTGGCCGCGCAGGATCTCCTCGTCCAGGTCGCCGCTCATCACCAGGGCAAGGTCAACCGGGTCCGGCCGCAGGCCCGTGGCCGCGAACGCCTCGGCCCGCAGCGCCCGCAGCTCACGGTGGCCTTCCGCGGTGATCGCGTACACCGTGCGGGCGGGCAGGTTCCCGTCCTGCTCGACCGCGACCGGCTCGATCAGTCCCTCGGCGGCGAGCCGGTGCAGTGCGCCGTACAGGGATCCCGGGCGGACCTCGGACCACAGCTCGGCCCGGTCCAGCCGGGCACCGCGGCGGAGCTGGTGACCGTACATCGGGCCGCGCCGGGCCAGGGCCCCGAGCACGAACAGCCGGGTGGGGTTCATTCCGGTAGTAAAACATGACTGCTCAAAGACGAGTAGTCATATGCGAGGTTGGATTTGTTCGAAAAAACGCTCGATTATCCGAACATGAGTTCCCATAATGGGAGGTGACGACGGACCCGGGCCCGGAGGACATACATGAAGGTCATCGCCGCGGTGCTGGTGATGGGGGCGCTGCTGCTGGTGGCCGGGCCCGCCAAGCGGGCGTACGACTCGGCCCACATCGGCGCTCCGCCGCTGGTCTACCAGTGCCCGGCGGGAACCTTCGTGAAGCGCTGGTGGGTGCCGGCCTCCAGCGCCGAAGGCGCGGGCCAGCCCGGGACACTGGAGTATCACGGCTGGCGCGAGATAGCGGCCTGCGCCTCGTCGACAACGGTGTCGGCAGGCTAAGGCCGCCTGCCCGGCCCGGGCGGGCCTGGCGGAGCGCCGCGCTGAGGACGGCAGCAGCCAGCGGTCCGGAGATGGACCAGGCCGTACCCGGCCGGCCGCGCCGGCCCGGGGCCTGTGGCGGCTGGGGTCCAGTGGCGGCTGGGGCCCAGTGGCGGCTGGGGCCCAGTTTGCTGGGGGCCGTGGTGGCTAGGGGCTCGGCGCGGCGAAGGCGATCCGGATCACGCGGTTGCCGGACTGGGTGGTCAGGACGGTAATGCTGGTGGCCCGGTACAGGGCGGCGTCCTGGGCGCGCAGGAAGCTGATCAGCGCGTGCCGGTAGGCCCGGACGTTGCGGCGATGGTCCGGGTCGGCGGCGACCAGATCGACGGACCGGAGCGGGACCCAGGCGCTGGCGCCCGGGTTGGCGTCGCCGAAGCCGAGCACATCGATGGCCTCGTCGGTGGCCAGCGCGGCCAGGGTAGCCATCAGCCGCTCGTCCACATGCCCCTGGCTCAGCACCGTGCGGGCCTGGCCGGACACCTTGATGCGGCTATTGGCCAGCAGCTGGCGGCCGGACTGGCGGGCCTCGCGCAGCTTGGCGGTCAGCTGGGCGCGGGCTCCCGAGGATCCGGCGGGGAGGACCTGGCGGACGTCGATCCGGAGGCTGCCGGTGCCGAACCGGGCGATCGCCAGCGGGGCGTAGACCCGGGTCAGGCGGCGGCCGAACTGATTGCGGACCACCGCGGTGGCCATGACCAGGTCCGCGCCGAGCGGATCGGTGGTGTCGGGCAGCACTGGGACCAGGTTGGCGGCCGGGAAGCCCGAGTTGTGCAGCAGCAAGCACATCGCCGGATCGCAGGCGACGATCGCGGCGCGGTTGACCTGCTTGGTCACCCAGCGGGCCGCGGCCTGCCTGACCGATGCGGCAGCCGACACCGCGCGGGCGCCCGGCGGCGAGGAGCGCGTCACCGTGGGGCTGGCGCTGCTGGACGGGCTGGCGGTGGCTCGGTGCCGGGAAGTCATCCAGATCGTGCCGGCCGTCACCCCGGCGGCGGCCACGACCAGCACCAGCGCGGCCACCACCGTGGCCCGCCACCGGCGGCCGCGGCGCTGCGCCCACAACCGCATAGTGGAGGCCAGCACCGAGCCCCAGGACGGCTCGGCCTTAGGCGACCGCGCCGGCGGCCGGGCGCCGGCCGCCCCGGGACGTGCGCCCGCGGGCCGGGGCGGCGGGCCAGTGGACCCTGCGTCGCGGCCGGCACCAGGCGGGATGGCTGGGGCCGGACCCCGCCGGGACGGCGGCGCGGACAGCGCCGAATCCGGAAGGGAGCGCCGGCTGACGGGAGGCAGAGTGGACCCGGCAGGGGAGCGCCGCTGGGCCGGGGTCAGCGCGGATTCCGCGGAGGAGGGGCGGCTGGCCGGGGCCAGCCCAGCGGGACCAGCGGCGCGCAGGCCGCCGGCCGGAGACTGGCCGAACCGGGAAGGGGCCGGGGTGCCGGCGCCTTCGCCGCTCACCGCCCGGTTAGCCGCCGGCGCCACAGGCGGAACAAGGCCCGACGGCGACGATCTAGGGCCCGGGTCGTCGAGCGGGGCCGACGGCGCGGCCGGGCGCACCCCCGGCTGCGGGTCATCGGCGAGCACCGTGCCGGCTGGCCGGGCGCCCGGGTGCCCCGTGGGCTGGAACGCGCCGGACCACGAGTCGCTGGCGGGCTTCAGGTCGGGGAGGCGGCGGCCTGGGCCGGAGGGGCGGCCGGACAGGGGCCCGCCGTCCGGCGGGCCTGCGGCTTCGCCGCTCTTGGGCGGCGGCTCGAAGGCGCCGCGGCTGGGCGCGTCGCCGGCCGGGCGGGGGAGGCGAACCGGCTCGGCGGGACGGACCCCGGGCGGGGCCGCGCGGCCGCCGGGCGCGCTGCCGGGGACTCGCCGGGGCAGCTGGCGCGGCGCAATGGGGCCCTGCGGCACCGGGGGCGGCCCGTCACCCGGCACAGCCTGGCCGGCGCCATCGTCCTCCCACGCGGGGGGGCCGTCCTCGCCCAGCAAACGGGCACGCTCGCGCCGGCCGCTCAGCGCAGGCCGAGCCGGCAGATCCTGATCCTCGCTCACCCGCTACTCCCACGCCCCGGGCAACAGGGCAAACCCGGACCCACGCGTACAGCGCAGCACATCACGGTGGTTAAGGTCAGCCGAATGGCAAAATGCCCTGCGGCGTGCCGCCTGCCCCTGTCGTCCCGGACTTTCCCGTGACCCCGGTGACCTGGGCACACACAATCGGCAGACCCGCGTCTAGCCAGACCGGGCTCCGTCGGCCGGCGACCCGGGCCCGTCAGGAGTCGAGGAACAGGGCCACGATCGCTGCGATGGTAAGGACGGCCATCAGGATCGTCATCGCGAGCACCACCACGGGGTTCAGCTCGGCGTACTCGCCCTCGGCCAGCGACCTGGTCACCTCCCGCTGGCGCAGCGCGCCGAACACGATCATGGTCAGCGCGAGCACGCCGAACCCGGTGCCGATCCACAGGAACGGCACGCGCGGGGCCTTGGCCACGGCGGGCAGCAGGCGCCCGATCGCGACCGCCACCGCGATCGTGCCCAGGCCGGTCCGCCACCAGGCCAGCAGGGTGCGCTCCTGGGCCAGGTAGGTCCGCCGGGTCGGGTCGGCGAACTCGTGACCAGCCGGAAGCTGCGGACGGCGGCGTTTCACCGGGCCATCGTACGGCCCGGGCCGCCGTCCCCGCCCGGGCCGCCGTCCCCGCCCGGGCTGGCGCCGTGGCCAGGGCCGGCCGCGGGCCGACGCCCCGGCCCGCGGCCCAGCCCGCTGGATCAGCTCATCAGCGGCTTGCCGAGCGGCATCGCCTTGCCGCCGGTGGCCAGCGACACCGTGCTGAAGAACAGGTACACGCCCAGCGCCGCAAACAGCAGCACCACGTACCCGGCCACTTTCAGTGTCCCGGTCGACGCGTTCGCGGTGCCGATCAGCACCAGCAGAAGAGCCACGTCGATCAGCCCGAACAGCGCGGTGTACGCGACCGGCAGCCGCAGCGTGGCCAGCGTGAGCATCACGATGATCACCAGCCAGGCGGTCAGGAACAGCTCCTGAGTGGACTTGATGGCCAGCACCGTAATCCCGAACCACCCGTGCACCAGGCCCAGCACCAGGACCGCGTAACTCAGCCAGAAGCCCGCGAAGATGCCGAACACGCACGCCACCGCGCTCTGCCCCACGACGGCGGACCAGACCGTCGCGATGAACAGGCCGGTCGCGGTGGCAGCCAGGATGATCGGCAGCGACGCGCCGACCGCGGTGGCCGGGACCATCCCGACCAGCACCAGACCGAGCGCGACCGAGCCGGCGATGAAGGACGGCAGCCCGACGGCCATCGGGTCACCGCCCCAGACCGGCGCAGGCGCGGCGGCCGGGGGTTCGGGGGCGGCGTGCGTGGAGTCGCTAGCGCCTGAATCAACTGCGGTCATGGCTGCTCCTTCGACGAAGAACGAGCCCCGCTACCGGGCTACCGGGGATGCCTTACTCCTCTGTAACCCGGCACGGGCGCCCCGCGCTTCTCACAATGAGTCAGCAGTGCCGCCTGCGCTCCGCGCCGCGACGCTCAGCTAGCCGGCGTGACGATCCCGTACTCGTGGATCTTCCGGTAAATGGTCGCCCGCGACATGCCCAGCGACCCCGCCGCCTTTACCTTGTTGTTGCCCGAGTCCAGCAGCGCCTGCACGATCGCGTCGCGCTCCATCGACTCCAGCGGCGATAGCAGACGCCGGCTGACCGTCCAGCACTCCGGCGGCAGGTCGGCAGGCTGAATCGACCCGGTCCGCCGGTGCTGCACCACCCGCCGCAGCACCTGCCACAGCTGCTCGGTGTTACCCGGCCACGACGACCGCACCAGCAGCTGCATGGCCTCGGCCGAGCAGGTGAGCCGCGCGTGCTGGTTGAGCTTCCCGAGGAAGAACGGCACCAGGTCGTGCAGGTCCTCGATGTGGTGGCGCAGCGGCGGCAGCTCGATCGTGCTGGGGAAGAACCCCAGCAGCCGGGCCAGGCTCGCGTTCGGCCGGCCCTCGCTCAGCGTGACCGCCACCCACAGCGACTCCTGCCGGTGCTGCGCCAGGGCCTCCTGCAGGGCCGCCGCCAGCGCGTGCATCCGCCGCGCGTTGAGCCGGTCCACGTGCCTGATCACCAGCGTGCCCACGCCCTCGAGCAGCTCCCGCCGGGCCCCGGCCTGCCACGAATGATCCGCGGCCTCCGCGGCGTCCAGCACGTGGAACCGCCCGGCCGGGTTGCGCCGCTGATGCGTCGCGCGCAGCACGGCCAGCTTGCCGGTGCCCCGCTCGCCCGCCAGGGCCAGCCACTCGCCGGACCGGTAGACCGTGTCCACCTGGTGGCAGCCGCGCACCCACAGCGCCCCGGTGCCGACCAGGCCGGGCAGCGCCATCCGGGACGGGCCCGGCACGGCCGGCTCGGGCGGCCGCGGCCCGGCCTGCTCGATCAGCTTCACGTGCACCACGCCGCCGCCGGTACGGCCCCGGCCCTGCACCGGCTTGCACAGCAGCCGGGCCTTCACCCCGGTCGGCAGCTGCACTACCACCGCGCCCGGGTGCCGGCTGGCCAGCGCCTCGGCCGCGTGGCCGAGCAGCACGACCTGGTCGCCGGGGTCCAGCGTCTGCCGGGCCACCTCGTTCATCATGACCATGTCGTTGTTCAGTGCGAGCACAATCCCCGCGGTGTGCCGGCAGGCGCGCAGGTACTCCTGCATCAGCTCCAGCTCGGGCGCGCTCGACGCGGTGAGCAGGGCCTGGGTGATCTGGTCCGCGGTGGTCTTGGCCAGCGCGATCAGCAGCGGGTCGGCGTCCTTGCGCCAGCAGGTCAGGTCGACCGCGCCCACCGTCTTGCCGGAGATCGGGTGGTGGATGGGCACCCCGGCGCAGGCCAGGTCCTCCAGGTTCTCGGCGTAGTGCTCGTGCCCGAACACGTGGGCCGGCTGGCCGCCCTCCAGCGCCGTGCCGATGCCGTTGGTGCCGACGAACTCCTCGGCGTAGCTGAACCCGGGCGCCAGCATCACGCTGTCCAGGTGCCGGTCCAGGTCCGTATCCGCGGTCATCCGGCTGAGCACGACGCCGTTGGCGTCGGTCAGGATCACGCTGATGGCCTGGCCCTCGAGGTTCTCCCGCAGGTGCCGCAGGATGGGCATGGCGCTGCGGGTCAGCGGGGTGTCCAGGTCAGGGTCGCGGGTGTAGGAAAGGTCGATATGGTCCGCGGCCACGTTCCACCGCCGGGAGCGCCACCACGAGGCCAGGATCGTGTCCCGCACCTGATTGGGCTCGACGCGTTCGGCGGTCAGGAACTGCTCGCGGATCCGGGCGAGCCGGGAACCCTCGGCCAGCTGCCGCTGGGGGGTCGCTGCTGGCGGCACTGGACGCCTCCCCTGCTCCTGGTCGATCCCGCGGAGAGCCAGCCGCGGCCAGCGCGGGAATCTTTGTGGTCCGTGTACCCACCATATGCACAAGTCGGCGGTGACCTGTCTCAAGATGAGACCATAAATTCCCCGTTAGACCCGTTTGATATCGGCGCGCCGGGTAGGCCCGCCAGGGCAAACGGAAGCCCGGGCGAGCAGGCCCGCGCGCCGGGCCGGCCCCACGGAGGTGACAGATGGCTCACCAGCACGATCGTGACCACGAGACGTTCAACCCGTGGAGCGTCGTCAATCTCGTCTTCCATCATCTTGCTGAGCAGGGACTTCACCCGGTTCTCGGGTCCGCGGGCGACCCCGGGCTGCCCGCCGCCGCGCTGCTCGAGGCGCTCGGCATCCGGCCGGCCGCCGAGGGCAACCGGCAGCACACCCGGCACATCCACGACACCCTGGCCGACCTGCGCGCGGCCGTCTTCCCTGACCACCACTAGCGCCTGACCCCGGCTGGCACCCCGCTGCGGCGCGCCGCAGCGGGGTCTTTCGCGCGCCCGTGCCCCGCCGACCAGGGTCCTGACCAGGAAGGAGTACGGAACCGGGGGCGCGGGCCGGGCCGTCAGGACTCCGATGGCTGTCTCATGTTGAGAGCCCACGGACCGCCAGATCAGGTTGTGATGCACCAATAGGAGTTTCGGGCGTGCGGTGTACGTGCGCTCGCCGGTCCGGTGAGGGGCTGGGCCGGAGGAGACACCAAGCAGCAGGCCGCCTGTCTGCGCCGACCCGAGAAGAAGGGGTGACTATGAGTCGCCAGAGCGTGGCCAAGGCCCATCAGAAGATCCAGGAGCTATCCTGGGACCCCGTTTACCACGAGCCTGTCTCCCAGTACGGAACTGACTACACGTTCCATAAGGCTCAGAAGAAGGACCCGCTGAAGCAGGTCCTGCGGTCCTACTTCCCGATGCAGGAAGAGAAGGACCACCGCGTCTACGGCGCGGCTGACGGCGCGATCCGCGGCAACATGTTCCGCCAGGTGCAGGAGCGCTGGCTGGAATGGCAGAAGCTGTTCCTGTCCATCATCCCGCTGCCCGAGGTGTCGGCCGCGCGCGCGATGCCGTTGCTGTTCCGGACGGTCCCGAACCCGGAGCTGCACAACGGCCAGGCGATCCAGATGATCGACGAGGTCCGGCACTCGACGATCCAGCAGAACCTCAAGCGCCTGTACATGAACAACTACATCGACCCGGCGGGCTTCAACAACAGCCTGCGCAACTTCCACAACGACTACTGCGGCACGATCGGCCGGCAGTTCGCCGAGGGCTTCATCACCGGCGACGCGATCACCGCCGCGAGCATCTACCTCACGATCGTGGCCGAGACGGCGTTCACCAACACGCTGTTCGTGGCCATGCCCGCTGAGGCCGCCGCCAACGGCGACTACCTGCTGCCCACCGTGTTCCACTCGGTGCAGTCGGACGAGTCGCGGCACATCTCCAACGGCTACGCCACGCTCCTGATGGCGCTGTCGGACGAGAGCAACCACCAGCTCCTCGAGCGGGACCTGCGGTACGCGTGGTGGAACAACCACCGCGTGGTGGACGCGGCCATCGGCACGTTCATCGAGTACGGCACCAAGGACCGCCGCAAGGACCGCGAGTCCTACGCCGAGATGTGGCGCCGGTGGATCTACGACGACTACTACCGCAGCTACCTCGTGCCGCTGGAGAAGTACGGCCTGGTCATCCCGCATGACCTGATCGAGGAGTCCTGGAACCAGATCTGGAACAAGGGCTACGTGCACGAGGTCGCGCAGTTCTTCGCCACCGGCTGGCTGGCCAACTACTGGCGGATCGACGGCATGACCGACGCCGACTTCGAGTGGTTCGAGTACAAGTACCCGGGCTGGTACGACAAGTACGGCAAGTGGTGGGAGAACTACAACCGCCTCAAGTACCCGAACGGGCACCACCCGATCGTGGCCGAGAACGTCGACTACGTGTACCCGCACCGGTGCTGGACCTGCATGGTCCCGTGCCTGGTCCGTGAGGACATGGTGATGGACGAGGTCGACGGCCAGGTCCGCACCTACTGCCACGAGGTCTGCCGGTGGACCGACGTCGAGGCGTTCCGTCCCACCTTCCAGGGCCGGGAGACCCCGAACATGGGCCAGCTCATCGGCAAGCGCGAATGGGAGACTCTCTACCACGGCTGGAACTGGGCCGACGTGGTGTCCGACATGGGCTACGTCCGCGACGACGGCAAGACGATGGTCGCCCAGCCGCACCTCGACCTGGGCGACCCGAAGAAGATGTGGACGCTGGACCACCTGCGCCGGATGCCGCCGCTGCAGAGCCCGAACGTCCTGCTCAACGAGATGAGCGACGCCGAGCGC
>DASVBE010000074.1:0-21587 GCA_036375995.1 Streptosporangiaceae bacterium | reverse complement strand
GCGCGGCGGCCGGCCGGATTGGCCCGGACGGCGGGTCCGCCGTGCGGGTGGGCGGCGGCCGGGGGCTGAGCGGCCGGCTGGGCACGGTGACGCGCCAGACGTCCAGCGCGACACGCCGGCGAGATCAACGCGACACGCCGGCGTGGCCGGGGCATTCGCATATTCGCTCGAACAAATGCTGGAACCGGGGCATCTGCTGGGGCACAATGAGGAACCAGATCGGCAGCAGCTACGGCTGTCACCGCTCCTTGCGGGGCCGAGGTCGTTGGGGAAGACGCACCTCGTCCGTTGGCAGGGAGGTCACGTGACCGTACGTGGTGTGCTGCACGTTCACTCCGCGCCTCCGGCGCTGGGCCCGCACATCGAGTGGGCCGTCGGAGGTGTCCTAGGCGTGCCGGTGACCCTGCCATGGGTGGACCAGCCTGCCTCTCCCGGCATGCTCCGCACCGAGCTGGCCTGGCAGGGCCCGCCCGGCACCGGCGGGGCCATGACTTCCGCCCTGGCCACCTGGAACCTCCTGCGGTTCGAGGTGACCGAGGAAGCCAGCCCGGGATGCGACTCGGTGCGCTACAGCTACACGCCGACCCTGGGGCTGTTCTCGGCGACCACCACGGCGAGCGGCGACATCATGATCCCCGAGACCCGGCTGCGGGCCGTGCTCGCTCTGGCGGCCGCGAGCCGCCCGCCCGCGGCCGGCGGTCTCCGGCTGGCGGCCGACCACGGGGACAGCGTCAGCGACCTGCGGGAAACGCACGGCCCGCGGCACCCGGCCCTCGGCGGGTCGCTGGAGGAGGAGCTGTGCCTGCTCCTCGGCGACCCCTGGGACGACGAGCTCGAGCCGTTCCGCCACGCCGCGGCAGGCGCCCCCGTCCGCTGGCTGCACGCCACCGGGTGACCGGACCGGCCGCAGGCCTGGCCCGCGAGACTGTCGCCAAGTCGACTTAGCGATCTATCGGCATACCTGCCTGCGGTTCCCGGTGGCGATGGGTGTCTTGCCTCTGCTTTAATAAATGAAGGTTCACTTATTAAGTCGACCGTGGTTCTGGGGAGACAACTGTGGTGGGACGGCCGCGGGGGACGGAGGATGCGGCGATCCTGCGGGCGGCGGCGGAGGTCATCGGGCGGATCGGGCCGGCCCGGTTCACGCTGGCCGCGGTGGCGACCGAGGTTGGGCTGGTGCCGGCCACGCTCGTGCAGCGGTTCGGCTCCAAGCGCGGGCTGCTGCTCGCGCTGGCCCGGCAGAGCGCGGCCGATGCCGACACTGGCACCGGCGCGGTCGCGGGGCAGGCCCGGGAGGCCCGGGAGCAGCACGGCAGCGCGCTGGCCGCGCTGACCGCGCTCGCGGTCGGCCGGCTGGCGCCGATGACGACGCCGGACCGCTTCGCCAACCATCTCGCGTTCCTCTGCCTGGACCTGACCGACCCCGAGCTGTACGAGCCCGCGCTGGCCGTGCACCAGGCGCACGGCCGGGCCATCACGGCGCTGGTGGAGGAGGCCATCGCGACCGGCGAGCTGCGGGCCGGCACGCCCGCCGGGCCGCTGACCAGCTCCATTCAGGCTGTCATCGCGGGTGCCGGCCTGACCTGGGCCCTCGACCGCGAGGGGACCCTGCCGGACCGGGTGACCGCCGGGATCGGCGCCGTGCTCGCGGCGTACCTGCCTGCGGATGGCCCGGCAGGCGAAGAGAACTGATCAGGAGGGTGCGGTGCAGGTGAGCGACAGCAGCAGGGCGCTAGCGGGGAAGGTGGCGCTGGTCGCGGGCGGGACCCGGGGCGGTGGCCGGGGGATCGCGATCGAGCTGGGGGCGGCCGGGGCGACCGTGTACGTGACCGGGCGGTCGAGCACGGACGGGCGCGGGCGCGCCGGGATGGACCGGCCGGAGACCATCGAGGAAACCGCGGCGCAGGTCACGAAGGCGGGCGGCACCGGGATCAGCGTGCGGACCGACCACAGCGACCCGGGCCAGGTCCAGGCGCTGACCGGCCGGATCGCCGCGGCGCACGACGGGCGGCTGGACATCCTGGTCAACTCGGTCTGGGGCGGCGACCCGCTGACCGACTGGGCGCACCCGGTGTGGGAGCAGGACCTGGAAACCGGGCTCCGCCTGCTCCGCCAGGCCGTTGAGACCCACATCATCACCAGCCGGTTCGCGCTGCCGCTGATGGTCGCCCGGCGCAGCGGGCTGGTGGTCGAGGTCACCGACGGCAATACGGCCCGCTACCGCGGCTCGTTCTACTACGACCTGGCCAAGTCCGCGGTGATCCGGCTGGCGGTGGCGCAGGCGGCCGAGCTGAAGCCGTTCGGGGTGGCCGCGGTCGCGATCACGCCGGGCTTCCTGCGCTCGGAGGCCATGCTCGAGCACTTCGGCGTCACGGAGGAGAACTGGCGGGACGGCGCGGCCAAGGACCCGAACTTCGCCTTCTCCGAGACCCCGCACTACCTGGGCCGCGCGGTCGCGGCGCTGGCCGCCGACCCGGACGTGCTGGCCAGGTCCGGCCGGGCGCTGGCCACCTGGGGCCTGTACCAGGAGTACGGGTTCACCGACACGGACGGCAGCCAGCCGGACTTCGCCGCGCACTGGGCCCGCTCGCTGGAGGCTGGGTACGGCCCGCTGGGCGCCCCGCTCTGACCGGGGCCGGCCCGGCCGGCCCGGTCAGAGCGGGCCGCCTTCGCCCGGAATGCGAGGATGTTCCGGTGACGGCCAGGAAAATCATCATTGACTGCGATCCCGGTATCGATGACGCTCTGGCGCTGGTCTACGCGCACGGCCACCCGGGCCTGGCGCTGGCCGGCCTGACCACGGTGGCCGGGAACGTCAGCCTGGACAAGACCACGGCCAACGCCCTGCGGATCCGAGACTTCCTCGGCGTGGCCGGCGTCCCGGTCGTGGCGGGCAGCCCGGGACCGCTGCTGCGCTCCGCGATCGACGCCCGCGACGTGCACGGCGAGTCCGGGCTCGGCCTGGTGGAACTGCCCGACCCGGCCAGCGGCCCGGACCCGGGCCACGCCGCCGACTTCATCATCGAGCAGGTCCGCGCCGCGCCCGGCGAGATCACGCTGATCGCGGTCGGCCCGCTGACCAACATCGCGCTCGCCGTGCGCCGCTACCCGGCCCTGACCACAGAGGTCAGCGACTTCGTGATCATGGGCGGCTCGGCCGGCCGCGGCAACGTCACCCCGGCTGCCGAGTTCAACATCGCGGCCGACCCGGAGGCCGCCGCGATCGTATTCGGCGCGGGCTGGACGGTGACGATGGTCGGACTGGACGTCACGCTCCAGGCCCGGGCCGACACCGCGGTCCGGGCAAGGCTCGGCACCCTGGGACGGCTGGCCGACGACCTGATGCTGCCGGTGATAGCCGGCTACCGGCCCCCGGGCACGCCGCCCGCCGGTGGCGGCCAGGCCCCGGACGGCCCGGCCGTGCACGACGTCTGCGCCGTCGCCCATGTGGCCGAGCCGGGCCTGCTCTCGTTCACCCCGGCGCAGGTCCAGGTCGAGACCGCCGGGCGGCTGACCGCCGGGATGACCGTGACCGATTTCGCCGCCCCGGCCCAGCGGCGGAACGCGCTGGTCGCCACCGGCATCGACGTGCCGCGGTTCTGGGACACCACGCTGGACAGCTACACCCGCGCCGCCAGCGCCCTTCCGTAACAGCCCTTCCGTAACAGCCCTTCCGTAACAGCACTGCCGTGGGACAGCAGCGCTGACCGGCCGGCCCCGGGCTGTCCGGCCGCCGGGGCCGGCCGGCGTCTCAGCGCGGCCCGAGCTGGACCAGGCCGACCAGGCTGCCCGCCGGGTCCCGTACCGTCGCCAGCCAGCGCATCCCGCCGTCCTGGTACGGCTTGGTCCACGACCGTCCCGCCGTGCACCTGAGCCTGGGCCAGCGCGTCGTCGATCCCGTCGACGCAGACCCACAGCAGCGGCCCGGCATCGGGCCCGGCCACGCCCCGCTCGGTCACCCACTGGCCGATGACGCCCGGCGCGCTGAACTCAGAACCCCCGTGCATCCCGGATTCCCAGCCGAACACCGCCGCGTAGAACTGGGCGCAGTGCGCCACGTCGTTCGCGGGCAGCTGCAGGTAGCACACCTGCCCGTGCACCGGCCGCGCGCCGGGCTCCCGCCCGGCCATCAGGCGGCGGTGAAGATCAGCGCGACGTTATGCCCGCCGAACCCGAACGAGTTGTTCAGCACCGCCATCGGCTTGCTGCTGCGCGGCCGCAGCTCACGCGCCTCGGGGACGATCGACAGCCCGCCGTCGTCGTCCGGGTCCTCCAGGTTGATGGTGGGCGGGGCCACGCCGTCGCGCAGCGCCAGGATCGCGGCCACCGATTCGATCGCGCCGGCCCCGCCGAGCAGGTGCCCGGTCATCGACTTGGTGGCCGATACCACGACGCCGCTGGCCGCGTCGCCCAGCGCCCGGGCGATGGCCAGCGCCTCCACCACGTCGCCCGCGGGCGTCGAGGTGGCGTGCGCGTTCACGTGCACGACCTGCTCGGGCGACACGCCCGCGTCGGCCAGCACCCGCTGGATGGCCAGCACGATCCCGGTGCCGTCCGGCTCCGGCTGGGCGATGTGGTGCGCGTCGCTGGAGTACCCGGCCCCGGCCGCGACCGCGTACACCCGTGCCCCGCGCGCGGCGGCGTGCGACTCCGATTCGAGCACCACCATGCCCGCGCCCTCGCCGAGCACGAACCCGTCCCGGCCCTTGTCGAACGGGCGGGACGCGCGCTCCGGCTCGTCGTTCCTGGTGGACAGCGCCCGCATCGCGGCGAACGCGGCCAGGTTCAGCTGGAGGATGGCGGCCTCGGTGCCGCCGGCCAGCACGACGTCCGCACGGCCGGAGCGGATCATCGAGATCCCGTAGCCGATCGCCTCGGCGCCGGACGCGCAGGCGCTGACCGTGGCGTGCACGCCGGCCCGGGCACCCAGCTCGATGCCGATCCACCCGGCCGGGCCGTTCGGCATCAGCATCGGCACGGTGAACGGCGACAGCCGCTGCCAGCCCTTTTCCTTCAGCGTGTCGTAGGCGGCCAGGGTGGAGCCGACCCCGCCGATTCCGCTGGACACGACCACGCCGAGCCGCTCCGGCTCCGGGGCCGGCGCTCCCGCGTCGGCCCACGCTTCCCGCGCGGCGATCATCGCGAACTGCTCGCACCGGTCCATCCGGCGGGCCTGCACCCGCTCCATCAGCGTGGCCGGGTCGGCCGCGGCCCAGGCCGCGATCCGGGCGGGCAGCTCGGCGGCCCAGTCGTCGGCCAGGGCCGTGACACCGCTGCGCCCGGCCACCAGTGCTTCCCAGGTCGCGGCGGTGTCGGCGCCCACCGGGGTGATCGCGCCGAGACCGGTGACGACAACTTTCGGGTCAGTGCCCATCGAACTGTGCTCCTCGGGTTGGGTGCGGCGCGGCGCCCCGGCACTCCCGCCGGGACGCCGCGCAGGCGTCTCCCCAGGTCAGGCGGAAGCCTCCGCCTTCCGGACGAAGTCGATCACGTCCTGGACGGTGGTCAGGTCCTTGAGCTGGTCGTCGGGGATCTCGACGCCGAACTTGTCCTGCGCCGCCACCGCGATCTCCACCATCGACAGCGAGTCGATGTCGAGGTCGTCGACGAACGACTTCTCGGGGGTGACTTCCTCGGCCGGGACGCCGGCCACCTCGTCGATGATCTCGCCGAGGCCGGTCAGAATTTCCTGGTCGGTCATGGCCATGTGCCCGTGTCTCCTTAGCGATGTGTTTGTTGATAGCCGGCCCCGCCCTCATTCAGGGACCGCCGGGCCCCTGGATGAGGGCGCCGTCAGGGCAGCCTGACGACCTGCGCCGCGTAGCAGATGCCCGCGCCGAAGCCGATCAGCAGTGCGGTGTCCCCGGAGACCACCTCGTCGCGCTCGATCATCCGGGACAGTGCCAGGGGGATCGAGGCAGACGAGGTGTTGCCCGCGGTCACGATATCGTCGGCCACCTTCGCCTGCGGCGCGCCCAGCTTGCGGGCGATCGCCTCGATGATGCGCAGGTTGGCCTGGTGCGGCACGAACGCGGTCAGCTCGGCCGGGTCCATCCCGGCGGCTGCGCACGCTTCTTTAGCGATCGGGTGCAGCGCCGTGGTCGCCCACCGGAACACGGCCTGGCCGTCCTGGTGGATGAACGAGTTGCGGTCCTTCACGTAGATCCGCTCGGCCATGTCGCCTGCGCTGCCCCAGACCACCGGCCCGATGCCCGGGCCGGTCTCCTCAGAAGAGGGCCCGACCACCGCCGCCCCGGCCCCGTCCGCGAAGATGATCGCCGTCGACCGGTCGGTCCAGTCGACCCACTGGGACAGCTTCTCCGCGCCGATGACCAGCACGTGCGCGGCGGAGCCGGTGCGGATCGCGTCGCTGGCCGAGGCGAGCGCGTAGCAGAACCCGGCGCACGCCGCGTTCAGGTCGTAGGCGCCGGGCGCGATGATACCGAGCCGCCGGGCCACCGTGGCGGCCACGTTCGGGATCTGGGTCTCCGACGTGCAGGTGGCCACGATCACCAGGTCGATGTCCGACGGCGACAGCCCGCTGCCGGCCAGCGCCTTGCCAGCCGCCGCGCAGGCCATGTCCGCCACGCTCTCGTCCGGCGCGGCGATCCGGCGGCTGGCGATACCGACCCGGGACCTGATCCACTCGTCGCTGGTGTCCATGGTCTGGGCCAGCTCGTCGTTGGTCACCGACCGGGCGGGCTGGTAGCCGCCGAAGGCCAGGATCCGGGCGCCCGGAGCACCCTGGGAAACGCGCATGTGGGGCCTGCCTTTCATGGGCTGCTTCGGGCGCCGCCCGGGCCGTGCTCGGCGATCAGCTGCCGGGCCGCGGCCAGGTCATCAGGGGTCTTCAGGGCGAGCAGCTGGACGCCGGGCAGCGCCCGCCGGGCCAGCCCGGTCAGCGTACCCGCGGGCGGCAGCTCGATCAGCGCGGTGATCCCCAGGCCAGCCATCGTGGCCATGCACTTGTCCCACCGGACCGGGGTGCTGACCTGGTTGACGATGCGGCCGATCCAGTCCGCCCCGGAGGCGACCACCGCGCCGTCCCGGTTGGACAGCAGCGGCAGCGCCGGGTCGTGCACCTCCATGTCCGCGGTGGCCGCCGCCAGCTCGGCCACGGCAGGCTCCATGTGCCGGGTGTGGAACGCGCCGGCCACCGCCAGCGGCCGCAGCCGGGCCCCAGCCGGCGGGTCCGCGGCGAACGCGGCCAGCTCGTCCATGGTCCCGGCGGCCACGATCTGGCCGGCGGCGTTCACGTTGGCCGGGGTCAGCCCGTGCTTCTCGAGAGCGGCCAGAACGTCGTCCTCGGCGCCGCCGAGCACCGCGGTCATCCCGGTGTCGGTGACCGCCGCGGCCTTGGCCATGGCCCGGCCGCGGATCCCGATCAGCCGCATCGCGTCCGCCGGGCTGATCACCGACGCGATCGCCCCTGCGGCCAGCTCGCCGACGCTGTGCCCGGCCACCCCGCCGGCCCGCTCCGGGGCCGCGGAAAGCCCGCCGAACAGCTCCTCGGCGGCCGACACGGCCGCCGCCACCAGCAGCGGCTGCGCCACCGCGGTGTCCCTGATCTCCTCCGCGCCGGCCGTCGTCCCGGCCCGGATCAGGTCACACCCGGCCAGCTCCGACCAGGCCCCCAGCCGGTCAGCCCACCCGGGCAGTTCCAGCCAGGCGGACAGGAACCCCGGGGCCTGGGCACCCTGGCCCGGGGCAGTGATCAGCAGCATCACCCCAGCGTGCACTGTAGGAGTCAGCTATACGAATGACGAAGTGAACGAACTTTTGCGCCGGTCGGCTGTACGAAACCTACAATTCACGCGTCCTTGCTTGCCAGCCGGCCGTAGACGATGGCCATCCAGAGCGCGAAAGCGTCCCGGCCGTTGGTCGGCAGCAGGCCGGTCAGCTCACCGGCCCGGCGCAAGCGGTAGCGCACCGTGTTCGGGTGGACGAACAGCATCCGTGCGGTGTCGATCAGCGAGCTGCCCTGCTCCAGGAAGGTGGTGACGGTGTCGACCAGGGCGGTGCCCCCGGCCAGCAGCGGCTCGTACACATCCTCGATCAGTTCCCGGCGGGCCGCCTGATCGCCGTCCAGCGCCCGCTCCGGCAGCAGGTCGGCAGCTTGCACCGGGCGCGGGGCCTCTGGCCAGGCGGCCGCCGAGCGCAGGCCGGCCAGCGCCGCGCCCGCCGAAACCGTGGCCGACGGCAGGTCAGGCACGGGCGGGCCGACCACGACCGCTCCGGGGCCGAACCGCCCGGCTAGCAGGCTGGCCGCGCGCATCGGCTCGTCGGTCCCCCCGATCACCACCACCAGCCGGGTCCCGTGCACGCCGGCCATCAGGTCCAGCCGGGCCCGCCGGGCGATCGCGCGCAGCTCGTCGATCAGCGCCTCCGGCTCGCTGCCCGGGTCCGCGTAGCCGGCGATCACCGCCACCGGCGCGGACGACCAGTTCAGCGCCGACGCCCAGGACACCAGCCCCTCGTCGGTCTCGCCCCGCACCAGCGAGTCGACGACCAGCGCCTCGAGCCGGGTATCCCACGCGCCGCGGGCCTCCGCGGTCCGCGCGTACACCTGGGCCGCGGCGAACGCCACCTCCCGGGTGTAGCGCAGCACGGCCTCGCGCAGCGCGGACTCGTTGCCCGGCGCGGCCAGCTGCGGCACCTGGGCCTCGACCACGTCGATGATGACCCGCATCATCTCCACCGCGTGCTGCAGGCTGACCGCACGGGCCAGCTCGCGCGGCGCGGTGCCGAAGATCTCCCCGGCCACCGCAGGCCGCCCCCGCCCCGGGTGCTTCACCCAGTCCACAAACGCCGCCACGCCCGCCTGCGCTACCAGGCCCAGCCACGACCGGTGCTCCGCCGACATCCGGCGGAACCAGGGCAGCCGGGACTCCATCGAGGCGATGGCGGCCGCGCCGAGGTCGCTCATCGACGCCTCGAGGCTGCGGATCGTTTCCTCGCTGACCGGCCGCGCCACGCCGGTCTCTGGTAGCGCCTGCACGGTCTCAGCCTAAGGTGCCAGGCAGTGCTTGCTGGCGAGCGCAGGGCCGCTGGAGAGGCGCTGCCTTCCCTCCTCGCTCCCTCGGCGCTCCTTCGTCGCGCCTCATCGCTCGTCAGGAAAACAGCGCCGCGGCCCCGCGCTCGCTGGCCGGCTCCGCCGGCGGCTGGCTGGCTCGCTGCGGGCCGCTGGCTCCGCCGGCGGTCCGGGGTTGCTCTCAGGTTCCGCTGTACGCATCCGTTATCACGCTGGCCGCCTCGGCGGGGTCGGTCAGCTTCAGCCCTCCGCCCTGGGCGAATACGGTGCTGCCGCCGCCCCGCCCGCCGGTCACCGCGAGCACCCGGTCCAGCTCCCGGCGGGCGTCCAGCGCCGCCGCCAGGCTGGGCGGCACCGCCACGCCGACCCGCAGGCCGCCGTTGCCCGCGCCGGGCAGCAGCACGATCGCCAGCGCGTCCAGCTCGCCGCTCAGCCGCCGGGCCGCGGCGGGCAGCCCGGGCAGGTCGCCGTCCGGGCTGGTGGTGACCACGTACCGGGTGCCGGACCCGCTGACCGCCACGTCCCCGGGGCCGGCCAGCGGCCCGGACGGCGCGGGCCGGCGGCGCGGGCCGCGGGCGGCCAGCGCGCTGACCCGGTCCGGCAGCTGCTCGGGCGGCACCCGCAGCCGGGCCGCCGCGTCAGCCAGCAGCCGGTCCCGGTCCAGCGTCCAGCCCACCGCCGCCTCGCCGGTCAGCGCCTCGATGCGGCGCACCCCGGCGCCGATGCTGCCCTCGCTGACGATACGGAACAGCCCGATCTCCGCGGTCCGCGTGACGTGCGTGCCGCCGCACAGCTCGGCGGAGAACCCGCCGAACGACACGACCCGGACCTGGTCGCCGTAGCTGTCCCCGAAGAACGCGATCGCGCCGCTGCCGACCGCGTCCGCGTACGGCCGGACGTCGGTGCGCCGGTCCGCGTTGGCCAGCACCTCGGCGTTGACCAGCCGCTCCGCCTGGTCCAGCTCGGCCCGGCTGGGCGGCCGCGGCGCGGTGAAGTCGAACCGCAGCCGGTCCGGCGCGACCAGCGAGCCCGCCTGCCGGGTCGCCGGGCCCAGCACCCGGCGCAGCGCCGCGTGCAGCAGGTGGGTCGCGGAGTGGTTGCGCGCCACCCCGCGCCGGCGGGCCGCGTCCACGGTCAGCTCCGCGGTGCCGCCGGCCCGCAGCTCGCCGCTGGTGACCTCGACCAGGTGCACGTACCGGCCGTCCGCGGACTGGGTGTCCAGCACCTGAGCCGTGCCGCCCGCCGTGGTCAGCTCGCCGGTGTCGCCGACCTGGCCGCCGCCTTCGGCGTAGAAAGGGGTCCGGTCCGTCACCGCCAGGCCGCGCTCGCCCGCAGCCCGCCCGCCGGCCGGGTGGCCGTCCAGGCTCGCCAGCGCGAGCAGCCGCCCGGTCGCGCTGGTCTGGCCGTAGCCAAGGAATTCCGTCGGCGGCGGGCCTGACGCCGCGACCGTGCGCAGCACCGCCGGGCCGGGGCCGCCCCGGCCGGGGCCAATTTCGCCGGGCCCGCCGTCCCGCTCGCCGCCGCGGCCGCCGGTGGGCCGGGACCGCTCCCGGTGCTCGGCCTGCAGCCGCGCGAACCCCGCCTCGTCCACCGAGCCGCCACGGCCCGCGGCGAAGTCCCTGATCAGGCCGACCGGCAGGCCGTGGGTCGCGTGCAGGGTGAACGCGTCCTGTGCGGACACCAGGCCGCCCGGGCCGGTGCCCAGCGCGGTGAGCTGATCCAGGCCGCGGCGCACGACCGCGCCGAAATCCCGCTGCTCGGCGTCCAGCAGTGCGAGCACCGTGCCGTGCTGCGCGGCCAGCGCCGGGTAGTGCGGGCCGAGCACGCCGATCGCCGCGCTGGCCACCTCCCGCAGATCGGACCCGCTGCTGGAGGCCCGCACCGCGTGCGCGATCGCGGTGCGCAGCAGCCGCCGCGGGATGTAGCCGCGGCCCTCGTTCGACGGGGCCACGCCCTCGCCCAGGATGAACGCCGCCGACCGGACATGGTCCGCCACCACCCGGACGTCACGCTCCGCCGCCGCGGTGCCGAGCACCTCCCGGGCCGCCGCGGTGACCGGCGCGAACAGGTCGGTCTCGTACACCGACTCGCGGCCCTGCAGCACCATCGCCATCCGCTCGAGCCCGGAGCCGGTGTCCACGCTGGCGAACCGCAGCGGCTCGAGTTCCCCGGACGCCCGCTGCTGGTACTCGATGAACACGCCCGCGTTCCAGATCTCGATGTACCGGCCCGCGGTGTCGAACTCGCCGCCCGGCTGGTACGCGGGCCCGTTCCCCGGGCCGGTGTCGAAGAACACCTCGGTGCACGGGCCGCACGGGCCGGTGTCCCCGGCCGTCCAGAAGTTGTCCTCGCCCAGCCAGACGATGTGGTCGCGGGGCACGCCGGTCCGCTCCCACGCCGCCGCGCTGACCTCGTCCGGCGGCACGCCCCGGCGGCTGTCGCCCGCGTAGACGGTCACGTACAGCTGGCCGGGCGCGAACCCGAACCCGCCGGTCAGCAGGTCCCAGGCCAGCTCCACGGCCCGCTGGCGGCCGTAATGATCCACCGACCAGCTGCCCAGCATCTCGAAGAACGTCAGATGGTGCCGGTCACCGACGTCCTCGATGTCGATCGTGCGGACGCACGGCTGGACGTTGCACAGATCCGGCGCAGGCGGGATCGCCTCGCCGGTGAAGTACGGCTTGAGCGGCGCCATGCCCGCGTTGATGTACAGCAGGGTCGGGTCGCCAGCCGGGACGACCGAGGCGGCGGCGATCCTGAGGTGCTGCCGTGCGGTAAAGAACCGCAGGAACGTCTCGCGGATATCGTCGCTGCTCATCGGCCCGGTCATACTTCAGTATTCCGGCCGGGCCGCCCCGCGGTGAACTGGTTTTTGGCTAGCTCAACAGCAGGTGGCGGTGCTCCCAGGCCAGGCGCAGCAGCGCGGCGCTGGCCGGCACGATCGGCTCGTCGGTGCTGTACCGCTTGACGTTGTCCGCGGTGAAGCCGACCCCGGCGGCCGCGCCGGGTTCGGCGTCCGGCTCCCGGGCCACGACCCGGCCCTCCTCGTTGGCGTGCACCAGCGAGCCGAACAGCTCGTCGAACACGGGCGCGTCGAGCACCAGAACGGTCAGCTGATCGACCGCCAGGCTGAGCGGGTCCACGCCCATGCCCAGCCAGAACACGCGGGCCTGCCCGGCCCGGCGGGCCCGGGACAGCGCCGCGTACAGCGGCCAGGCGTCGTAGTTGATCGAAGCGCTCGCGCTGCCGTAGTCCTCGCCGCGGCCGAGCAGCTCCTCGGCCAGCTCCCGGACCATGGCCCGCCACAGCGAGAAGTCGTTGGCCAGGTTCCACGGCGCGTTATGCGACGGCTGGAACATCCCGGCCGGGGCCACCTGGTACAGCCCGCCGCCGCTGGCCACCTGAGACGGGTCCCGCCACAGCAGGATCATGCTGGCCTCGCCCGCGTCCCGGTCCGCGCGCAGGGTCAGCGTGGTGACCGCGGTCATCACCGGCCGCCGCCGCGGGTCGGCCGGGTTGCCGATCCTGGTGCGGAGCGGCAGCGTGCTGGCCGCCCCGGGGTTGCCGGTCAGCGAGATGGCCACCGGGAGCTCGCCGTGCACCGGCGCCGCGCAGAATACGGACCCGGGGCCGGGCTCAGCTGGATGCGGGAGGTCCAGCACCGCGGCGGCGTACTCGTGCGCCACGGCCTCCGAGATATTGATCATCTCGAAGTAGCTGCCCTCGCCGAAGGCCAGGTGCGCCGCGGCGGGGGAGGCGGCCGCGTCCAGCAGCCGGTAGCAGAGCCGGTTCTCGTACAGTCCGGGCCTGGCCAGCGCGCCCAGCGCGGCCGAGTAAGAGGCGAACGGCTCGCCGCAGTCGCTGGCCGGCGGCCGGATCGCGGCCGACTCCGGGCCGGTGCCGTCGGTGCCCGTGCGGTGCCGGCCGGGCCGCCAGGTCAGCGTGACCCGGTCCAGCGGGACCGGGGCGCCGGGCAGCCAGCCGGGCCCGGCCAGTAACGGGGTGCCCGCCACCCGCCAGGCGGCCGGGTACAGATCCTGGGCGGCCAGCGCCAGCTCGTGCCGGTGCGCGTTGAGGTAGGAGCGGGTTCGCAGCCAGCGCATCTGGCTCTGCGGCACGGCTCCTCCGGTGGCGGCGCCCCGGCGCCGTGCGCGCCGCGGTGCGGCCTCTATGGTCAGCCTCCCAGCCCGGGATTACCAGCAATCCGCGGATCTTCCTTACCCGGGTGTCATCCGCCCGGCCCAGCAGCCCGGGTGCCGGGCTGCTGGGCCGGGGGCGGCCAGCCGGTCAGCCGAGCTCGCTGACCGCCACGTCGAGCCGGTACTTGCTGATCGCCTGGCTGAGCACCTCGGGCTTGACCTCGCCCTGGCGGGCCAGCTGGCTGAGCACGGCCAGGGTGATCGACTCGGCGTCCACGTGGAAGAACCGGCGGGCGGCCAGCCGGGTGTCGGAGAAGCCGTAGCCGTCGGTACCCAGCGAGGTGTACGGCGCGGGCACCCAGCGGGAGATCTGGTCCGGCACGGCCCGGATCCAGTCGCTGACCGCGACCACCGGGGCCGCGCTGCCCTCCAGCGACCGGGTCACGAACGGCACCCGGTGCTCGGCGTCGGGGTTCAGCAGGTTCCACTCGTCGCAGGCCATCGCGTCGCGGCGGAGCTCGGTCCAGGACGTGGCCGACCACACCTCGGCGGCCACCCCCCAGTCCTCGTCCAGCAGCTTCTGCGCGCCCAGCGCCCAGCGCAGCGCAACGCCGGAGGCGAGCACCCGGGCCCGGGGCCGGTCGGAGCCGTTGCCGGGCTGGCCGGCCGCCGGGGCCGGCTTGGCCGGGCGGCCGCCGCCCGCGACGTCCTGCCGGATCTGCTGGAACACGCCGGTCAGGTCGGCGGTGCCGGCCGGGCTGGCCTCCTGGCCGTCCTGATCCGCGGGGACCGCGTCCCCGCCGGGCGCCGTGGCGTACCGGTACAGGCCGCGCAGGATGCCCTGCTCCAGCGCGGCCGTGCCGCCGGGGAAGCCGGCCGGCTCGGGGGCCTGCACGTACGGCTCGTTGTAGATGGTCAGGTAGTAGAAGATGTTCTCGCCGTCCGGGTGCTCGGCGGTCGAGCCGTACATCCGGCGCAGCGCGTCCCGCATGATGTAGGCCAGCTCGTACGCCCAGGCCGCGTCGTAGGCCACGCAGGCCGGGCTGACCGAGGCCAGCAGGACCGAGTGGCCGTCGTTGTGCTGCAGGCCCTCACCGGTCAGCGTGGTGCGGCCCGCGGTCGCGCCGAGCAGGAAGCCCCGGCCCAGCTGGTCGCCCAGCGCCCACATCTGGTCGCCGGTCCGCTGCCAGCCGAACATCGAGTAGAAGACGTAGACCGGGATCATGTGCGTGCCATGTGTCGCGTACGACGTGGCGGCCGCGGCCACCGACCCCATCGCGCCGGCCTCGCTGATGCCCTCGTGCAGGATCTGGCCCTTGGCCGACTCCTTGTAGGACAGCAGCAGGTTGCGGTCCACCGCATCGTAGGTCTGCCCGTGCGGCGAGTAGATCTTCGCGGTGGGGAACAGCGAGTCCATGCCGAACGTGCGCGCCTCGTCCGGGACGATCGGCACGAACCGGCCGCCGATGCCCTGGTCCTTCATCAGGTCCTTGAGCAGCCGGACGAAGGCCATCGTGGTGGCCACCGCCTGCTTGCCTGACCCGCGGCGCAGCTCGTCGTAGACCGAGTCGGCGGGCAGCGCCAGCGGCCGGGCGCGCACGACCCGGCGGGGCAGGTAGCCGCCCAGCGCGGCCCGGCGCTCCTTCATGTACGTGATCTCGTCGGAGTGCTCGCCCGGGTGGTAGTACGGCGGCAGTTCGGCTTCCAGCGCCGAGTCGGGGATGTCCAGGTACAGCCGGTCCCTGAACTCCTTCAGCTCGGCCACGGTCAGCTTCTTCATCTGGTGGGTGGCGTTGCGGGCCTCGAAGTCCGGCCCGAGCGTCCAGCCCTTGATGGTGTGCGCCAGGATCACGGTCGGCTGGCCGACGTGCTCGGTCGCGGCCTTGAACGCGGCGTAGACCTTGCGGTAGTCGTGCCCGCCGCGGGACAGGTTGCGCAGGTCGCCGTCGGACAGGTGCTCGACCATCGCGCGCAGCCGCGGGTCGTGGCCGAAGAAGTTCTCCCTGATATAGGCGCCGGACTCGACCGCGTAGGTCTGGAACTGCCCGTCCGGGGTGGTGTTCATCTGGTTGACCAGGACGCCGTCGACGTCCTGGGCCAGCAGCGGGTCCCAGTCCCGGCCCCAGATGACCTTGATCACGTTCCAGCCGGCCCCGCGGAACTGGGCCTCGAGCTCCTGGATGATCTTCCCGTTGCCGCGCACCGGGCCGTCCAGGCGCTGCAGGTTGCAGTTGATCACGAAGGTGAGGTTGTCCAGCTCCTCGCGGGCGGCCAGGCCGATCGCGCCGAGCGTCTCGGGCTCGTCGGTCTCGCCGTCGCCGAGGAACGCCCATACGTGCGACCGGCTGGTGTCCTTGAGCTCGCGGGCCAGCAGATAGCGGTTGAACCGGGCCTGGTAGATCGCGTTGATCGCGCCCAGGCCCATGGATACGGTCGGGAACTCCCAGAACTCCGGCATCAGCCGCGGGTGCGGGTACGACGGCAGGCCGCCGCCGGGATGGGACAGCTCCTGGCGGAACCCGTTGAGCTGGTGCTCGGTCAGGCGGCCCTCGAGGAAGGCCCGGGCGTAGATGCCCGGCGCCGCGTGCCCCTGGAAGAACACCTGGTCGCCGGACTCGCCGTGGTCCTTGCCGCGGAAGAAGTGGTTGAAGCCGACCTCGTAGAGGCTGGCCGCCGAGGCGTAGGTGGCGATGTGCCCGCCGACTCCCATGCCGGGCCGGTTGGCCCGGGACACCATGACCGCCGCGTTCCACCGGATGTAGGCCCGGATCCGCCGCTCGATGTACTCGTCGCCGGGGAACCACGGCTCGCGCTCGGGCGGGATCGAGTTGATGTAGTCGGTGCTGCGCAGGCCGGGTACGCCCACCTGCTGTTCACGGGCCCGTTCCAGCAGCCTGAGCATCACGTAGCGGGCGCGGGCGCGGCCACGGGTCCTGACCACCGTGTCGAACGACTCGACCCATTCGCGGGTCTCCTCGGGGTCTATGTCGGGCAGCTGACTGGGCAGGCCGTCGCTGATGATCGAGAAGCGCTGGCTTCCGGAGGCCACGGGGGGTCCTCGCCTTCCTACGGCGGCCGGCTGGACACCGGCCCCCGAATCGTCATGCCGCGGCGCGTTTTCGCCGCTGGCTGCGTTCGCAGTTGTCCACCTCAATCTTCATACCCGACGACGTCTAGTGCATCTCTACCGGTGGGTAACCTGGTGGTCAGGGCGGTGGCCAGGGACAGCGCCGGCCCGGGCGGCTCCGCTGCGGCCGGCGTTCCGTGGATCAAATTGTGATCGCGGATTTCGAACTGTGGGCGAATTGTGACTTGCGTACCGCCGCTACCCAGTGTGGACTGTCCCATCAAGAAGTGCCGATGCCGCAAACGCCGCGTCTGACCCCAGCTACGGCCCGGCGGCCGGGCCAGGGCAGCCGGGGGCGGGCTGCGGGAAAGGAAACAGGGAGGGCGTTAGTGAGCGCGACCGCAGGCCAAGCGCAGGACGAGCGCGACTTGGCCGGACGGCTCGGAATAAAGCCGGGCCAGGTGGTGCAGGAGATCGGCTATGACGATGACTGCGATGATGAGCTGCGCGACGCTATCGCGGCGGGGGAAAATGTCGAGCTAGTCGACGAGGATTACGACGATGTCGTGGATGTCGTTCTGCTGTGGTGGCGGGACGGCGACGGCGACCTTGTCGACGCGCTGGTGGACGCACTGCCTCCGCTGGGGGGTGGCGGTTACATCTGGCTGCTCACCCCCAAGGCCGGCCGGGAGGGTCACGTCGAGCCGAGCGAGATCGGCGAGGCGGCTCCGACCGCCGGGCTGTCGCAGACGTCCAGCGTGAGCGCGGCCCGCGACTGGTCGGGCACCCGCCTGGTGGCGCCCAAGGCCCGCCGCTGATCGGTTGGCCGGGGTCCCGCCCCGGCCTGTACCTGGCCAGCTTCCTGGCCGTGCCCTGATCTTTCACGGCCGTGATCCGGCCGGTTCTGGGGGCCGGCGGAGCCGGCCTGGCCCGGTAGGCCCCGCGGGGGCCCGCAGGGGCCCGGGGGGAGCCAGCAAGCACAGTGGCAGACTGGGCTCCGTTCCAGATGGAGCATCCCCCCACCAGAAAGGACCGGCCATGGCAGTTGAGGTCGGCGACCAGGCCCCGGACTTCGAGTTGCGGGACCAGCACGGCACGCCCGTCAAGCTGTCCAGCTTCCGCGGCGAGAAGAATGTGGTCCTGGTCTTCTACCCGCTGGCCTTCAGCGGTGTGTGCAGCGGCGAGATGCAGGCCCTGCGGGACGAGTTCCCCGAGGCGAACCGCGACGACGTGGCGCTGCTCACGGTCTCGGTCGACTCCGGCTACGCGCTGCGGGCCTGGTCGGACCGGGAGAAGTTCGGCTTCGGCCTGCTGTCGGACTTCTGGCCGCACGGCGGCATCGCCAGAGAGTACGGAGTGTTCGAGGAGAATTTGGGTATCGCGACCCGCGGGACGTTCATCATCGACAAAGATGGCGTCGTTCGGTGGAAGGTAGTGAATCCCATACCGCAGGCGCGCGACATCGCCGACTACCAGGCGGCGCTGGCCAGCCTCTAGGGTGCTGAGGCCCCGGGCTGGTCCCGGGGCCGCCGCTGCGGGGACCTAAGAGAAGGACGGGCGTGATGCCCTGTTATCGATGTGATCTCCGGCAGGTTGACCCGGACCGGGGGGAGAGCCCGTGGAAGCGCGGGGTCCGGGACGGCCGGCAGGTGCTCATCTGCCCGGACTGCCAGGGATCCTTCGACTGGATGGCTGAGCTCGACCACTGCCCGGTGTGCGGCGGCGTGCACCTGGTCCGCCGGCTGGGCGAGATCGAGTGCCGGGACTGCGGGATGGTCCGCGACCCCGGTGACGCCGCGGACGGCCCCGTGGCCGGCTCCGCTGCCGTCTCCGGCGATCCGGTGTCATCCGCCGGGCAGGGCGGCCGGGCGGCCGCCGGGAGCCTTGCGGAGGACGTCGAGCGGGCCCTGGAGAGGGTCCTCGGCCATACCCGGCGGATGAGCGCGTTGCGCTGACCCCAGCCCGCACCCAGCGTCGCGTAATCCTCAAAAATCGAGCTGCCAGGTCTGGCTGACCAGATCGTGACCGAAACTGCGGTGCGGCTCCTCCCCGGTGAGGCGGAAGCCGGCCGCCTGGTAGATGCGGCGGGCCGCGGTGAGGACGTCGTTGGTCCACAGCACGATGCGCTGGTAGCCCGCGCGGCGGGCGAACGTGAGGCATTCGGAGACCAGGCGGGCGCCGATGCCCAGCCCGCGGGCGGCCGGGTCGACCAGGAGAATGCGCAGCTGGGCGGTTTCGTCGTCGTTGCGGACGCACAGGACGCAGCCCATCGGCTGGCCGTCCACCTCGGCGATCCAGGCGGCTTCGCGGCGCGGGTCGTGGTTCTCGGCGTAGCCGGCCACGATCCGGGCGACCAGGGCCTCGAACGTGGCGTCCCAGCCGTACTCCTGCGCGTACAGCTCGCCGTGTGCCTTGACCATCCAGCCGAGGTCTCCGGGGCCGGGGGAGCGGAGCAGGTAGGCGGCGGGCTTCTGGCGGCCGGCGGGCTCGCCGCCGAGGATGTCCTCGATCGCGGCCATGGCACCGGTGAGGCGGCGCTGGGCGTGCTCGGGGAGGGCGGCGAGGAGATCGCGGACCTGGCGGTCGGAGCGGTCGTTGAGGGTGCCGAAGGCGGCCTGGCCCGTGGCGGTCAGCTCGATCACCTGGCGGCGGCCGTCCCCGGGATCGCGCTGGCGGGAGATGAGGCCAGCGTTGCCGAGGCGGGCCAGGATGCGGCTGAGGTAGCCCGGGTCGATGTCGAGGCGGCGCTTCAGGCTGGCCGCGTCGGACTTTCCTGCGGCCGCCAGTTCGAAGATCAGCCGCGCCTCGGTGAGGGAGAACTCGGTGTCCAGGAGACCTTCCTGGAGGAGGCCGAGAACGTTGGTGTAGTAACGGCTGAACCGCCGGACGGCGGCGACCCGGTCCTCGGGGACTGAAGTAGTTGCGTTGAGCACTGAATTAGTTGCCATAGTCAATCATATGCACTCTGGCGGAGCCGGCGCACCTCCCCGGCAGGCCGCGCTGGGAGGTACGCTGTCCCGGATCGCCGCCGCGGGGCGGCCGGTCACGGGTGCATAGCTCAGCGGTAGAGCACTCGCCTTACAAGCGAGGGGTCACTGGTTCGAACCCAGTTGCGCCCACCAGGTACTTCTTCCGGCCGCCGGTCCTGGAAAGCGGCGCTGACCACCAAGGCTGACCACAGTAGGCCGGTCACCGGGCTCCGCTCAGCAGATCGTTAAGCCTGGTCAGGGCATCGAGGCGGGCGGCCTCGTCTACGTGGGTGTAGATCTGCTGCGTGGTCGAGATGTGCGCGTGGCCGAGGATGACCTGGGCGTCGCGCGGCGGAACCTTCAGCAGCTTGAGCAGCGTCGCGACCGTGTGCCGGACGCCGTGCACCGGGATACGCCGGATGCCGTGTCCCTCGCAGATCCGGTGGAAGGACCGCACGAGGTTCCGCAGCTCGACCGGCCTGCCGGTCCGCGTAGTGAACACCAGGCCGGTATCGGTCCAGCAGCGGCCCAGGTTCGCCCGGTCGGCATCCTGCGCCTGGCGGCGGACCTCGAGCGCCTCTTTGGCCAGGCCGATGAATGGCAGGTCGCGTTGCCTGCCCGGGTCTTGACCGGGCCGAGGATCAGCTGGCCCTGGACTCGCAGAGCTGCTGGCGGACCCGGATCAGCCTGGCGCCGGTGTCGATGTCGTCCCAGCGCAGGCCCAAGACCTCACCGCGGCGCATTCCGTACAGCGTCAGCAGAACGAACGCCGCGTACAGCGGATCATCGGCAGCGGCCCGTAGGAACGCCAGCGCCTCATCCGGGGACCAGGGCACCATCGAGGCAGGCACCCATTCGGGCAGCTCGACCAACCGGGCAACATTGCGGGCCACCAGCTCCTCCCGCTGAGCCCGGGACAAGGCCGTACTGAGGATCTGCCGCAGGATGTGCACGTTACGCACCGACTGGCCGGAACGGAGCCTGCCATTCAGGAAGGTCTGCACGGTCGGCACCGACAGCCGTTTCAGCGTGTACTGCCCAGACCCGGTCTCAGGTGCAGCCGGATGTTCGTCTCATACAGCGCGTACGTCGCGGGCCTCCGGTTCGGCTTGACCACTTCTTCGAGCCAGTAGTCCAGGTATGGGCCGACCTTCCACGACCGGGCCGGGACCGGGATTCCCCGGGCGATCTTGGCCTGCTCCTGGACCAGGAGCTCGTGCGCTTCCTCGCGGGTGCGGCCGTAGACATAGACGCGCTTGCGGGCGCCCGCGGTGGTCGGCGCATAGAAGGCAGCCACGTAACGGCCATCCTTACGCGGCCCGGAGATCGTGCCCTCTCCGTTGAGACGCTGACGGCCCCGGCGAGGACGAGCCCCGGCAGACATCAGGCCGCCTCAGCGGCTTCGGCTTCGAGAGTGGCGACGTACTCCGTTAAGGCATCGGCGGTGATGAACCGGGCACGGCCGGCTGGCTACGCCGGATCCGCGGTAACCGGGTCTCGGTGACGGTGCCCCGGCCGGACAATGACGACCGGGCAGGGGGCGTGCTGTGCCACCTGGCCGGCGACCGACCCTATCAATAGCCGGGAGAAGCCGCCCGCGCCACGTGAGCCCACCACAATCATGTCGGCGTCCTCGCCCGCCTTGATGAGTTCCTCCACCGGGATGCCGTTGACCCCGCTGACCGTGACCGACTCCGGCCGGGAGCTGCCCAGGCCGGCCAGCACCTTCTCGGTTTCCGCCCGAGCCGCCTCCTCGGCCTTCGCGGTCAGGTCCATGTCGCCGGCATAGCGGGAGGCGAAGCCGAGGTTGTCCCGGACAGCCTGGTGCACGGTGAGCACGGTGACCGGTACACGGCGGAGCGCCGCTTCCTTCAAAGCCCATTCCAGGGCCCGCTGAGAATGGCCAGAACCGTCAATTCCCACGAGTATTCCCGACATTGCGATCCTCCTTCTGCCAGTGACCGCTTCCCGCCAGTGGCGGTCGCAGGCGATTCGCGGCCTCTGTCCAACGGTAACTGCTATCTCGGCGAGCCGGGTAATGCCTGCCGACCGGGCCGTGACGGGCGGCCATAACGTCGAGCTTGGAGCCCGGGCTGATGACGGCCTGGCCCGTGCTGTGCAGAGGCTGTTCTGCTCCGGCATCACCAGACGGCTCGGTAAGCTGGCGCGGCCAGGCTTGCGTGCATGCGCCGAACAGTCCTCATCCAGTCCGTGGGCCTGGTGCCGCTGGTGTTCTCGGCTACCCGTGAACTGATGGTCCGCGGCCGGGATCGGTTCCTGGCGGATGGCCTGACTCCCGACCAGTATGAGCGCTTGGCGGCCGCCTGCGCCGGCCGACCCGCCCCTTCGGGGTGTCGATGAGCCCGGCGAGGTTCTAGTGT
>DASVBE010000065.1:0-9788 GCA_036375995.1 Streptosporangiaceae bacterium | reverse complement strand
CGGGCTTCCCCGGGCGGCGCGCGGGCGGGACGGGCGGCGCCGGCGGGGCGGCGGCGGCCCGGGCCGCGGCGTCACCGGCCCGGCGGCCGGGCTGGCTTGCCGGGTCCGGCTGCGGGCCAGGCGCCGGGGCCGGGCGAACCGTACGGGAAGATCGCGTGCCCACGTCAGTCGTCATGCGCCCCGTCCGTCCTGGTTGCCGTGATACTCCGCGGGCCGCGCCCCGCGCCCCGTCGCTGCCGTGCTCGTGCACCCCGCTGCGGTCATGCCGCTGCCCTGATCCGCTCGGCGGCCCGCAGCCGGGCCGAGGCGGCCCGCGGGTTGGCCTCGGTTTCCGCCGCAGAGGGTTTCTCTGCTCCCCGGGTGAGCAGCCGGAACTCGGGCTGGGCCGAGGGCAGCGGGACCGGGAGGCCGGGCGGCGTGGTGTCCGCCGAGCGGTCCGCGAAGGCCCTCTTCACCAGCCGGTCCTCCAGCGAGTGATAGGACAGCACGGCGATCCGGCCGCCCACGGCGAGCGCGTCCAGGGCCGCGGGCAGCGCCCGGGCCAGCGCGTCAAGCTCGCCGTTCACCTCGATCCGCAGCGCCTGGAAGGTGCGCTTGGCCGGGTTGCCGCCGCGGCGCCGGGCCGGCGCCGGGATCGAGTCGCGGATGATCTCGCTCAGCTGGAGGGTGGAGTGAAGTGGAGCGGCGGCGCGGGCCCGGACCACCGCGTCCGCGATCCGGCGGGCGAACCGCTCCTCGCCGTAGTCGCGCAGCACCCGGGCCAGGTCCGCGGCGGAGTAGGTGTTGACCACGTCGGCGGCGGTCAGCGGGCCGCCGGTATCCATCCGCATGTCCAGCGGCGCGTCATAGGAATAGGCGAAGCCGCGGTCGCGGTCGTCCAGCTGCGGGGAGGACACCCCCAGGTCCAGCAGGACGCCCTGCACGCTGGGCAGCCCGAGACGGGCCAGGATGGCCGGGATCTGGTCGTAGACGGCGTGCACCAGGGTGACCCGGGTGGCGAACGCGGCCAGCCGGGCCCGGGATGCCTCGATGGCCGCCGGGTCGGTGTCCACGCCGATCAGCGAAACGCCGGGATGCTCGCGGAGCAGGGCCAGCGCGTGGCCGGCCCGGCCGAGGGTGCCGTCCAGCACGACCGCACCCGGGCGGTCCAGGGCGGGGCCAAGCAGGGCCAGCACCCGGTCGGTCAGGACCGGCTGGTGCCCGGAGCCCGCGGCGCCCATGGAACCCCCTTCGGCCATTGAGCCAGCGGCCACCGCCAGGGACGGTGGCCCAGAACTTTCCGGTCAGGTGCCCGGCCAGGTCCCCATCCGCGCGAAGGCGCTGATGGACCGGGGCCGCCTGGCGCCGGGGAAGTGACGTCAGCCGGCCTGGCCACCCAGCGCGGGTGGAGACCTCGCCGGGCACCGGGCGCCGGTGCGGCGCCCTCAGAGAATTCCGGGCAGCACCTCCTCGGACGCGTCGGAGAAGGCGTCTTCCTGCTGGGCCAGGTAGGCCTCCCAGGCGACGGCGTCCCAGATCTCCAGCCGGGTGTTGGCGCCGATCACGACGCAGTCCCGCTGCAGCGCGGCGTAGTCGCGCAGGCCGGGCGGGATCGTGATGCGGCCCTGCTTGTCCGGGATCTCGTCGGACGCGCTGGCAAAGAACACGCGGCTGTAGTCGCGGACCGCCTTGGCCGTTACCGGGGCGGCACGGAGCGCCTCGGTAATGCGGGCGAATTCGGTCTCAGGAAAGACGTAGAGGCAGCGTTCCTGGCCCTTGGTCAGGACCAGCCCGGCCGAGAGTTCCTCCCGGTACTTGGCTGGCAAGAACAATCGCCCCTTGTCATCCAGGCGGGGCGTGTGAGTACCGAGAAACACCGGCGCTCACCTCCCCGCTCCCCCACCCACGGCGCTGTGAAGCGTCCTGCACTCCACGGTCCTCCACCATACCCCACATTGCTCCACGGTCAACGACCCAAGTTTCGTGAACCGGGCAGGACTGGCGCGAGTTCCGAGGTCAGGAAGGTGGAGTGAAGTGGGGCGTCTGCCCGGGCCCCTGCCCCGGCCCGGTCCCGGGCGGTCCGGGCCGGTGACCGGAACGGGTCCCGCAGTGACCGGATCGGGCCCCGGGGTGACCGGAATGAGAACAGCCGGCTGCCGGCCGCGGATCTGGTGAGCCAAACGCGGCCCGCGTCCGTTATCCCGCTGATACGGACCTGGCATCGCGCGCATGCCGATACACGACGTACTGTCATGAACGCGTGGTCATGACGAAGCAAAGAAGTCACCCGGACGGGCGGACCCGGGCATCGCGCCGAAGCTGACGCGAGGAGGACATGTGGTAACGGAAACGGGCCAGGCCCACCGGACGCTCGACGAGCTGGTGGGAGTAGCCCGCCGGATCTCGGCTGCCGTCGAAACGGTCATCGAGGGAAAGCCCGAAGCGATCCGGCTGGCGCTGACCGTTCTGCTCGCCGAGGGGCACCTGCTCATCGAGGATGTGCCCGGCGTGGGCAAGACCCTGCTGGCCAAGACCCTGGCCCGGTCTATTGACTGCTCGATCCGCCGGGTCCAGTTCACTCCCGACCTGCTGCCCAGCGACCTGACCGGGGTCAGCGCATTCAACCAGGAACTGCGCGAGTTCGAGTTCAAGCCGGGGCCGATCTTCGCCAACATCGTGATCGGCGACGAGATCAACCGGGCCTCCCCGAAGACCCAGTCCGCGCTGCTGGAGTGCATGGAGGAGCGCCAGGTCACGGTGGACGGCTCCACCTACCCGCTGGAGCGGCCGTTCATGGTGATCGCCACCCAGAACCCGGTCGAGATGGAGGGCACCTACCCGCTGCCCGAGGCCCAGCGGGACCGGTTCACCGCCCGGGTCTCGATCGGCTACCCGGACGGCGGGGCCGAGCTGGAGATGCTCGGCACGCACGGGTCGTCGTCCCCGCTCGAGGAGCTCGAGCCGGTAGCGCACGCCACCGACATCCGCGAGCTGATCAGTGCGGTCCGCGCCGTGCACGTGGCCCAGCCGATCAGGCAGTACGTGATCAGCCTGGTCAGCGCCACCCGGTCGTCACCGGAGCTGCGGCTGGGCGCCTCGCCGCGGGCCAGCCTGCACCTGCTGCGGGCCAGCCGGGCGTACGCGGCGCTGGACGGCCGCGACTTCGTGATCCCGGACGACGTGCAGTCGCTGGCCGGGCCGGTGCTGGCACACCGGCTGCTGCCCACGTCCGAGGCCATGGTGGAGCGGGAGCTGCCGGAGCGGGTGCTGTCCCGCCTGGTAGAGCGGCTGCCGCTGCCGCTGAAGTAGCGGCATAGATTAGACGGCAACCGACGGAAGGCCAGCAAGTGCGGTCCAAGCTCGCGGCGTTCACCACGCGCGGCACCTCGTTTCTGGCCGCGGGCCTGGCGGCGGCCCTGATCGGCCTGCTGCTCGGCGAGCGCCCGCTGCTGTCCATCGGCGCGCTGCTGGTCGTGCTGCCGCTGCTGTCCGCGCTGTCCGCGGGCCGGGCCCGGTACCGGCTCAGCTGCGTCCGGATGATCTCACCGCCCCGGGTGCCGGCCGGGCAGGCCACCGAGGTGACCGTGCGGCTGGAGAACATCTCCCGGCTGCCGACCGGCCTGCTGCTGGCCGAGGACGCCATCCCGTACGCGCTGGGCACCCGGCCGCGGTACGTGCTGGACGGGGTGGAGCGCGGCGGCGTCCGCGAGCTGACCTACCCGATCCGCTCCGATCTGCGCGGCAAGTTCACCATCGGGCCGCTCGAGGTGCGGATCGCGGACTCGTTCGGCCTGGTCGAGCTGGGCCGGTCGTTCTCCTCCACCAGCACGCTCGTGGTCACGCCGAAGGTGATCGAGCTGCCGCGGGCCCGGCTGGGCACCAGCTGGGTGGGTGAGGGCGAGGGCCGTCCCCGGGCCTCATCCGCGGCCGGCGAGGACGATGTGGTGCCCCGGGCCTACCGGGACGGCGACGAGCTGCGCCGGGTGCACTGGCGGTCGACCGCCCGGTACGGCGAGCTGATGGTCCGCCGGGAGGAGCAGCGCTGGCGCAACCGGGCCATGGTGCTGCTCGACACCCGGCGCGACGCGCACTCCGGATCCGGGGTGAGTTCCTCGTTCGAGTTCGCGGTCAGCGCGGCCGCGTCGATCGGCGTGCACCTGGCCCGCGGCGGCATGGACGGGCAGCTGGTCACCGACCAGGGCAAGGTCTCCGGCACCGGGCCGTTCGAGGACGTGCTGCTGGACGCGCTGTCGGTGATGGGCCTGTCGCGCGGCGACTCGCTGGCCGGCGGGCTGGCCGCGATCCGGGCCAGCGGCGGCGGGCTGCTGGTCGTGGTGGCGGGCCGGCTGTCGGCCGGCGCGGCCCGCCAGCTGGCCGCGGCCCGGCACAGCGGCGGCCAGGCCATCGCGCTGCTGCTGGCCACCTCGAGCTGGACCGGCCACGGCCGGAACGGCGACGGCAAGGACGTCGACCGTAAGGCCGGGACCGGCCTGCCGGTGTACCCGGAGACCGCCGAGGCGGCGGGCATCCTTACCCGGGCGGGCTGGCACGTGGTCAGCGCCGACGCGGCCACCCCGCTGACCAGCGCCTGGCGCCTGATGGCCGGCTCGGGGATGGCGGCCAGGGCCGCGGCGGCCGGCGACGCGCCGGGAACAGCGGGGGTGGCGCGGTGAACAAACGGCTGACCATCACCACGGCCGCGGCGGTCATGCTGGCCGCGGTGTCGCTGTACCCGCTGATCTCGGGGATCGCCTGGTTCTGGGCGGGCTGCGGGGCGGTCATCATTGCCGCCCTGGCGGGGCTGGCCACCCGGCTCCAGCCACTGCCCGCGGCCTGCGTGGCCGCCGGCCTGGCCCTGATCGCGATGTTCCCGCTGCTGGCCAGCCCGCACTGGTATCTGGGCGTGACCGGGCTGGTTATCGTGGCCGCCGCGGCGGCCAGCGTGACCCGCTGGGGCCTGCTCCCGGCGGCCGCGACGCTGATCACCTACCTGGCCAGCCAGCTGATCTACCTCAGCCTGCTGTTCGCGCCGGGCGCGTCCAACGCGGGCGTGATCCCGACCATGGCCTCGCTGCGGCACCTGGGCAGGCTGGTCAGCCAGGGCGTCGGCGAGCGGATCTACGCGCCGCCGGTGCCGGACCGGCCGGGCGTGGTCCTGCTGGCCGCGGCCGGTATCGGCCTGATGGCGGTGGCCGCGGACCTGATCGCGGTCCGGCTGCGCAGCCCGGCCATCGCCGGCCTGCCGCTGCTCGCGCTGTTCAGCGTGCCGATCACGACCAGCGCCAAGCAGGGCCCGGTGGGCGCCACCATAGCGTTCTGCCTGGCCATCACCGGTTACCTGGCGGTGCTGGCGGCGGACGGCCGGGACCGGCTGCGGATCTGGGGACGGCTGGTCACCCTATGGCAGAGCAAGGACGGCGACGAGCAGGTCCGGGGGCCGGACACGCGCGCCCTCGCCGCGTCGGGCCGGCGCATCGGGCTGGCCGCGGTCTGCGTGGCGATCTTCATCCCGCTGCTGGTCCCGGGCATAAAGATCCACAAGCTGTTCAACGGGCACGGCACCGCGACCGGCGGCAGCGGCTCGCACCCGGTCACCCTGCCCAGCCCGCTGGTCGAGCTACGCGGCCAGCTGCTGCCCGGCAAGCACATCCCGGTGCTGACCTACAGCACCAACAGCGCCGACCCGGTCGACCAGTACCTCCAGATATACGTGCTGAACTTCGACCCGAAGTCCGGCCAGTGGGTACTGGTGCCCGGCAGCAGCGGCGTCCCGGTGACCAGGGCGTCGCTGCCGCCGCCGCCGGGGCTGAGCGGGGCCGCGGTGCGGTCCTTCACCACCCACATCAAGCTGGCCAGCGGGCTGACCGGGTACACCGGCGGGGTCAGTTACCTGCCGGTGCCGTACGCGCCGGCGAAGGTCGCCGTCGACGGCAGCTGGTCGGCCGACGCCAAGACGCTGATGATCTCCTCGCTGGATCAGCACCTGGCCGGCCTGTCCTACTCCGCGACCAGCCAGGAAGTGCTGCCCACCAGCCAGGAGCTGGACGCCGCCGGGCCGCCCCCGTCAGATGTCCTGCGGCAGTACGTGCCGTTCCCGGCCACGTCCGACTCGCCGCTGCGCGCGCTGGCCCAGCGGATCACCAAGCACGCCAGCACGCTGTACGGCAAGGCGATGGCGATCCAGGACTGGTTCACCAAGCCGGGCCGGTTCACCTACACCACCGGCGCCAGTCAGCCGAACACGCTGACCGGCCTGCTGCGCTTCCTGACCACCGTCCGCCAGGGCTACTGCCAGCAGTTCGCCTTCGGGATGGCCGCGCTGGCCCGGCTCAACGGGATCCCGGCCCGGGTCGCGGTCGGCTACACCGCGGGCACCCGGCAGCAGGACGGCAACTGGCTGGTCACCTCGGCGGACGCGCACGCCTGGCCGGAGCTGTACTTCCAGGGCGCGGGCTGGCTGCGGTTCGAGCCGACCCCGGGCGGGGCGGATGGCCAGGGCACCGCGTTCCCGCCGGCCTACGCCCAGTCAGGGAGCAGCGCGACCCCCGGCGGCGGCACGGGCCAGACCTCGCCCGGCGGCTCCACCGGGGGCACCCCCAGCGGGCCGTCCAGTGGCCTGCCCAGCAACCGCCTGCGGGTCCCCAACCCGCAGTCGGGCACCGCCGCGCCGCTGGTGCAGCACGCCTCGGTCCCGGTGCTCCCGATCGTCGCGGTGGTGCTGGTGATCCTGGCCCTGCTGCCGCGCACGGCCCGGTCGGCCGGCCGGTGGCGGCGCTGGCGGTCGGCCCACGACCCGGCCGCGGCCGCGCATGTGGCCTGGCGGGAGCTGCGGGATGACCTGACCGACCACGGGTGGTCCTGGCACCCGAGCGACAGCCCGCGCGCGGTGTCCCGGCGGGTCGGCCGGATGCTCGGGCTGAGCCAGGCCGGCCAGCAGGCGCTGGACCGGATCACCGCGGCCGAAGAGCACGCCCTGTACGCGAGGACCGCACGGACGCCGTCCTCGCTGCGCAGCGACGTGACCGCGGTCCGCCGGGCGATGGCGTCCGGGGCCACCCCGATGACCCGCTGGCAGGCCCGGCTGCTGCCGCCGTCCTGTGTGCGGCCCGCGCTGTCCGGTCTGACCCAGGCACTGGATGTGTTCGGCTGGCTGGACGCGGCCGGCCAGCGGATCCGCGGCCTGGGCGGCGGCCTGCGCGGTCACGCCCGCTAGGGGACGGGCCCGGTGACACCCGCCCGCTCCGGGGCCGGCCATCGCGCCGGCCCCGGACCTGCCTTAGCCGTCGAGCGGCTCGGTGCCTGCGGCGGCCCGGGCGGCGGCCACCGCGGCAGCCTGTTCCCTGGTCTTCCGGCCCATCACATAGAACGCCACCCCGACGCAGATGAAGATGAGCACCGGGACAGCCTCGGTCAGCAGGAACGTGTACCGCTGGCCGTAGGTCCAGCCGTCGGGGATGAAGTCGGCACCGAACCAGTGGTAGCCCGCCCCGGGCGCGATCAGCTGCACGGTGGCCAGCGCCACCAGGACCATCAGCACGACCGTGAGCACCCGGTAGGCCGGCATCCGGAACGGCCGCGGGGTGTTCGGGTGGCTGCGGCGCAGCTTCCACAGCGCCGGGTAGATCAGCAGGTAGCTGATCAGCGTCGTGGAGATCGTCACGCCGAGCACCGCGTCGAAGTACTTGGCCGCGTCGCCGCTGGTGATCTGCTGGGCCAGGATCACCACGATCGTGGCCACGATGCCACTGAACACGTTGACCCGCACCGGGGTGCCGTACTTGGCGTTGATCACGCCGAGGAGCCGCGGGCCCGAGCCGTCGTAGCAGGACACCGCCAGGGCCCGGTCCGAGCCCATGATCCAGGTCGCGCCCGAGGTCAGCAGGCAGAGGATGAACAGCAGCGCGCAGGCGTCGCCGAGCACCAGGCCGGCCCCGCTCAGCGTGACCGCGCCGCTGGCCGCCACGTGCCCGCCGTAGACGGTGAAGACCTGCTGGATCGCGCTGACGAAGCCGCTGAAGTTGGTGATCGATGAGGCCGGCAGCACGATCAGGATGCCGATGACCGGCAGCGCGTACAGCAGCACGCTGCCGATGGTGGACCGGGCGATGGCGAACGGCACGTCGCGCTGCGGGTTGGTCATCTCCTCGCCCGCGCTGCTGGGCAGCTCGAAGCCGACGAAGTTGAACAGCAGCACGCCGACCAGCGCGACGAACCCGGCTGCGCTGGGCGAGTAACTGCTCGCGCCCAGGCCGTGCGCGCCGTGCTTGGCCGCGTAGACGATCACGGTGAGGGTGAACAGGCCGAGCAGCAGGAACCGGGCCCAGGCCCCGGCCGTGGGCAGCCACTTGCCCACGCTGAACGACATGATCGCGGCGACGATCGAGGTCCACACGAACGCCAGCGCGACGATGTACCAGGCCACCGTGGGCAGGGGCGCGCCGTGGTGGAAGAACACCTCGACCGCGCCGATGCAGGAGATCGTCAGCGACCCGCCGATCCACACCGGGTTGGTGATCCAGTACAGGAAGTTGTTGACCGCACCGGCAAGGTGGCCGAAGGCCAGCCGGGTCCACAGGTACGGGCCGCCCTCCTGCGGGAACGCCGCGCCCAGCTCGGCGAACAGCAGGGCCTGCGGGACGAAGAAGAGCAGCGCGAACACCATCATCCAGGTGAACGCCTCGCCGCCGCCCTGGGCGACGGTAGCGATGGTGTCCACGCCGACGATCGTGCAGATCAGGAAGAACAGGATGTCGAACCGGCCGAAGTGACGCTGAAGCTTGGCGCGCTCCTCGGTGGCGAAGTCGATCGTCGTCTGGAGGTCAGCAGCTGCCATCAGGCGCTCCCGGGGGCGAGAGAGGAGCCGGGTTACTGAGCAGCCAGCCACCAGGCACGATGGCGGGAATATTAACGCATTGCTGACATCTGCCACCAGACGTCACTGTGCTAACTGGCTCGCTCCGCCGGCGGCTAACTGGCCGGCTCCGCCGACTCCGCCGGCTTCGCCGGCGGCTGGGGTTAGCGCTCGCGCTCCTGGCGGCGGCGCCACCGCTCCTCGAGCCGCTCCATCATGGAAACCTTGGCCGACTTGGCGTTCCTGCGGTCCTTCTGGCGGGGCTGGCCCTTGCCCACCGCGGTGCCGGTCATGTGCCGGTAGCTGTTCAGCGCCCACATCGCGCAGGCCAGCATGACCACGAAGCCCGCGACCGCGACCCAGATGTACTTGGAGATGACACCGCCGAGCAGCATGCCGATACCGAGCACGAAGCCGAGCGTCGCTTCCACGACCCGGCGCTTGTAGTGCACGCGCGGGTCACTGGCCCGGACCGCGTTGGCAAAGCGTGGATAGTCCGCATATAGCGCCTGCTCGATCTGCTCGAGCTGGCGCTGCTCGTGCTCAGAAAGCGGCACGCTGCCTCCCATGAAACTCACGCGCGGCGATGGGCTCGTAGGCTCCCGTCACGGCCTGGCTTATGCCCAGAATACGAGCGCGAGTACGTCTAGTGAAAGAGTACACCTGCAAGCGCCGTGCTCAGCCTCTCCCAGCACCCTGGCCGGCCGCCGTCGCGGCAGGTCGGGATGGGTTTGCCTGGCGGCTCAGCGGGGCGGCTTACGGCCGCGGACCAGGGCCGCGGGGCGCACCGTATCCGGGCCGAACCGGCCGGCGATCTGGTCGATGGCCTGCTCGGCCTCCCGCCAGGCGGCGGGCCGGTCGCCGAAGACCAGCTGAGCCTGGGCGGTGGCGGCCGGGAGCAGCCCGGACGTGCGGACGCCGACCAGCCGCAGCCGGGCCCCGCCGGGCAGCCCGGCCG
>DASVBE010000013.1:0-13794 GCA_036375995.1 Streptosporangiaceae bacterium | reverse complement strand
GTGCCGCCCGCCGCGGCCGTCCCGCCTGACCCACCTGCCGCACCACCGCCCCGTGCGCCGCACGACCCAGCGGCCGCCGTCCCGAAGGCCGGGCCAGAGCCGGCCGGAGCTAGCGGCGCGGCGGCTACCGTCAAGGCCCCGTGGCGTCCTGGCCGGCGCGTGCTGGCCGGCGCCGCGGCCGTGCTGGCCGTGGCCGGGGTCCTGGCCGGGGCCCGCGCCGTGCTGGGCGGGAGCCCCGCGCCCCCGCCCCATCGGCCGGCCTCGGCGCACTGGCCGGCCAGCCTGTTCGGGCCGGTGTATACCCGGCCGTACTCGAACGGCGGCCGGCTCTACATGGGTGACCACAACGGGCACGTCTACGTGCTGAATGCGTTCACCGGTGCGGTGCTCTGGCGGTATCCGCGCAAGGGCCAGCCCGCCCTCGCCCCGGTCGACACCCGGCCCGGGGTGGCGGCCCACAAGGTGTACGCGGCCAGTTCGGACGGCCACCTCTACGGGCTGGACGCGGGGACCGGCGCGTTCCTGTGGCGCTATCCCGCGGTCGGCCGCCTGGCCGGCACCCCGACCAGCCCGGTGTTCCTCGACGGGGTGGTCTTCTTCGGCAGCGGCAACCAGCTCTATGCCGTCGAGGCGCAGACCGGCGCGGACTTCGCGCGGCCGCTCCGGCTGGCGGGCCCGGTCCGGTCCGGCCCGCTGGCCGACAACCAGGCGGAGCCAGGCGCACCGCTGCGGCAGCGGACCCTCTACGTCGGGGCCGGCCCATACCTGTACGCGCTGAACCCCGCGAACGGCAAGGCCCGCTGGCGGCATCTGCTGAGCGGTGCGGCCACCGCGCTGCCGTCGCTGACCCCGGACGGCGGCACCGTGTTCGTGGACAGCCTGGACGGAACGCTGCACGCGTTGCGGACCAGCGATGGCCACCAGCTATGGAGCCACCCGGTCAGCGGCCAGGCCCAGTACCAGCCCGCCGTGGCCAACGGTGTGGTGTACGCGGGCACCGGCGACTCGGTGTACGCGCTGACCACGGGCCACGGCCAGCAGGTCTGGGCCGGCCCGGTCACCCTGCCCGGCCCGGTGTCCGGCCCGGTCGTGGCGTTCGGCACGGTGTTCGTTGGCAGCGGCTCCCGGATGTACTGCCTGGATGCCATGGACGGCCGGCGGTGCGGGCAGTGGCCACGGCCGTTCCTCGCCGATGATCTGGTCGCCACGCCGGTGCTGGCCAACGGCCGGGTCTACGTAGGCACCAGGGGCGGGCACGTGTACGCGGTCAGCGTCAGGACCGGCACGCTGATCCGGCGGTAACCCGCGGCCAGGCGGCCAGCCGGGTCAGCCGTCCAGGGCGTCCGCGAGGGCGTTCAGGTCGCTGGCCACGATCAGGCCGTCCAGATCGGACGGCGGCTGCTCGGGGCCGGGACCCGGCCCCCACTCCAGCGGCCGGGCGACGAACACCGGGCGCAGCCCGAGCGCGGCGGCCGCGCGCAGGTCACCCTCATGGGCGGCGACCATGCAGGCCTGTTCGGGCGGGCAGCCGAGCAGCCGCAACGCGGTCAGGTACACCTCGGGCGCGGGTTTGTAGCTGGCCGCGAGCTGCGCGGACAGCAGCACGTCGAACCGCAGGCCGGCGAACTTCACCAGGTTCGCGAGCAGCGCCAGGTGGCCGTTGGACAGGGTCGCGGTGAGGTGCCGGCGGCGCAGCGCCTCCAGGCCCGCGGCGCTGTCCGGCCAGGCCCGCAGCCGGTGCCAGCCGCGGACCAGCCCGTCCCGCTCGTCCCGGGGCAGGTCGATGCGGTGCCCGGCGAGCACCATGTCCAGCGTCCTGGCGTGCAGGCCGTCCAGGTCCTGCCAGGCGGCGCCGCCGATGACCTGATTCAGCGCTGGCTGGTAGGCGCGGCGCCAGTCGTCGACCACGTCGGCCCAGCGAGCCTGCACCCCGGCCCGCGCCCCGGCCGCGGTGGCCGCCTCGATCAGCGGGGACCGCCAGTCCACAACCGTGCCGAACACGTCGAACAGCAGCACCCGTGGCGTCACGCGGTCAGTATCGCAGGCCGGCCCGGGAGCGGGCCCCGCCCGGCTCGGCCCGGAATCCGGCCGGCTGACCGGCCGGTGTGGAAATATGAGCGGCAGGTTGCTTTGGCCGGCTATGGGGGTCAGCGTGAATATGGCAGCAGCCGCGGGGGCGGCGCCTGCCGCTCCGCGTATGCGTCCGACCGAGGACCAGATGCTGGATGCGGCCTGCGCGGTGTTCGCCGCGCAGGGTTTCGCCAACGCGAGCATGGAGGCTATCGCGTCACGCGCGGGCACCACCAAGCCGACCCTGTACGCCCGGTTCGGGGTCAAGGACCAGCTGTTCGCCCGGGCCGTCCGGCGCGAGCACGAACTGCTGAACTCGTGGATCGCCAGGGAATACGCGGCCGGCCCGGACGAGCCGTTCCGGCAGCGGCTGCACCGCTGGGTCGCGGTGTACTTCGACTTCGTCCGGGAGCGCCCGGACGGGTTCCGGCTGACCTTCGAGGGCGAGCGGCACACCGACGCGGCGGCCGCGATCGAGCAGGCCACCCGCGAGCGGATCGACCGGATCGCCGTGCTGGTCGCCCAGGTGTCCGGGCGGCCGGCCGGGGGCGGGCCGCGGGTGGTCGCCGCGGCCATCGTCGGCATGCTGCGCTGGTGCGCGCACGAGGCCATCACCGACCCGGCGCTGGGCCTGGACCGGATCGCGGTGCTGGCCGAGCACATGGTCTACGTGATGATGCGGGACCTGGACGTGGCCACCATGGACCAGATCACCGCCGCCAGGACCGCCAGCCAGCTATAGCAGGCCGGCCGGCCCGGGCCGCCCGGGGGCAGCGCAGGCCGGCCGGACGCGGCTTACCTGCCGACCCAGACCGACTTGATGTTGCAGAACTCCCGGATGCCCTGGGACGCGAGCTCCCGGCCGAACCCGGAGGTCTTGATCCCGCCGAACGGCAGCTGCGGGTACGAGGTGACGTTGCCGTTGATGAACACCATGCCGGCGGCCAGGTCCGCGACGAGGCGGGCCCGCTCCCCCGCGTCCTCGGTCCACGCGTTGGCGCCGAGCCCGAACACCGTGATATTAGCCAGCTCGATGGCCGCGTCGATGTCCGGAACCCGGTAGATCGTGGCGACCGGGCCGAACACCTCCTCCAGGTGCACCCGCATGCCCTCGGTGACCCCGGCCAGCACGGTCGGCGGGTAGTAGTAGCCGGGCCCGCCGGTGGCGGCGCCGCCGCAGAGCACCCGCGCGCCCTTGGCCACCGCGTCGGCGACCATTTCCTCGACCTCCTCGAGCTGCTGTGCGTTGGCCAGCGGCCCGATGTCGGTGGCCTCGTCCATCGGATCGCCAACCTTCTTGGCCGCCATCTCGGCCACGAACAGCCGCTCGAACTCCTCGTACACCGCCTCGTGCACGATGAACCGCTTGGCCGCGATGCACGACTGGCCGTTGTTGATGCACCGGGCCACCGCGGCGACCTTGGCCGCCTCGGGCAGCTTCGCGGACGGCATGACGACAAACGGGTCGCTGCCGCCGAGCTCGAGCACGACCTTCTTGATCTCGCTGCCCGCGATCGAGCCGACCGACTGGCCGGCCGGGGTCGATCCGGTCAGCGTGGCCGCGGTGATCCGCGGGTCGCGCAGGATCGCCTCGACCCGGCGGGAGCCGACCAGCAGGGTCTGGAACGCGCCCTCGGGGAAGCCGGCCCGGGTGAACAGGTCCTGCATGAACAGGGCGGTCTGCGGCACGTTCGAGGCGTGCTTGAGCAGCCCGACGTTGCCCGCCATCAGGGCCGGCGCGGCGAACCGCATGGCCTGCCAGAGCGGGAAGTTCCACGGCATGATGGCCAGCACCGGGCCGAGCGAGTCGTACCGGACCCAGGCACCGGACGCGCCCACCGCGGCCGCGTCGGCGGGTTCGTCGGCGAGGTAGCCCTCGGCGTGCTCGGCGTAGTACCGGCAGGTGGCGGCGCACTTGGCCACCTCGGCGCGGGCGGCGACGAGCGTCTTGCCCATCTCGGTGACCATCATCGTGGCGATCTGCTCGACGCCGTCGTCCAGGATGTCCGCCGCCCGGCGCATCCAGCCGGCCCGGTCAGCGAAGCTGGTCAGCCGGTAAGTGGCGTAAGCGGCGGCCGCGGCGGCCAGGCACCGCTCGACCTCCGCCTCGCTCAGCTCGTCGTAGGTCTTGAGGGTCTCCCCGGTGGCCGGGTTGATGGTCGCGATAGCCACGTGTCCTCTTCTCACTGCTGGTCACTGCACAGCGGTACAGGACCGAAACTACGCCCCGGCCGGCCCTGTCCGGAACCCACCCCGCCCGGCCAGGCGGCCCGGCTCAGGCGCTAGGCCGGCAGGTCCTCGACATACTGCTGGATCTTGTTCATGCTGGCCAGCCACTGGTCCGGGTCCGTGGCCCGGCCCGCGTACATGGCGGCCACCTCGGGGTGCGGCAGGATCATGAACCGGCCGTCGGCCATGCCCTTGATCACCGCGTCGGCGACCGCCTCGGGCTGGATCACCGAATCGCCGAGGATCGCCTCGGCGGCCGGGTCGGAGCCGTCCAGCATCCCGGTGCGCACCCCCTGCGGGCAGATCGCCTGCACGGTCAGGCCGCGGTGCCGGTAGGTGAACGACAGCCACTCGGCGAAGCTCAGCGCGGCGTGCTTGGTCGCCGAGTACGAGGCGGTGCCGGGCATGGCCAGCAGCCCGGCCGCGGACACCGTGCAGATCAGGTGGCCGCTGCCGCGGTCCAGCCAGCCGGGCAGCAGCAGCCGCGCGGCGCGGACGTGCGCCATCACGTTGACCTGCCAGGAGTCCTCCCAGTCGGCGTCGGACGCCTCCGGGCCGCCGCCCCGGACGATGCCCGCGTTGGCGCAGTACAGGTCGATGTCACCGAGCGCGGCGCGGGACCGGTCGAGCAGCGACGCGACGCCGGCCGGGGACGCGCAGTCGCCGGGCACCGCGGTCGCGCCGCAGGAGGCGGCCACCGTCTCGGCTGCCTCCGCGTTCACGTCGTTGACCACGACGTGGGCGCCCTCGACCGCGAACCGGCGGGCGAGCGCGGCGCCGATGCCGCTGCCCGCGCCGGTGACGACAACCCGTGCGCCGCTGACGGACTTCATGCCTGGCCCGCCGGGGGCAGGCCGGCCAGCGCGGCCAGGGTGGCCCGGTGCCGGTCCGCGGTGCCGTACCCGGTGGCGCTGCTCTTGGCCCGTTTCAGGTACAGGTGCGCGGGATGCTCCCAGGTGAACCCGATGCCGCCGTGCAGCTGGATGCACTCCTGCGCGGCCTTCAGCGCGATGTCGCTGCACGCCGCCTTGGCCAGGGCCACCGCCACCGGCAGGTCGGGGTCGCCGTCGGCCAGGCAGGCGGCCGCGTACCTGGCCGCCGCGCGGGCCTGGGTGACGCCCGTCCACAGGTCGGCCAGCCGGTGCTTGAGGGCCTGGAACGAGCCGACCGGGCGGGCGAACTGCTTGCGCTCCTTGACGTAGGCCACGGTCATCTCCAGGCACCGCTCGGCCAGGCCGAGCTGCTCGGAGGCGAGCAGCACCGCGCCGGCCACCAGGCCCGCACGGACCGCCGCGGCGGCCGCGTCGCCCGCCGCGATCCGCCGGCCCGGCGCCCCGTCCAGGGTCAGGTCGGCCAGCTGCCGGGTCATGTCCAGGGACACTGCCGGGGTCAGGGTCACGCCCTCGGCGCCGGCGGGCACCGCGTACAGCGCGGCGGGCACGCCGTCCGCGGGAACCAGCAGCACGGTCGCGGGCAGCGCGTCGATCAGCGTGGTGACCGTGCCGGTGAGCCGCTGCACGCCGGGCGGGTCGCCATCCCGCAGTGCTCCGACGGCCACCGTCGGCGCGGGCACCGAGAAGGACGCGGCCGGGAACGGCACGGCCAGCGCGGCGGTGACCTCGCCGGCCGCCAGCCCGGACAGCAGGCCGGCGTCCCCGGCGGCCAGCGCGGCCGCGGTGGCGGTGACCGCGCTGCCCAGGAACGGCACCGGCGCGGTGTGCCGGCCGGTCTCCTCGGCCACCACGGCCGCTTCCCGCCAGCTCGCCCCGGCGCCGCCGTGCTCCTCGCCGATGACCAGGCCGGCGCAGCCCAGGTCGGCGGCCAGCGCCCGCCACAGCCCGGTGTCGCAGGTGTCCGCGGTCTCGGTCCTGGCCAGCACGTCCGGCCAGGCCGCCCGGTCGCCGAGCAGCCCGCGCACGGCGGCCCGCAGCTCGTTCTCGGTCTCGGAGTACAGCAGGCCCGGCAGCCCGGAGCGGCTCGCGGACTCGGTGGTCGCGGTCACCGTGGCAGGTCCTTCCATGGCACGTTCTTGTCCACCCGGATCTCCGGCGGCAGACCGAGGACCCGCTCGGCGATGATGTTGCGCAGGATCTCCGAGGTGCCGCCCTCGATCGAGTTGCCCTTGCAGCGCAGGAACCGGTAGCCGGTGCCGCGGTCGAGGAAGCTGACCCGCTCCGGGCGGCGCATCGTCCAGTCGTCGTAGCGGAGCCCGTCCTCGCCGGCCAGCTCCACCTCGAACTCGGAGATCTCCTGGTTGAGCCGGGCGAACACGAGCTTGGCCGCGGACCCCTCGGGGCCTGGCTGGCCCGCGGCCAGCGACTGCCGGAGCCGCTCGCCGGCCAGCCGGGCGACCTCGGCGTCCGCCCACAGCCGCAGCAGCCGGTCGTGCAGCCCGGGAGTCCGCTGCCCGGGCTGCTCCCGCCAGGCCCTGGCGGCCAGGCCGATCAGGCCGCCCTCACGGGGCAGCGCACCGCCGCCGATGGACACCCGCTCGTTCATCAGCGTCGCGGTGGACACCTGCCAGCCCTGCCCGACCTCGCCCAGCCGCTGGTCGTCGGGGATCTGCACGCCGGTCAGGAAGACCTCGTTGAACTCGGCCTCGCCGGTGGCCTGGCGCAGCGGCCGGACCTCGACCCCGGGATCGGTCATGTCGCAGACGAAGTAGGTCAGCCCCTGGTGCTTGGGCAGCGACGGGTCGGTCCTGGCCACCAGCAGCGCCCAGCGGGCCAGGTGCGCCGAGGAGGTCCACACCTTCTGCCCGTTGACCGTCCACACGCTCCCGTCCGCGGTCGCGCGGGTGGACAGGTTGGCGAGGTCCGAGCCGGCCCCGGGCTCGGAGAACAGCTGGCACCACACCTCCTCGCCGGTCCACAGCGGCCGCAGCCAGCGATGCTGCTGCTCAGGGGTGCCGAAGGCGAGCAGGGTGGGCGCGGCCATGCCGAGCCCGATCCCGATCCGCTCGGGGTGGTTGCCGGGTGCGCCCGCCGCGGCGAACTGGGCGTCCACCGCGGTCTGCAGGCTCCGCGGCAGGCCCTGCCCGCCGAGCCCGGCCGGGTAGTGCACCCAGGCGAGGCCCGCGTCGAACCGGGCGCGAAGGAACTCCAGCGGCTCGGTGGCCGCCGGGTCGTGCTCCGCCAGGAACGCGGTGACCTGGTCGCCCAGGGCCGCGGCAGTGTCCTGGCCCGCGCCGGTCAGCACAGCGGCCCGCCAGCCACGTAGATGACCTGCCCGGACACGAACCCGGCGCCCTCGCTGGCCAGGAACGAGGCGACGTGCGCGACATCCTCGGGCCGGCCGACCCGGCGCACCGGGATGCGCGCCGCGGCGGCCTGCTGGAAGTCGGCGAACTCCATGCCGACCCGGGCGGCGGTGGCGGCGGTCATGTCGGTGACGATGAACCCGGGCGCGATCGCGTTCGCGGTGATGCCGAACTGGCCGAGCTCGATGGCCAGGGTCTTGGTGAAGCCCTGCAGGCCGGCCTTGGCCGTGGAGTAGTTCGCCTGGCCCCTGTTGCCGAGCGCGGACGACGAGGACAGGCTGATGATCCGGCCGAACCGGGCGTCGACCATGTGCTTCTGGCAGGCCCGGCTCATCAGGAAGGCACCCTTGAGGTGCACGCCCATGACCGTGTCCCAGTCGTCGTCGGTCATCTTGAACAGCATGTTGTCGCGGAGCACGCCGGCGTTGTTGACCAGCACCGCGGGGGGCCCGAGCCGCTCGGCAACCGCCGCGACCGCGTCAGCGACCTGGCCGGCCTGGCTCACGTCACAGCCGACAGCCAGGGCCCGGCCGCCCGCACCGGTGATCGCGTCGACGGTGTCCTGGCAGTCGCCTTCCTTCAGGTCCAGCACGGCGACGGCCAGGCCGTCGGCGGCGAGGCGCTTGGCGGTGGCCGCGCCGATCCCCCGTGCGGCGCCGGTCACGACGGCGACCCGTGGTGCTTGGTCTGGCATGCGTTCCTCCTGCTGGCGGTACGGCTACTGGGCGTAGCGGCGGAGCTCGCGTCGGGCCAGCGAGCGCTTGTGCACCTCGTCGGGCCCGTCGGCGAAGCGGAGCGTGCGGGCGCTGGCCCACAGGCCGGCCAGGGGCGTGTCCTGGCTGATCCCCATCCCGCCGTGGGCCTGGATGGCCTTGTCCAGCACCCACTCGGTCATCGCCGGCGTGACGATCTTGATGGCCTGGATCTCCTGATGCGCGCCCCTGTTCCCGACCGTGTCCATCAGCCAGGCGGTCTTCAGCACCAGCAGCCGGGCCTGCTCGATCCGGACCCGGGCCTCGGCGATCCAGTCCTGGATGACGCCCTGCTCGGCCAGCGGCTTGCCGAACGCGACCCGGCTCACCACGCGCTGGCACATCAGCGCCACGGCCCGCTCGGCCGCGCCGATCTGCCGCATGCAGTGGTGGATCCGGCCGGGCCCGAGCCGGGCCTGGGCGATGGCGAACCCCTCGCCCTCCCCGGCGATCAGGTTCTCCGCGGGCACCCGCACGTCGGTGAACTCGATCTCGGCGTGCCCGCCGTGCCACCCGTCGGAGTAGCCGAAGACCCGCATGCCCCGCTTGACGTTCACCCCGGGGGTATCCCTGGGCACCAGGATCATCGACTGCTGCCGGTGCCGCTCGGCGTCCGGATCGGTCTTGCCCATCACGATGAGGATCTCGCAGCGCGGGTCCATCGCCCCGGACGACCACCACTTGCGGCCGTTGATCACGTACTCGTCGCCGTCGCGCTGGATCCGGGTGGCGATGTTGGTCGCGTCCGAGGAGGCCACGTCCGGCTCGGTCATGCAGAACGCGGACCGGATGGTGGCGTCGAGCAGCGGCTTGAGCCAGCGCTCCTGCTGCTGCTCGTTGCCGAACTCGGCGAGCAGCTCCATATTGCCGGTGTCCGGCGCGGCGCAGTTCAGCGCCTCGGGGGCGATCGCCGGGCTGTGCCCGGTGATCTCGGCCAGCGGCGCGTACTGCAGGTTGCTCAGGCCCGGGCCGGCCGGGTGGTGGGCCAGGAACAGGTTCCACAGCCCCTGGCGGCGCGCCTCGGCCTTGAGCCCGTCGATCACCGCCGGGCGCTGCCAGACCCGGCCGTCCGCCTCGGCCTCGGCCACCTGCGCGGCGAAGACCTTCTCGGCCGGGTACACGTGCTCGTCCATGAAAGCCTGGAGCTGCGCCCTGAGCTGCTCGGTCCGGTCGTCATACGCGAATTCCATGCGGCCTCCTGACGAGTCCGGTCAAGACTATCTACCGGCCGGTAAGCAACTGCTGTCCGGTATGGCACCACGCTACGGGCAGCCGGGGCCGCCGGAAAAGCACCGGGAAAGCACCGGGAAAAGCCGATGATTACACCCCGCGTCCGGCCGATACCCTGCTGCGCATGGGAACCATCACCGAGATCGCGGACCGGTACACCGAGCGGCTGGCCGAGCTGGACCCGGTGCAGGCCACCGAGGTCGGCATCAGCGGCCACGACGGGGAGCTGACCGACCTGAGCCCGGCGGGCTTCGCCGCCCGGGCCGAACTTGACCGGGCCACGATCGCCGAGCTGGCCGCGGCCGGGGCGGCCACCGAGCGGGACCGGGTGGCCAGGGACGCGATGCTGGAGCGGCTCGGCCTGGCGGTGGAGCGGTACGACGCGGGTGACACCACCAGCGAGCTGAACGTGGCGGCCAGCTGGGTGCAGGGCATCCGGCAGGTGTTCGACCTGATGCCGGCCGGCACCGAGGAGGCGGCCCGCGCCCACGCGGCCCGGCTGGCCGCGGTGCCCGCCGCGTACGCCGGGCTGCAGGAAACCCTGGCCGCCGCGGCCCGGGCCGGCCGGGTGGCCCCGGCCCGCCAGGTCCGCGAGGTGGCCCGGCAGTGCGCCGAGTGGACCGCGCCCGGGTCGGACTTCTACGCCGGGCTGGTGCGGCGGGTCGGCGACGGCAGGAGCAGCGCGATGGCGGCTGACCTGGACCGGGGCGCGCAGGCCGCCCGGGCCGCCACCGCCGGGCTGGGCGCGTTCCTCACGCGCGAGCTGCTGCCGCTGGCCCCGGAGCAGGACGCGGCCGGGCGCGAGGTGTACGGCCGGGCGGCGCGGGCGTTCCTCGGCGCCACTGTCGACCTGGACGAGGCCTACCTGTGGGGCTGGGACGAGGTGCTCCGTATCGAGGCGGAGATGGAGCGGGTGGCCGGCCAGATCACCGGCGGCGGCACGGTGGACGACGCGGTGGCCGTGCTGGACGCCGACCCGGCCCGGGTCGTGCACGGCCGGGACCAGGGGCGGGCCTGGATGCAGGGCGTCGCCGACCAGGTGATCGAGAACCTGGACGGCCGGCATTTCGACATCCCGCCGCCCGCCCGGCGGATCGAGGCGATGATCGCGCCGACCGCGGACGGCGGCATCTACTACACGAACCCGAGCGAGGACTGGACCCGGCCGGGCCAGATGTGGTGGTCGCTGCCGGACGGGGTGGACGAGTTCAGCACCTGGCGGGAGACCACCACGATCCATCACGAGGGCGCGCCCGGGCATCACCTGCAGACCGCCCAGGTGCTGTACCTGTCCGCGGAGCTGAACCGCTGGCAGCGGATGATCTGCTGGGTGTCCGGGCACGGCGAGGGCTGGGCGCTGTACGCCGAGCGGCTGATGGAGGAGCTCGGCTACCTGTCCGACCCGGGTGACCTGATGGGCCTGCTGGACAGCCAGCTGCTGCGCGCGGTCCGGGTGGTGGTGGACCTCGGCGTGCACCTGTCCCTGCGGGTACCCGGGGACTCGCCGTGGCGGCCGGGTGAGACCTGGGACGCCACGGCGGCCTGGGAGTACCTCCGGGCCCGGTCCCAGACCAGCGACGCCATGCTGCGCTACGAGCTCAACCGCTACCTGGGCTGGCCGGGGCAGGCACCGTCGTACAAGCTCGGCGAGCGGATCTGGCTGCAGGCCCGGGCGGACGCCAGGGCCCGCGCGGGCGCGGCCTTCGACCTGAAGGAGTTCCACACCAAGGCGCTGGCCCTGGGCTCGATCGGGCTCGACCCGCTGCGCGAGGCGCTGGCCCGGCTGTAGTCAGCGCCTCTCCTGGCCCGCAGCGAGCCAGCAAGCCGCCGGCGGAGCCGGCCAGCGAGCGCGGGGCCGCGGCGCTGTTTTCCTGACGAGCGATGAGGCGCGACGAAGGAGCGCCGAGAGAGCGAGGAGGGAAGGCAGCGCCCCTAAAGCGGCCCCGCGCGAGCCAGCAAGCACAGCTCAGGTGAGCAGCAAGCGGCCGATCCGGCGGGCCGAGATCAGCAGCCCAACCAGCCCCATCACGGCCAGGTACGCGGCGGACCACAGCAGGGCCGGCCCGGCCGGGCCCAGCGTCAGCCCGCGCAGCAGCGCGATGCCCTGGTACAGCGGGGTGATCTCGACGAAGATCGCGATCGGCCGGGGGTACACCGACAGCGGGTAGAACGTGCTGGAGAACAGGAACATCGGCAGCGTGGCCAGGGTCACGTACTCGAAGTCCTGCCAGCTGCGCATGAACGTGGTGGCGGCCATCCCGGTGGCCGCGAACGCGAACCCGATGAGCAGGGCCACGCCGACGTCGAATACCGCGAGCGGCGAGTGGATCAGCCCCATGGCCAGCATCACGATCATGAACGCGGTGCCGTACAGCGCGCCGCGCAGCAGCGCCCAGGAGATCTCGCCGAGCGCGATGTCGCCCGGCTGCATCGGGGTGGCCAGCGCCGCGTCGTAGAACTTGTCGTACTTCAGCCGGAAGAACACGTTGAAGGTGGAGTCGAAGATCGCGCCGTTCATCGCCGAGGTGGCCAGCAGGGCCGGGGCGACGAACGCGGCGTAGGTGATCGGCCGGCCGTCCGCGCCGGTCAGGTTGCCGACCAGGCGGCCCAGGCCGACCCCGAGGGACAGCAGGTAGAACAGCGGCTCGAGGAACCCGGACGCGAGGATCAGCCAGTTGTGCCCGTACACCCGGGCGTGCCGCTCGATCAGGTGCCGGCTGCCGCGCCCGCCGAACTGGCCGCGGGGCAGCCAGCCCAGCGGTATCACGCGCAGCGCGGCCGCGGCCCGGCCCGGCGTGAGCCGGGCGGCCGGCGCGCTGGCGGCCATCCCGGCGTCCGTTCTGGTGTCAGACATACAGCCTCCGCCGGTAGGTGCGGTGGCCCGCGTACAGCCCGGCCAGGGCCAGCGCGATCAGGTACGCGGTGTGCCCGAGGGACTCCAGGACGGGGATCTGGCCCAGCGTCAGCGACCGGCACAGCGCCACGCCATGCCACAGCGGGGTCGCGTAGGCCACCGGCTGGGCCCACACCGGCAGCTGGCTGACCGGGAAGAACGTGCCGGAGAACAGGAACAGCGGGATCAGCCCGAACCGGAACAGGTAGGCGAACGGGGAGTCCTTGGTCAGCGAGATCGCCCAGGCCTCGACCGGCGCCGCGAAGGCCAGCCCGGTCAGCACCGCGGCGGGCAGCGCCAGCACGGCCCACGGCGACTCGACGGCGCCGAACACGGCCATCACCACCATGAACGCCACGCAGTTCATGGCCAGCCGCAGGGTGGTGAACAGCAGGTGCCCGTGCAGCAGGTCCCGCGGGCGCAGCGGCGAGGACACCGCGGCCTCGTAGGTGTGCCGCCACTTGACCGAGCCGAGCACCGGGTAGGTCGACTCGCCGATCGCGGTCTGCATGCCGGTGGCCGCCAGCAGCCCAGGGGCCAGGAAGGCCAGGTAGCTGACGCCGCCGAGCTGGGCGGCGCCATGCTTGTCCACCAGCGTGCCCAGGCCCAGGCCGATCGAGCCGAGGTACAGCAGCGGGTTCAGGAAGCTGGAGTAGGCCGAGCCGCGCCAGGTCCGCCGGTAGTTGACCAGCCAGTGCCGGAACTGGCGCAGCGCCATCTCCCACGGCGAGGCCAGCCCGGCCCGGTCCCGCTCGGCGGCGGTGCCGGTGCCGGTGCCGGTGGTGGCGGTGCCAGCGGTGCCGGTGGTGCCAGCGACGGTCATCAGTCCTCCAGCCGGCGGCCGGTCAGCCGGAGGAAGACGTCTTCCAGCGAGCTGCGCCGGACCAGCGAGGTCAGCGGCTCCAGGCCCAGCCCGCGCACGGCGGCCAGCGCCTCGTCACCGTTGCGGACGTAGAGCAGGATCCGGTCGGCCAGCACCTCGGTGCGCTGCGCGCCCACGTCGCCGGCCTTCCCGGCGGCCTGCTCGTGATCGGCCGGGTCGAAGCGCAGCTCCAGCACCTCGGGGGTGGAGTACTGCTCGATCAGCTGCCGCGGTGACCCCTCGGCGGCGACCTTGCCTCGGTCCATCACCACCAGCCGGTCGCACAGCTGCTCGGCCTCGTCCATGTAGTGCGTGGTCAGCACCAGCGTCACGCCCTGCTGCTTGAGCCGGAACAGCCGGTCCCAGACCACGTGCCGGGCCTGCGGGTCGAGCCCGGTGGTCGGCTCGTCCAGGAGCAGGATCTCCGGCTCGTTGATCAGCGACCGGGCGATCGTCAGCCGCCGTTTCATGCCGCCGGACAGCGGCTCGACCTCGTCGC
>DASVBE010000337.1:0-19742 GCA_036375995.1 Streptosporangiaceae bacterium | reverse complement strand
CGGCGGCGGCGGCGATCGCACTGGACGCCGCGGTGGACAACGCCAAGGACTGCATCCAGGTGCTCGGCGGGATCGGCTTCACCTGGGAGCACGACGCCCACCTGTACCTGCGCCGGGCCCTGGCCCTGCGGCAGCTGCTGTCCGGCAGCGCCGGGTGGCGGACCCGGACGGCCAGGCTGGCGCTGGCCGGGGCCCGCCGCCGGCTGGCCGTCGCGGCCGGCGGGGAGGCCGCGGAGAACGGGGCCGTCGCGGCTGGCGGGGACGTCACTGGCGGGGCTGCCGCGCCCGCCGGGGCGGGCACGGTCAACGGGACCGGTGCGACGGACGCGCCCGGCGGGACCGGTACTACGGACGCGCCCGCCGGGGCGGGCACGCCTGACGGGGTCGGCGGGGCGGACGGCCCGGTCGCGCGGGCGGCGCGGGCGGTGGCCGGGACGGTCGCGGCCCTGGCCCCGCCGGAGCGCCGGGCCGCGCTGGCCGCGGCCGGGTACGTGGCCCCGCAGTGGCCGCCGCCGTACGGGCTCGGCGCCGCCGCGGGTGACGTGCTGGTGATCGACGAGGAACTGGCCCGGGCCGGGCTGAGCCGGCCCGACCTGGTGATCGGCGGCTGGGCCGGGCTGGCGGTGGTGCGGTACGGCTCGGCCGGGCAGCGGGACCGGTTCCTCTGGCCCACGCTGCGCGGCGAGATCACCTGGTGCCAGCTGTTCAGCGAGCCGGAAGCCGGCTCGGACCTGGCTTCGCTGCGGACCCGGGCCGAGCGGGTGCCTGGCGGCCCGGACGGCCCCGCGGGATGGCGGCTGACCGGGCAGAAGGTGTGGACCTCGCTGGCCCACGAGGCCGGCTGGGCGATCTGCCTGGCCCGCACCGACCCGGCCGTGCCCAAGCACCGCGGGATCACGTTCTTCCTGGTGGACATGCGCAGCGCGGGCATCGGCATCCGGCCGCTGCGGGAGATCACCGGCCGCGCGATGTTCAACGAGGTGTTCCTGGACGGCGTATTCGTGCCGGACGACTGCGTGCTGGGGGAGTGCGGCGAGGGCTGGCGGATCGCCAGGACCGCGCTGGCCGCCGAGCGGGTCGCGATGGCCCAGGGCCCGGCGCTCGGCGAGGCCGCGGAGGGCCTGATCACGGCCATCCGGGCGGCCGGCCGGGAAACCGACCCGGCGGTGCTCGAGCAGGCCGGCGCGCTGATCGCGGACGGCCTGGCCGGCACGCTGCTCGACCTGCGGTCCGCGCTGGCGCAGCGCAGCGGGACCGATGCGGGCCAGCTCGCCGCGGTCCGCAAGCTGCACGGCGTCGCCCACCGGCAGGCGGTGGCCGAGGCCGCGCTGGCCCTGTGCGGCCCGGACGGCGCCGCGGCCGACGGGGCCGCGGCGGACGCCGTGCACGAGTTCCTGCTCACCCGGTGCCTGAGCATCGCGGGCGGGACCACGCAGATCCTGCTGTCGGTGGTGGCCGAGCGGGTGCTCGGCCTGCCCAGGGAGGAGGCCCGCTAGGTGGACTTCACGGTCAGCGAGACCCAGCAGGAGATCGCCGGCCTGGCCGCCCGGGTGCTGCGGGGCGCCCGCCCGGTCCCGGTCGCGGCGCCGCCCGGGGCGGCGGCCGGCCGGGACGGCGGGTACGACACGGCGCTGTGGAAGGAACTGGCCCAGGCGGGCCTGCTGTCCCTGGCGCTGCCGGAGTGGCTGGGCGGGGACGGCCTCGGGGCCGCCGAGGCCGGGGCCCTGCTGGCCGAGACCGGCCGGGCCGGCGCGGCGGTCCCGGTGCTGGCCACCGTCATGACCGGCGTGCTGCCGATCGCCCGGTGGGCCGGTCGCGACCTGGCCGGGCGGCTGCTGGCGGGCGTCGGCACCGGCGGCACCGTGCTGACCGCCGCGCTGCGCGAGCCGTCGCAGCCGCGGCCCGCGGTCCCGGCCACCACCGCCACGCTGGACGGCGACGGCGGATCGGTGACCGGGGTCAAGCTCGGCGTGCCGTACGCCGCGGAAGCCGACTGGGCGCTGGTCCCGGCCCGGCTGGCCGGCGGCGGCACCGCGGTGGTGGTGGTCAGCCCGGCCGCGGACGGGGTGAGCACGGTGCGCACGCCCAGTTCCGGCGGTGACCCCGAGTACACGCTGCGGCTGGCCGGGGCGCCGGTGACCGGCGTGCTCGGCGGGACCGCGGGCGGCGCGGCGGCCGGGGACGCGGTCACCGGCCTGTACCAGCTCGCGGTGGCCGGCGCGTGCTCGGCGGCGGACGGGGCGCTGGCCGCGGCGCTCGCGCTGACGACCGAGCACCTGGCGACCCGGCGGCAGTTCGGCCGGCCGCTGGCCACGTTCCAGGCGGCCGCGCAGCACATCGCGGACGTCTACATCGCCGCCCGCACCCTGCACCTCGCCACCCTGTCCGCGTGCTGGCGGCTCGCCGCCGGGCTGGACGCGGGCCCCGACCTGGACGTGGCCGCGTTCTGGCTGGCCGAGTACGGGCCCGCGGCCATGCGGACCTGCCACCACCTGCACGGAGGAACGGGCATGGACGTCAGCTACCCGCTGGCCCGGCTGTCCGCGCTGGTCAAGGACCTGGCCCGGTACGTCGGCGGGGCCAGCTACACGCTGGACCGGCTGGGCGACCGGGTCTGAGGGGGGCAGCGATGTTCATAGCGCTCACCACGGCGCAGCGGGCCCTGCGGGACGAGGTCCGGGCCTACTTCGGCGGGCTGCTGGCCCCGGCCGAGCGCGAGGCCCTGCTGACCGAGCGGCACGGCACGGTGTACCGCGAGGTGGTCCGGCGGATGGGCCGGGACGGCTGGCTGGGTGTCGGCTGGCCGCCGGAGTACGGCGGGCGCGGCCTCGGCCAGGTCGAGCAGCAGATCTTCGTGAACGAGGCGGCCCGGGCCGACGTCCCGCTGCCCGCGGTCACCCTGCAGACCGTCGGCCCCACCCTGCAGGCGCACGGCACGCCGGAGCAGAAGGCCCTCTTCCTGCCCCGGATCCTGGCCGGCGAGGTGCACTTCGCGATCGGGTACACCGAGCCCGAGGCCGGCACCGACCTGGCGTCGCTGCGGACCCGCGCGACGGCGGACGGCGACGAGTACGTCGTGCACGGCCAGAAGATCTTCACCACCGGCGGCCACGACGCCGACTACGTCTGGCTGGCCTGCCGCACCGACCCGGAGGCGCCGCGGCACAAGGGGATCTCGATCCTCATCGTGGACACCCGCGACCCGGGCTACTCCTGGACGCCGATCATCACCCACGACGGGGCCCATCACGTCAACGTGACCTACTACGACGGCGTGCGGGTGCCGGCCGCGATGCGCGTGGGAGACGAGAACGGCGGCTGGCGCCTGATCACCGAGCAGCTCAACCACGAGCGGGTAATGCTCGGCCCGGCGGGCCGGCTGGCCGCCCTTCACGACCGAGTACGCGACTGGGCGGCCCGTCCCGGTCCCGATGGCCGGCCACTGGCCGAGCAGCCTGACGTCCGCCGGGTGCTCGCCCGCAGCTACGCCAGCCTGCGCGTCAACGAGCTGCTGAACTGGCAGGTCGCGGTGGCCGAGCGGGTCGGCATCGCGGACGCCTCGGCGACCAAGGTGTACGCGTCCGAGCAGATCCAGCGGCTCGGCCAGGAATTCGAGGAGATCGTCGCCCGGCACGGCGACCCGGCCGACCCGGACACCGCCCGCCTGTCCCGGTGGCTGGACGTGCAGGCCAAGCGGAACACCGTGCTGACCTTCGGCGGCGGGGTCAACGAGATCCAGCGGGAGCTGATCGCATCGGCCGGGCTCGGGCTGCCCCGGGTGCCGCGCTGACCGGAGGAAAGCAGATGACTGCCATGCAGACCGACGCGGGCCTGGCGGCCCCGATCCGGGCGGCGGCGGAGCGGCTCGCCGCCGCGGGGGAGAGCCGCGCCCGCCCTGGCCGCGACCCGGTGAACCTGCCGATGATCAGGAACTGGGTGGAGGCCATCGGCGACCGGAACCCGGTCTACACCGACCCGGCCGCGGCGGCCGCCAGCGGGCACGGCGGCCTGGTCGCCCCGCCCGCGATGATCCAGGTCTGGACCATGCCCGGGCTGCACCGCGGCCGGCCCGGCGACGACCCGCTCGGGCAGATGTCGCAGGCCCTCGACGAGGCGGGCTACACCTCGGTCGTCGCGACCAACTGCGACCAGGTCTACCACCGCTATCTGCGGCACGGTGAGCAGGTCAGCGTGCGGGCCAGCCTGCTGGACGTGACCGGGCCCAAGCGCACCGCGCTGGGCGAGGGCTGGTTCGTGACCACCCGCTCCACCTGGTACGCCGACGACGAGCCGGTGGCCACCATGGACTTCCGGATCCTCAAGTTCCGCCCCCCATCCCGGCCAGCACAGTCCCGGCCAGCACAGGCCCGGCCGGCCCCGCCCGTGGCCGTGCTGCGGCCGCCGGCCTCGCCGGATACCGCGTTCTTCTGGGCCGGCACGGCCGCCGGGGAACTGCGCATCCAGGAATGCGGCCAGTGCGGTGCGCGGCGCCACCCGCCCGGGCCGATGTGCCCGCGGTGCGGCGCCGCCCAGCGGCCCGCGGGCGGCGAGACCGGCTACGTCGTGGCGGCGGGCACCGGCACGGTCTACAGCTACGTGGTGCATCACCACCCGCCGGTGCCGGGCAAGACCCTGCCGCTGGTCATCGCGCTGGCCGAGCTGCCAGAAGGGGTGCGGGTGCTGGCCGGTATGCCCGGCACCGACCCGGGCCAGGTGCGGATCGGGATGCCCGTGCAGGTGGGGTTCGAGCGCATCGACGACGAGCTGACCCTGCCGGTCTGGCTGCCCGCCGGCGAAGCCGGCAGAGCGAGCGCAGGTGCCGCCGGCGCTGTTTTCCCGACGAGCGACGCGGCGCGACGAAGGAGCGCCAAGGAGCGAGGAGGGAAGACAGCGCCTCAAAGCAGCCCTGCGCGAGCCAGTAAGCACAGCCTCCCAGCGGCCCTGCGCGAGCCAGCAAGCACAGCACTGCCGGAGCTGGTCATCGAGGCCACGCCGACGTTCGTGATCTCGTCGGCGCTGGCCACCCGCGACTTCCAGGACGTCCATCACGACCGCGACCTGGCCGTCGCCCGGGGCAGCAAGGACATCTTCGTGAACATCCTGACCAGCACCGGGCTGGTCCAGCGGTTCGTGTCCGGCTGGGCCGGGCCCGGCGCGGTGATCAGGTCGATCGCCATCCGGCTCGGCGCGCCCTGCTACGCCGGGGACACGCTGACGTTCTCCGGGCAGGCCGGGCCGGCCACCGGCGGCGAGCGGACGGTCACGGTGACCGGCCGGTGCGCGGCCGGCGATCACGTGACCGGCACGGTCCGGCTCGGCCTGCCCGGCGGTGCGGCATGACCGGCCGGACCGCGGCCATCGCCGGGCTGGGCGCGACCGAGTTCTCCAAGGACTCGGGCCGCAGCGAGCTGCAACTGGCCGCCGAGGCGGTCCGCGCCGCGCTGGACGACGCCGGCCTGACCGCCGCCGACGTGGACGGCCTGGTCACGTTCGTGATGGACAGCAGCGCCGAGATCGCGGTCGCCCGCGAGCTGGGTGCCGGCGAGCTGACGTTCTTCAGCCAGATCGGCTACGGCGGCGGCGCGGCCTGCGCGATCGTCCAGCAGGCCGCGCTGGCCGTCGCCGCCGGGGTAGCCGAGGTCGTGATCTGCTACCGGGCGCTGAACGAGCGGTCTGGCCGCCGGTTCGGCCAGGTGTCGGCCGCCGCGGTGGCCGCGGCGACCTCGGCCGGGATCGACAACGGCTGGCACTACCCGATGGGCCTGTCCACCCCCGCCGCCACGGTCGCCATGGCGGCCCGGCGGTACATGCACGAGTACGGCGCCACCAGCGAGGACTTCGGCGCGGTGGCGGTCGCCGACCGGCGGCACGCGGCGGTCAACCCGCACGCCTGGTTCTACCAGCGGCCGATCACGCTGGCCGAGCACCAGGCGTCCCGCTGGATCGCCGAGCCGCTGCGGCTGCTCGACTGCTGCCAGGAGAGCGACGGCGCGGTCGCCGTCGTGGTCACCAGCCTGGAGCGGGCGGCCAGCCTGCGCAGGCCGCCGGCCGTGATCATGGCCGCGGCCCAGGGCAGCGGCCCGGACCAGTTCACGATGACCAGCTACTACCGCGACGGGCTGGCCGGGCTGCCGGAGATGGGCGTGGTGGGCCGCCAGCTATGGCGGCAATCCGGGGTGGGCCCGGGGGATGTGCGGACCGCGGTGCTGTACGACCATTTCACCCCGTACGTGCTGATGCAGCTGGAGGAGCTGGGCTTCTGCCCGCGCGGCGAGGCCCGGGGGTTCATCGCCGACGGGGCCATCGAGATCGGCGGCGCGCTGCCGCTCAACACCCACGGCGGCCAGCTCGGCGAGGCCTACATCCACGGCATGAACGGCATCGCCGAGGCCGTCAGGCAGGTCCGCGGGACCTCGGTCAACCAGGTGCCGGGGGACGGCCCGGTACTGGTCACGGCGGGCACCGGGGTGCCGACCAGCGGTCTGGTGGTCGGCCCGCGCCGCTGATTCCGTAATCCTTAATGGTCCTTAGCCGTGTCCAGCAGCCCGGCCAGGTCGAGCGTGGCGAGATAGCCGAACGTCATCGCCGGGCCGATGGTGGCGCCCGCGCCGGCGTAGCTGTGCCCCATCACCGCCGCGCTGGCGTTACCCGCCGCGTACAGGCCGGGGACGCAGCTGCCGTCGGGCCGCAGCACCCGGGCCCGCTCGTCGGTGACCAGGCCGCCCTTGGTGCCCAGGTCGCCGGGCACGATCTGCACCGCGTAGAACGGCGGCGTGGCCAGCGGGGCCAGGTTCGGGTTGGGCCGGACCCGCGGGTCGCCGTAGTACCGGTCGTAGGCCGATTCGCCGCGGCGGAAGTCCGCGTCGTGCCCGGCCTGCGCGAACTCGCCGAACCTGGCCACGGTCTTGGCCAGGCCGCCGGCGTCGATCCCGGCGCGGGAGGCCAGTTCGGCGACGGTGTCCGCGCGGAACACCACGCCGGCCGCGTACCACCGCCGCGGGAACGGGCGGCCCGGCGTCAGGCCCGCGAACACGTACCTGCTGCGGTAGCGCTGGTCGAGGATCAGCCAGCTGGGGATGGCCGGGCTCGCCTCCGAGTGGGCCTCGTACATCGCGTGCACGGCGTCCACGTAGGGCGCGCACTCGTTGACGAACCGCTGCCCGGCGGCGTTGACCAGCAGGCAGCCGGGCAGGCTGCGCTCGGCCAGGCAGAAGAACGGGCCGGACGGCAGCGGGATGGACGGGCCCCACCAGGCGTCGTCCATCAGGCTGAGGGCACCGCCGGCCGCCTGGCCCGCGAGGATGGCGTCGCCGGTGTTGCCGGCCGCGCCGGTGGTCCACGCGACGTCGACCGGGCTGCGCTGGTACTGCTGCCGCATCTCCGCGTTGCGCTCGAAGCCGCCGGCGGCCAGCAGCACGCCGCGCCGGGCCGTGATCACGGCGGGCTGGCCGTCGCGGGTCACCTCGACGCCCGTGACGCGGCCGTCCGTGCGGCACAGGCCGGTCATCGGGGTGCCCAGCCACACGGGGACGCCGGCGGTGGCCAGGCCCGCGCGGAGGCCCGCGGCCAGGGCCTGGCCCATGCTGAGCGGCCGCTGCCGGAGAAGCCGTGCCCGGGCGGCCCGCCCGGCCACCCGGGCGGCGGCGGCCACGGCCCGGGGGTGCCGGGGGCCGAGGCTCAGCCACCGGTAATCGCGCTGGGTGATGATCACCCCGGGCGGCGCCGGGAGGTAGGGCGGGCTGAGCGTGGCCAGGTCGGGCCCAAGCGCCCGCCGCCCGTCCAGCGGTACCGGCTCGATGCTGCGCCCGGCGGCCAGCCCGCCCGGCGCCTCCGGGTAGTAGTCCGCGTACCCGGGCACCCAGGCGAACTCCAGCGGGGTCAGGCGGCGGACCAGCTCCAGCATGGCCGGGCCGTGCTCGAGCAGGGCCTGCTGGCGGGTGTCCGCCGCATGGCCGGCCACCACGTGGGTCAGGTAGGCACGGGCCTGCTCCGGGGTGTCGGCGACACCGGCCCGGCGCAGCACCTCGTTGCCCGGTATCCAGAGCCCGCCGCCGGACCGGGCGGTCGAGCCGCCGAACGTGCCGGCCTTCTCGGTCACCAGCACGCTCAGGCCGTGGTGCGCGGCGGTGAGCGCGGCGGTCATGCCGGCGGCGCCGCTGCCCACTACCACGACGTCGAACTCAGCCGCCGTTGTCATTCGGCCTCCCAGCCTCCCATACTAGAACACGTTCCAGTTCTGGCGAGGGTGCGTGGCTAGGGCATGGCCGGAGGGGAGGCGGACGGCGCTGGTGACCTGGGACCTCGAAAGCGACGTGATCGTGGTGGGATTCGGCGCCGCGGGCGCGTGCGCCGCGCTGGAAGCGGCCGCGGCCGGGGCCCGGGTGCTGGTCCTCGACCGGTTCGGCGGCGGCGGCGCGACCGCGCTGTCCGGCGGCGTGGTCTACGCCGGCGGCGGCACGCCGCAGCAGCAGGCCGCGGGGGTCGCCGATTCGGCCGAGGCGATGTTCGCCTACCTGCGCGCGGAGGCGGGCGACGTGGTGTCCGCGGCCACGCTGCGGGCGTTCTGCGACGGAAGCCCGGCCATGCTGGCCTGGCTGGAGCGGCACGGGGTGCCGTTCGAGGGCAGCCTGTGCCCGGACAAGACGTCGTACCCGACGAACCGGCACTACCTGTACTACTCCGGCAGCGAGCAGTCGCTCGCGGCGGTCGCGCCGCCGGCCCCGCGCGGCCACCGGACGTACGGCCGGGGCACCTCGGGCCGGGTGCTGTACGCCCGGCTGGCCGCGGCGGTCCGCGCCAGCGGCGCCACGGTGCTCCCGCAGACCCGGGTGGAGCAGCTGATCACCGACGCGGACGGGCGGGTCACCGGGGTGGCGGCCAGCAGCCTGCGCGGGGCCCCGTGGTGGGCCAGGACCGCGCACCGGGTGCTGCACCGCTGGTCGGCCAAGCCCTACCTGTACGCCCCTCGGCTCGGCCGGATGATGCACCGGCCGGTGGGCTGGCTGGAGCGCCGGTACGGCCGCCCGCTGCGGGCCGGGGCGCGCGGCGGCGTGGTGCTGGCCGCCGGCGGGTTCGTGACCAACCGGGCCATGCTGCGCGAGCACGCCCCGGCCAGCCGCGGCGGCCTGCCGCTGGGCACGCCCGGCGACGACGGCACCGGCATCCGGCTCGGCACTGCGGCGGGCGGGGCGACCGCGTTCCTGGACCGGGTGTCGCTGTGGCGGTTCCTGTCGCCGCCGCCGGCGCTGATCCACGGGATCCTGGTGGACCGGGCCGGGCAGCGGGTCTGCGACGAGTCCCGGTACGGGGCCGCGATCGGGGACGCGATCGTGCGCCGGCCCGGGGCGCGGGCCTGGCTGCTGGTGGACGACGCGACGCTGGCCCTGGCCCGCGGCCAGGTCCGCGGTACGACGTTGTGGTTCCAGCGCCTGCAGGCGCGGTATCTGCTTGGTTCTGGCCGTCAGCGGGGGGCGACGCTGGACGCGGTGGCCCGGCGGGCCGGGATTGACCCGGCCGGGCTGGCGGCCACGGTGGCCGCGCACAACGCGATGGCGGCTTCCGGCGGGCCGGATCCGGCGGGCAAGCCGGCCGACCAGGTCCGCGCCCAGGACCAGCCGCCGTTCTCGCTGATCGACTTCTCGGTGCGGCCCTCGGTGGCCAGTCCCGTCCCGGTGCTCACGCTCGGCGGCCTGGTCGTCGCGGAGGACACCGGGCAGGTGCGGCGTCCTGACGGCGGCGGCGTGCCCGGCCTGTACGCGGCCGGGCGGACCGCGGTGGGCCTGTGCTCGCGCTCCTACGTCAGCGGGCTGTCGCTGGCGGACTGCGTGTTCTCCGGACGGCGGGCGGGCCGGCACGCGGCCACGGCTGCCGCGGCCGCCGCTCCGCGTCCGGTCACGGGTAGCTGACCCGGACCGTCCCGGTCCGCGGCACCGCCTGGCAGGCCAGGATGTAGCCCTGCGCCAGGTCCGCCTCGTCGAGCACCTCGTTGTTCCCGTGCTCGACCTCCCCCTCGTCGAGCTGGCAGGTGCAGGCCCCGCAGACGCCCTGCCGGCAGGAGAACGGCGCGTCCAGGCCGGCCTCGAGCAGCAGGTCGAGCAGGCGGATCCCGGGCGGCCACTCCAGCGTCCGCTGCTCGCCGTCGAGGGTGACCTCGCAGGTGGCGGCCACGCCGCCGGGCGCGGGCGGGGCCGGGACGAACGGGTCGCCGGTCAGCGACAGGAACCGCTCGGCGTGGATGCGCGGGCCGGGGACCCCGAGCCGGTGCAGGGCGCGGCGGACCACCTCCAGGTACGGGTCGGGGCCGCAGAGGAACGCCTCCCGGGTGGACCAGGGCCGGGCCAGCGCGGCCAGCGCGGCGGGCGCCGGCGGCCCCTGCAGCGAGTCCAGCCAGTGCAATACGACCAGGCGGGACCCGGCGCCCGCGGCCAGCTGCCGCAGCTCGTCGCCGAAGATCACCGAGCGGTCGTCGCGGTTGGCGTAGATCAGCGTGACCTGGCCGTGACCCTGTGCCAGCACCGACTTCACGATGGACATGACCGGGGTGATCCCGCTGCCCGCGGCGAACATCAGGAAGTCGGCGGACAGGTCCCGGGGGGTGAACGTGCCGCCCGGCGGCAGCACGTCGAGCACGGTCCCGGCGGTGACGTGATCGGCGATCCAGTTCGAGGCGTACCCGGCCCGCTTGACCGTGATCGTGTGCCGGTCCCCGGTGTGCGGCGAGCTGGACAGCGAGTAGCAGCGCGCCACCGGGCCGTCGCTGCCCGGCACCCGGATCGTCAGGAACTGCCCCGGCCGGTAGGTGAATGCGCTCGTTAGGTCCGGCGGGACGTCGAGCACCAGCGAGCAGGCGTCCGCGGTCTCCGCGATGACCTCCGCGACCGGCAGCGGGTGGAACGCGCGCGGGCGGCTCACGGCGGGGCCACGGCCAGCCGGCCGTCGCTGATCGCCGCCTCGATGCTGTCCCGCAGGCTGGCGCAGCCATCGATGAGCGCGGTCCGCTCGCCCAGGGCGGCCCGCAGGCTGAACTCGGCGCAGGCCCGCACCGACGCCGCGTCCCACTGCACGCTGGTGTGCTCCGCGCTGAACTTGGCGACCAGGACCGTGGCGGCGCAGCGGTCGCAGGTCACCGCGCTGAGCCCGGCGTGGCGCTGGTCGGCGTGGCGCATCGGCTAGCCGGCTCCGGTCCCGGTCCCGGCCCCGGCTCCGGAGCCGCGCTGGGCCAGGTTCTCGGTGACCTCGGCCTCCCACGCCGCCACCGCCCGGGTGGTATCCACCTCGAACTCGTACCGCGCGACCATGTCCGGCGTGACGTCCTCGACGTCGGTGTAGAACTGCTCGTACCACCGCCGCAGCTGGTACACCGGGCCGTCCTCGGCGCACAGCAGCGGGTTGTCGATCCGGGTCTTGTGCCTCCAGATCTCCACGTCCTGCTGGAAGCCCAGGCCGACGAACTTGGCGAAGCTGGCCGCGACCTTGCCCGCGTGCTCGTCGGACAGGCCCGGCGGCCGCTTGACGATCACGCCCCACTGCAGCCGGAACGAGGTCGGCGTGACCGGGTAGTGGCAGTTGATCAGCACGCTCTCCATGGTCGAGCCGCGGTAGTCGTGCCAGAGGTAGTTGATCATGTAGGACGGCCCGTAGTAGGAGGCCTCGGAGCGCAGCGTGGTCTCCGCCCCGCCCGCCGTGTAGTTCGTGCCGGACGCCACGTCCGGGCGCGACCTGGTGCGCAGGTACTGGGTGGCGATGTGCCCTTCGAGCACGTTCTTGAAGTACGTCGGGAACGCGAAGTGGATGTAGAAGAAGTGGGCCATGTCGACCACGTTGTCGACCACCTCGCGGCAGTTCGCCCCCTCGACCAGGAGGGTGTCCCAGGTCCAGCCGGTCCACCCGGGGTCGCCGACGCCCGCGATCGCGGGGATCTCCAGCTCGGGTGACGGCGGACGGCGCTGCGGGTCGTTCCAGACGAACAGGTGGCCGTTGCGCTCCAGGGCGGTCCAGGACCGGGTCCTGGCGGCGGGCGGGACCCGGCGGGCGTAGGGGATGCGGGCGCACCGGCCATCGCCGCCCCAGCGCCAGTCGTGGAACGGGCAGGCCACCTCATCGCCCTTGACCGTGCCCATGCTCAGGTCGCCGCCCATGTGCCGGCAGAACGCGTCCAGCACGTGCAGGCGGCCCGCCGAGTCGGCGAACACCACCAGCTTGGTGCCGAAGGCGTGCACCGCGTGCGGGCCCGGCTCGCGGAACGCGGCGGCCAGGCCCAGGCAGTGCCAGCCCCGGGCGTACCGGGCCGGCGGCGTGCCGCTGTCGATGGTCCTGATGGCTTCCCGGTCGCTCATCCTGGCCCCTCCACCGGGTCGTTCATCGCTGAAACCGGTTATTCGGATCGCACCGCTGCTTACTATCAACAGACTAGAACATGTTCTAGTCTGTTGACGATGCCAACCCGAGGAGAGGGACGTGGGGGCGAACGGTAACGCCGGGCAGGAGGTCCTCACCGGGGTCCGCGACCTGCTGCCGGTGCTGCGTGAACGGGCCCAGGCCACCGAGGACGCCCGGGTGATCCCGGACGCCTCGGTCAAGGCCCTGGCGGAGACCGGCTTCTTCCGGCTGCTCCAGCCGGCCCGGTTCGGCGGCCTGGAGGCCGACCCGCTCACCTTCTACACCTCGGTCCGGCTGATCGCCAGCGCCTGCGGGTCGACCGGCTGGGTGGCCTCGGTGCTCGGCGTGCACCCCTGGCATATCGGGCTGTTCCCGCTGGCGGCGCAGGAGGAGGTGTGGGCCGAGGACCCGGACACCCGCGCCTCGTCGTCGTACGCGCCGACCGGCCGGGCCCAGGCGCAGCCCGGCGGCCACCGGCTCACCGGGCGGTGGAGCTTCTCCTCTGGCTGCAACCACGCGACCTGGGTGCTGCTCGGCGGTTTCGTGGTGGACGACGGCGGCCACCCGGTGGACTTCCGCACGTTCCTGCTGCCCGCCCGCGACTACACGATCGACGACGTGTGGGACACCGTCGGGCTGCGCGGCACCGGCAGCAACGACATCGTGGTCGAGGACGTGTTCGTGCCCGAGCACCGGTCGCTCAGCTTCACCGAGGTGACCCGGTGCCGCTGCCCGGGCCAGGAGGCCAACCCCGGGCCGCTGTTCCGGCTGCCCTACGGCTCGGTGTTTCCCTACAGCATCACCACGCCGATCATCGGGATGGCGGTCGGCGCCTACGACGCGCACGTGGCCTACCAGCGGGGCCGGGTGCGGGCCTCTTACGCCGGGCAGAAGGCGGCCGAGGACCCACATGCGCAGGTCCGGGTGGCGCAGGCGGCGGCCGAGATCGACGCGGCCTGGCTCGCGCTGGAGCGCAACATGACCGACCTGATGGCGCACGCCCGGGCCGGGGAGAAGATCCCGATCCCGCTGCGGCTGCGGGTGCGCCGCGACCAGGTGCTCGGGACCGGCCGTGCGATCAGCGCGGTGGACCTGCTGTTCGAGAACTCTGGCGGCCGGGCGCTGGCCGCGGGCACGGTGATCCAGCGGCACTGGCGGGACGCGCACGCGGGCCGGGTGCACGCGATCAACGACCCGGAGCGGGCGCTGACGATGTTCGGCCGCGGCGAGTTCGGCCTCGACGTGGGGCCGGACGCGATGCTCTGAGGGGGCCCGTGCTGTGAAGGGATCAGCCCGATGACCATCAGGCTGCACTACACCGAGGAGGGCCCGCCCGACGGCGGTGCGGACGGCACCCCGGTGGTGCTGCTGCACGGCGGCGGCCCGGGCGCGTCCGGTCTCAGCAATTTCGGCGCCAACCTGCCGGTGCTCGCCAAGCGGTTCCGCACGATCGTGGTGGACCAGCCCGGCTTCGGCCGGTCGGACAAGCCGCCGGTGACCGGCAGCTACTTCACGTTCGCCGCGGACGCGCTGGCGGAGCTGCTGACCGGGCTCGGCGTCGAGCGGGTGCACCTGATCGGCAACTCGCTGGGCGGCGGCACCGCGGTCCGGTTCGCGCTGAACCACCCCGGCCGCGCGGGGCGGCTGGTGCTGATGGGGCCCGGCGGTCTCAGCCTCAACGTGTTCGCCCCGGACCCGACCGAGGGCGTCAAGCGGCTGATGGAGTTCGCCGCGCCGCCCGGGCCGACCCGGGAGAAGCTGGCCCGGTTCCTCCGCACGCTGGTGCACGACCAGCGGCTGATCACCGACGAGCTGATCGACGAGCGGTTCGCCGCGGCCAGCGACCCCGAGGCGCTGGCCGCGATGGCGTCGCTGGGCGCCTCGTTCTTCGACCCGGCGCACGCCGAGGAAGCGATGCTCTGGCGGGAGGCGCACCGGCTGACCCAGCGGGTGCTGCTGATCTGGGGCCGGGAGGACCGGGTGAACCCGCTGGACGGCGCGCTGATTGCGCTGAAGCTCATCAGGCGGGCGCAGCTGCACGTGTTCGGCGGCTGCGGGCACTGGGCCCAGCTGGAGAAGTTCGACGAGTTCAACCGGCTGGCGATCAGCTTCCTGGAAGGAGACGCCGGATGACCGGGATCCGGTCCCTTGGCTACCTGCGGATCGAGTCGGCCGACGTGGCCGCCTGGCGCGAGTTCGGCGTGCGGGTGCTGGGGATGGCCGAGGGACGCGGGCCCGAGCCGGACGCGCTGTACCTGCGGATGGACGACTTCCCGGCCCGGTTGGTGATCACGCCGGGGGAGCAGGACCGGCTGGCCGCCACCGGCTGGGAAGTAGCGGACGACGAGGCCCTGGCGGACACCGAGAAGGCGCTGGTCGCGGCGGGCGTTGAGGTCACCGTGGGCACCCCGCAGGAGTGCGCGGCGCGGCAGGTCGCGCAGCTGCGGTTCGCCGCCGACCCCTCCGGCAACGCGCTGGAGATCTTCTGCGGCGCCGCGCTGGCCAGCCGGCCGTTCGTCAGCGCCTACGGCACCCGGTTCGTCACCGGGGAGATGGGTCTTGGGCACGCCGTGCTGCCGGTCACCGATGACGCTGCCGCGATGGCGTTCTGGTCCGGCGTGCTGGGCTTCCGGCTGCGCGACTCGATGCGGCTGGCGCCCGAGCTGTTCGGCCAGCCGCCGGGCGATCCGCTGTTCATGCGGTTCCTCGGCTGCAATCCGCGGCACCACTCGCTGGCGCTGGCGCCGTTCCCGGCCGGGCCCGGGATCGTGCACCTGATGATCGAGGTCGCGACGCTGGACGACGTGGGCCGGGCGCTGGACCGGTGCGAACGGCGGGGCGCCCCGGTCAGTGCCACGCTTGGCCGGCACGCCAACGACCTGATGGTGTCGTTCTACGCCCGTACCCCGGGCGGGTTCGACATCGAGTACGGCACCGACGGCCAGCTGGTCGACGACCGGACCTGGGTGAGCCGGGAAACCACCGCGATCAGCCTGTGGGGCCACCGGTTCGCGGCGCCCGGTGCCCACTGACACCGTGACGACCGACACCGGGCCCACGGACACCGGGACCGGGCAGCTGTTCCGGCAGGTGCTCGGCCACTTCTGCACCGGCGTCACGGTGATCACCACGGCCGATGCGGACGGGCCCGCCGGATTCACCTGCCAGTCGTTCGCCGCCGTGTCGCTGGACCCGCCGCTGGTGCTCTTTTGCCCCAGCCGGGCCTCGGCCACCTGGCCGCGGATCGGCCGGGCCGGGCACTTCTGCGCCAACGTGCTCGCCGACGAGCAGCGCGAGCTGGCCCGGGTGTTCGCGGGCCGCGGTGCCGGCGCGGCCGGCGGCGCGGGCAAGTTCGACGGCGTCGGCTGGTCCCCGGCGCCGTCCGGGGCGCCGGTGCTCGACGGCGTGCTCGCCTGGGTCACCGCCGAGGTGGCGGACGTGCACGAGGCCGGGGACCACTACGTGGTGACCGGGCGGGTGACCGGCCTGCGGGCGCGCCGGCCGGGGCCGCCGCTGCTCTTCTACAAGGGCCGGTACGCGGCGACCGCGCCCGGCGCCGGGGACGGCCCGCCCGAGGTGGTGGACTCCCTGCTGGCCTGGCCCCGGCACGCGGACTGGATCTGAGCGGTCTCAGCCGGGCAGGAGCGTGTCCGCGATCCGGGCCAGGTGCGCGGACGGCGGGCCGAACAGCTGGCCCGCGCCGTGCGCGCGCTTGAAGTAGCGGTGCGCGTCGTGCTCCCAGGTGACGCCGATCGCGCCGTGCAGCTGGATCATCTGGCCCGCCACCCGGAGCAGGGCCTCGGAGCAGTAAGCCCGGGCCGCGGCCGCGCGCAGCCCGGGGCCGGGCTCGTCCCCGTGCTGGCTGCTGTCCTGCGCCGCTGCCCAGCACAGCGACCAGGCCGATTCGGTCAGCACGTGCAGGTCGGCCATCCGGTGCTGGAGCGCCTGGAACGAGCCGATCGGGCGGCCGAACTGGACCCGGTCCCTGGTGTAGGCCACGGTCTGCTCCAGGGCCCGCCGGGCCGCGCCGGCCTGCTCGGCGGCCAGCGCGAGGCAGGCCAGGTCCCGGGCCCGCGCCAGGCCGTCCGGGCCGCAGCCGACGGGCCGGCCCACCGCGCCGTCCAGGCACGCCGTGGCGAGCCGCCGGGTGGTGTCCATCGTTGTCACGGCGCGGCGGTGGACGCCCGCGGCCTCGGGGTCCACCTCGAATACCGCGACCTCGTCCGGGGCGTGCGCCGCGACCAGCAGCACACCGGCGACGTCCCCGTCGAGCACGTAGTGCGCCTCGCCGGATAGCCGCCAGCCGCCCGCCGGGTCTTCCGTGGCCCAGCACGCGGCCTGGCCGGGGTCCCAGCGGCCGTCCTCGCCGGCCCAGGCCAGAGCCGCGACGGTGGTGCCGGCCGCCAGCGCGGGCAGCAGCCGCCCGGCGGTGTCATCACCGGCTTCCAGCAGCACCGCGGTGGCCAGCACCGCGGAGCCGAGCATCGGCACCGGGGCCAGCGCGCGCCCGAGTTCCGCCATCACCACCAGCACGTCGGCCAGGCTGCCCCCGGCCCCGCCGTGGCGTTCGGGCACCAGCAGGCTAGCCACTCCGATCTCGCCGCACAGCCGCCGCCAGAGCGTCCCGTCATAACCTTCCTGGCCCGGACTGCCGGTGCTGGACAGCAGCCCGCGGACGGCGTCCCGCAGCAGCACCTGCTCGCTAGTCAGCTCCATCCCGGTCATGGGCATGCCACCGCCCCGCCGGGCGAATTGCCAGCCGTCCCGGCTGCCCCAGGCCCAGCCCTCTCCCTGGGCACATGCATGCGCATGCATACACCTGAGATGGTGAGGGTGGCGCGGCTGGCGGGGGTGCCGCGGGCGGTGAGGCTGGCGCCGGTGGCGGAGGTGGCGCGGGCGGCGCGGATGGTGAGGGCGGCGCGGGCGGCGGAGGTGGCGCGGCTGGTGAGGGTGGCGCGGCTGGCGGAGCTGGTGGGAGTCGCGCAGGTGGCGCGGGTGGTGGGGGTAGCGGAGGTGGCGCGGACGGTGGCGGAGGCGGAGGTGGTGTGGGTGGTCATGCGGTGGCCTCATCCGCCGCCAGGGCGGCCAGGACCCGGGCGCGGTGCCCCGCCTGGCTGCCCCAGGCACTGGCCAGCGCCTGCACCTTGGTCAGCCAGAGGTGCAGGCCGAGCTCCCGGGTGTAGCCGATCGCGCCGTGGACCTGGAGCGCAGCCCTGGCGGCCAGGTGGGCCGCGTCGGTGGCGGCCACCTTGGCGGCCGAGGTGTCCCTGGGCGCCGTGGCGCGGCCCTCGGTCTGCGCGGCCGCGGCCTCGGCGACCAGCGGGCGGGCGAACTCCAGCGCGATCGCCACGTCCGCCAGCCGGTGCTTGACCGCCTGGAAGGAGCCGACTGCCCGGCCGAACTGGGTCCGCTGCCGGGCGTGCTGGACGCTCTGCTCGAGCAGGGCCCGGCCCGCCCCGAGCAGCTGGGCCGCGCAGGCCAGCGCGCCCGCGTCGGCGGCCCGGCCGGCTGCGGCGGCCACCGCGGGACCACGGGCCAGCAGTTCGCGACCGTCGACCGACCACAGCCGCCGGGCCGGGTCGACCGACGGGTGGCTGGTGCCCGGGGTGGCCAGCCACGCCATGTCGTCCTGCACCAGCAGGGTCAGCCCGGCCGCGCCGGCATCCGCCGCGTACGGCCGCTGCGGCGGCAGCGCCAGGGTGGCGATCAGGTCGCCGGCGGCCAGCAGCGGCAGCCAGGCCGCGACGGCGGGCTCCGCGGCCAGGCCGGCGAGCAGCACCGGGACCGCGGCCAGCGACTCGGCCACCGGGCCGGGCAGGGCGTGATGACCGGCCTCCTCGCAGGCGATCATCACATCGGCCAGGCTGGCGCCGAGGCCGCCATGCTCCCCGGGCACGGCCAGGGCGGTGGCGCCAGCCCCGGCCAGCCGCCGCCACACCGCCAGGCCGGCCGCGTAGTCCTGGCCCGCCCAGCGCCGCGCCGTCCCGGTCACGTCCGCGTCGGTCAGCAGCTCGTGCAGGGCGGCGGCGAACAGCTCCTGCTCGGCGGACCCGGCCAGGCTCATCGGGGCATCCTCACCGGGGAAGGCCCAGCAGCCGCTCGGCGATGACCGTGCGCTGGATCTCGTTGGTGCCCGCGTAGATCGGCCCGGCCAGCGCGAACAGGTAGCCATCCAGCCAGCGCCCGTCCGGGCCGTCGAGCCCGGCGATCTCGGCCTGCGGGCCGAGCAGCTCCAGCGCGGTCTCGTGCAGGGCCACGTCGAGCTCGGACCAGAACACCTTGCCCAGGCTGGCCTCCGCGCCCAGCGTGCCGCCTGCGGCGAGCCGGGCCGCAGTAGCGTAGGTGTGCAGCCGGTACGCCTGGGCCGCGATCCATGCGTCCGCCACCCGGTCCGCGGCCGCGGTGCCCGCCGCGCCGATCGCCCCCGCCAGGCCGGCCGTCCACGCCAGGCCGGCTGTCCACGCCAGGCCGGCTGTGTCTGCCAGGCCGGCTGTCCCGGGCGGGCCGGCTGTGTCTGCTATGCCTGCCGGGCCGGGGGTGCCTGCCGGGCCCGTGGTGCGCCGCCACAACCCGACGAGCCGCTCCGCCGCCGCGGTGAACCGGCCCGGGCTGCGCAGCGACAGCCCGCGCTCGTGCCCCGCGGTGCTCATCGCGATCCGCCAGCCGTCGCCCGGCTCGCCGATCACGTCGGCGTCGGGCACGAAGACCTCGTCGAGGAAGATCTCCGCGAACCCGGTGCCGCCGCCGAGCTGCCGGATGGGGCGGACCGTCACCCCGTCCGCGCGCAGGCTGAACATCAGGTAGATCAGGCCGCGATGCCGTGCGGTCGCAGGATCACCGTCCGCTGCAGGATCACAGCGGAACAGGCCGAACGCCTTGTCCGCGAAGGCCGCCCGCGAGCTCCACGTCTTCGTCCCGGACAGCAGCCAGCCGCCGTCGGCCCGGTCCGCGCGGGCCCGGATCGCGGCCAGGTCGCTGCCCGCGTCCGGCTCCGACCAGGCCTGCGCCCAGATCTCGTCGGCCCGGGCCATCGGCGGCAGCAGCCGGGCCTGCTGCTCGCTGCTGCCGTGCCGCAGCAGCGTGGGCCCGAGCAGGAAGATCCCGTTCTGGCCGACCCGCACCGGGGCGGCCGCGGCGTAGTACTCGTCCTCGAACGCCAGCCAGTCCAGCAGCGAGGCGTCCCGGCCGCCGTAGGCAGCGGGCCAGGACACCACCGAGAGCCGGGCCGCGGCCAGCTCGCGTTCCCAGGCACGGTGCCACCCGAACCCCTCGGCGGTGTCCACCGACGGCTGCGGGCCGGCCGGCACGTGGGTGCGCAGCCAGTCCCGCGCCTCCGCCCGGAAGGTGCCGGCGGCCGGTTCCGG
>DASVBE010000327.1:0-12319 GCA_036375995.1 Streptosporangiaceae bacterium | reverse complement strand
ATCGCGCTGGTCACGGTGCCGGTCTCGGTGTACACGGTGAGCAGGATCGGCAAGCGGGCGCAGCCGCAGTTCGTCCGGCAGTGGTCGACCACCGGCAAGCTGAACGGGCACATCGAGGAGATGTTCACCGGCCACCAGCTGGTGACCGCGTACGGCCGCACCCGCGAATCGATGGACGTCTTCGACGGCTACAACGAGAAGCTGTTCACGGCCAGCTTCCGGGCCCAGTTCATCTCCGGCACGATCCAGCCGGTGATGGTGTTCCTCGGCAACATCAACTACGTGCTGATCGCGGTGGTGGGGGCGCTGCAGGTGGCCAGCGGGTCGCTGTCGCTGGGCGCGGTGCAGGCGTTCATCCAGTACACCCGGCAGTTCAGCCAGCCGATGGCCCAGGTGGCCAGCATGGCCAACCTGCTGCAGTCCGGGATCGCGTCGGCCGAGCGGGTGTTCGCGCTGCTCGACGCGGACGAGCAGGACCCGGACCCGGCGGTGCCGGCCCGGCCGGCCGGGGTGCAGGGCCGGGTCGAGTTCCGGCACGTGTCGTTCCGCTACGACCCGGACACCCCGCTGATCGAGGACCTGTCGCTGACCGTCGAGCCGGGCCAGACCGTGGCCATCGTCGGGCCGACCGGCGCGGGCAAGACCACGCTGGTCAACCTGCTGATGCGCTTCTACGAGGTGACCGGCGGCCAGATCACGCTGGACGGGGTCGACATCGCCGCGATGACCCGGGCCGAGCTGCGCGGCCTGACCGGGATGGTGCTGCAGGACGCCTGGCTGCGGCAGGCCTCGATCGCCGACAACATCGCCTACGGGCTGCCCGGCGCCACCCGCGAGCAGGTCATCGAGGCGGCGAAGGCCACCTACGTGGACCGGTTCGCCCGGTCCCTGCCGGACGGCTACGACACCGTGCTGGACGAGGACAGCGCCGGGGTGAGCGCGGGGGAGCGGCAGCTCATCACGATCGCCCGGGCGTTCCTGGCCCGGCCGGCCATTCTCATCCTGGACGAGGCGACCAGCTCGGTGGACACCCGCACCGAGGTGCTCATCCAGCACGCGATGAGCTCGCTGCGCCGCGGCCGGACCAGCTTCGTGATCGCGCACCGGCTGTCCACGATCCGGGACGCCGACCTGATCCTGGTCATGGAGGCCGGGCAGATCGTCGAGCAGGGCACGCACGACAGCCTGCTCACCGCGGGCGGCGCCTACGACCGGCTGTACGCCGCCCAGTTCGCGCACGCGCTGGCCGGCGCCGACTAGCCGGGGCGGGCTGACCTGGAAATTGCGCGGGACTGCGGGTATCTGGGCCGCGGGTCATTCCTCCTGTCCGTCACTGGCCTGCCCGGCCAGCGGACCCGAGACGGGGGAAAAGAACATGCCCATCACCGAGCCCACATCCCTGAAAGCCGCCGGCTGCTGTCCCACGCTCAGCCCCTGCGGCTCCTGCGACGAGCTGGACTTCATCTACCGGATGCCGTTCCCCACCGTGGTGCAGCTCCCCGGCGGGGGACAGCAGACCGTCCCGGTGGAGGTCACCATGCGGTTCCGGCTGGAGCGCTGCTCCGGCCCGCTCACGCTGGGCGACATCCTGTACTCCACCACCCTGCAGCCCGGCGAGCAGGTGCGGCTGGCCAGCAGCGACCGGCACACCCGGTTCTCCTTCGACAGCGACACGCAGCTGTCGTCCCGCCAGTACACGACCTCGGAAGAGTCCTTCTACCTGGCCGGGATGGCGCAGGCGGCCAGCAGCCTGTCGGTGGTCAGTGGCGGCGCCCAGTCGTCGACCTTCCACGACTCGTCCACCAGCGGCGGCGGGTCAGCCGGCCTGGACCTGGGGATCTTCAGCATCGGCGGCTCGCTGTCGGGCAGCTCCTACGACGCCCGGTCGGCCAGTACCTTCGCCAGCTTCCTGTCCCAGCACGCCGAGTCGTCCAGCCGGCACGTCGAGGCCGGCGTGCACGCCACCGCCTCCACCTCGATCGGCGAGGTCGCGACCCGCAGCCACGCCCAGGGCGAGTCGGAGGATCAGTACGAGTCCGCGTCCCGGACGTTCAGCAACCAGAACCGCTGCCGGGCGGTGACGTACCTGTTCTACCGGATCGACAAGTGCACGACGGTGCGGTTCTTCCTGGCCTCGGTGGACCGGCGGGTCGACGACCCGGCCGCCCCGACCGGCGTCACGCTGCAGCCCGGCCCGCCGCCGCGCAATGTGGCCATCATCCCGGACGGGGTCCTGGGCACCAGCGCGAAGCGGCTCCAGGTGGCCGAGCGGGTCAACCAGAGCATCCCGGCGGAGCAGGGCGGCCAGGCCGGCCTGGCCGGGGCCGTGCTGCTGCGGCCTGTGTTCCCGGCGGGCCAGCCGCCGATCCCGGCTGCGGTGCAGGCCGCGGCGCTGGCCCAGGTCACCGCGGAGCTCGTGGAGGAAGGCCTGATCGGCGAGGACGGGAAGGTCACCAAGCAGGCCGAGGAGCGGCTGGGCTGGAAGCGGGAGTTCCGGCTGCCGACCCCGGGCGTGATCGTGAAGGGCTGCCTGGACGACTGCAGCACCTGCGAGCCGGCCAGGGAGAAGGAGATCGAGCTCGAGCTGGCCCGCAAGGAGCTGGAGAACGAGCTGCTCAAGCGCCGGATCGCGCTGCTGGACCAGGAGCAGGAGTACCGCTGCTGCCCGGCGGGTGAGCAGGCGCAGCCCGCGGACGGGTGATCCCGGCGGAACGGGGTCACGGAGCGAGGTAGCTGACCGCCGGCCGGGGATCCGGCCGGCGGTCAGCGTGTGCCGGCGGTCAGCCGGAGCCGAAGCAGACGAAGGGGCTGAACGGCTCGGCGGCCGCGGCGGCGGCGAGGGCCTCGGCCGGGGCGGTTCCGGCCGCCAGGAGGCGGTGGTAGGCGGTCATCAGCCGGACCGGGGCGTCGTCCTGTACCCGGGCCACGCTGGCGATGACGGTCGCGGTCCCCGCGTACAGCAGCGCCGCCGTGAACCCGAGCAGCTCCCCGCCGGGCCGCACCTGGGCCCGGCCGATGTCGCAGGCCGACAGGATGACCTGCCGCGGTGCGGCGGCCAGCTGCTGCACGTCGTAGGCCATCAGCGGGCCGTCGGCCAGGTGCAGCCGGGAGAACAGGAAGTTCTCGCTGTCGTGGTAGCCGTGCGCGGCCAGGTGCGCGAGCGGGGCCCCGTCCAGGGCGCGCAGCGTGGCCGCCACCGTGGCGCCCGGCCCGGCCAGCACCCGGCCGCCCGGGTAGGCCGCGGCCAGCTCGGCGATCTCCCGCTCGGCCTGGGGCAGGTCCGGGCCGGCCGCGAGCAGCACGGGGGCCGCGGCGGGGGCCGATGCCGTGGCGGGCGGTGCGGTGGCGGGCGGTGCGGCCGCGGGCCGCTGCCGCCGGTGCGCGGCTAGCCACGCCGACGCGGACGGGGTGACGGTCACCGGCCGCCCGTCCAGCCTGGGCAGCAGGCTCCACGGCACGCTGGCCAGGTCCCCGTGCGGGGCCAGGATCAGGCCGCCGTCGCCGGCCACGGCCAGCAGCGGCGCGATGACCTCCGCGGCCAGGATGGCCGCCTGGCGCCGGACCGAGTTCCTGATGACGTCGCCGAGACGGCCTGGCAGGCGGCGCCCGGCCAGCGTGTCCAGGTCGGCGGCCAGCCGCCGGGCCGCCTCGGCGGCCGCGCCCGCGTCGCCGAGCGGGCTCAGCCGTGCCCCGCCGGGGCCGACCACGACCGCGACCAGGCGGTCCTGCCGGGCCATGATCGCGGCCAGAACCTGGCCGCTGTCGGCCAGGGCGGCTCGGACCTCGGCCAGCCCGGCTAGGGCCGCGGCGCCGCCCAGGCCGCTGGCCGCCCAGCTGTGCTCCCTGATCCGGCGCTCCAGCTCGGCCCGGCGGCCAGGTCGGCCCGGGTCCGGCCGGCCGGCCAGCTCGGCGGCCCGGCTGAGGCGGGCAAGCTGGCGCAGCTCCGCGAGGCAGGCCGCGACCTCGGGATCGGCCGGCGGCCGGACCGGCCGGGCCCGGAAGGCCTGCGCGCGGGAGCGCTCCAGCCATGCGTACACCAGCGGCGCCGAGCCCCGGTCCAGCGCCAGCTGCAACCCTGCGGCGGCAAGGCCCGTGCCCAGCGCCGCCGTGCCGGTCGCCAGGTCCAGGCTGCCCATCCGGGCCCGGTGAGAGCCGACCAGGGCCAGGCCGTCCCGCAGCGCGGCCAGCGCCGCGCCGGGCCGGCCGTCCTGGCTGGCTAGCTCGGCCCGGGCCAGCCAGCGCAGCAGGCTGACCTCGAGGGGCAGGCGCGGTCCCCGGCCGCGCACGCCGGCGATCCGTGGCCCTGCCTGCTCCAGGCGGCCCGCCACGACCAGAGCCCGGGCCCCGATGAGTTCGGCGGTGTCCGCGTCCCGGCCCAGGCCGCAGCCGCGCAGCCGGACGGCCAGCCGCTGCGCCTCGGCGGCCACCCGGGCGCCGGTCGCCGGTGACAGGACCCGGGCCCGCAGCCGGGCCAGCTCGGCCAGGCACGCCAGGACGGCGTTGCCCCGGCGGCGGGATCGCTCCAGCGCGGCCGTGGCCCAGCGCCGCGCGCCCGCCAGGTCGCCGAGGACCAGCGCGGCGTGGGCGCGGGCCAGCTCCGCCTCGGCCCGGTCCTGGTCCAGCCGCTGGCGCCGGAAGGCCGCCAGCGCCCCGTCCAGCTCGGCGGCGGCGTCGCTGGCCAGCCCAGCGGCCAGCAGGGCTCGGGCCCGGTCGATGGCCAGCACCGGCAGGTTGCCGGGCGCGGTCCGGCGGTAGACCTCAGCGGCGTCGCCGAACCCCCGCAAGGCGGCCGGGATGTCCCCGGTCAGCAGCTCGCAGAAGCCCAGGTTGTGCACGGCCTTGGCCGCGATCAGCTCCAGGCCCGCGGCGGTGGCCACGTCCCCGCACGACCCGAAGTCGGCCCGGGCCAGGCTGACCTGGCCGGTGCCCAGCTGGAGCACGCCCCGGTTCAGCAGGGCGCGGGCCAGGTAAGCGGGATCCGGGTAGTCCCGCAGCAGGGTCACTGCCTCGTCGAACAGGGCCAGCGCGTCCTGGCCGTGCCCGGTCCTGATCAGCATCAGACCGCGCTGGTTACGCAGGACCCCGAGGTCGGCCGGGTCGGCCAGCCGCTCGGCCTGGTCGAGCAGCTGCATGCCGTAGACGGTCCGGCCCTGCTCGGCCTCGAAGTGGGCCAGTGTCAGCAGCATTCTGGCCGCCAGCGCCCGGTGCCCCGGGGCAACCGCGGCGGCCCGCGCGTCCAGCGGCGGCCCGTGCTCGTCCCAGCCCACCGCCAGCAGGCCGGCCCGGAGCCGCCGGGCACCCGCCGCGGGCTGTCCGGCCGCGCCAGCCTGCACCGCGGCCTGGTGGGCCCGGCGGGCGAGGCGCAGTGCCCCGGCCGCCGGGGCTGCGCCGGACATCCGTGCGGCCGCCCCCTTTGTCAGGTCAGAGAATGAGCTCTGGGGTGATGACGGCCCGCCCGCCCGCGGGCCCGGGCGACGCGGGCCGGACGGTCAGCTGGGCCCGCCCGCGCGGCACGCTGCCGAACGCGAACCGGCCGTCGTCGTCGGCGAGCACGGCCAGGGGCTGCCCGGCGGTGCTGACCTCCACCTGCCGCGGGGCCGGCGGGTCCAGCCAGCCGTCGAGCCGGGCCGTGCCGTCCGGGTTCGCGCCCACCCGGATCATGACGACGAGGCTGTCGCTCTCGAACGTGATCGTCCGGCTGTGCTCCTCGCCGCGGACCGCGAGCACCGGCGCGTCCTCGTCCGCGGCCACCCGGGCCATCTCGGTTTCCAGGTCGCGCAGCGCGAGGGCGAACCGGATCCGGCCGGGGAGGTCGGCCGGCATCGGGTCGGTTTCCTCGAAGAGCTGCCGGACCCGGCCCAGGATCGCGAAGTCGGTCTCGTCCGCCGGCTGGTTCGCCGTGGCCCGGCCGTCAGCCTCCGGGTTGTTCATCGGCAGGTCCTTCCTCGCTATCGATCAGAAGGGCACGGAGCTTGGCCAGGCACCGGCCGCGGGTCGGGCCGACGCTGCCCCGCGGGATGCCGAGCCCGGCCGCGACCGCGTCGTAGTCCGGGCGCGGCACGAACGCGACGATCCGCAGCAGCTGCTGGCACCGGGGGGACAGCTGGGCCAGCGCGGCCCACAGCTCCCGGCGCTCCTCGTCCATGACGGCCTGCTCGGCCGCGTCCGGGTCCTGGTCGGGCAGGGCGGCCAGCCAGTCCTGCTCGGCTGGGAACTGGCGCCGCCCGGCGGAACGCCGCCGCCAGGCTTCCCGCTTGGTGGTGGTGACCAGCCAGCTGGCCACCGAGCCGGGCTGGCTGAGCTGGTCCAGGTGGGAGACCAGGCGCAGCCAGGCCTGCTGCACGACGTCCTCGGCGTCCGCCGCAGGCAGCCCGGCGGCGCGGGCGACCTGCCAGAGCATCGGGCTGAGCTCGGGGACCAGCTCGGCGAGGGCCTCGGTCCGGCCGGCCCGGGCCTCGGCCAGCAGCCCGGCCGTCCAGGCCCGGCGCTCGTCCCACCGGTCGTCCCGGCCCGCCCCGACCCGGGCCGGCTGCGGGTTATCCACTGCCGCGGCCCTCCTCTCCGGCCGGGCCTGGTTCCGGCGCCCAGCCCAGGCTCTCCAGGGCGCTGACGGTCCGGCGCAGGGCCGCGGCCGCCCCGGGCTCGGCCAGCCCCAGGTCCGCCGGGCTGACCCCGGCGCCGGCGGTCAGCTGCGCCGCGATCCGGGCGGCCAGCTCCGGCGCGGCGAACGAGGTGCCGCTCCAGGTCGCGTGCCCGTCGTGGTAGTTGTCCGGGTCGAGCGGTTCCCGGCGCGCCGCCTCCGGGCTGGTGCCGGCCGCCCCGCCGGGCGGCATCGTCATCCGGGACCCGGGCATCAGGCCGCCGTTGATAACGGTCGGGAAGGTGCTGACCACGGCTGCGCCGTTGGCCCAGACCCGGACCCAGGGCCCGCCGTTGCTGAACGACGCCTCGGAGCCGTTCGGGTTCAGCGCCCCGACGCTGAGCACCGGGGCGTGGCCCGGGCCGGGGGGCTGCGCGGCCCACGCCGCCGGGTAGTACCGCCGGGTGGTGGCGAAGTTCCCGGCCGCGGCGACCACCGCGACGCCCTGCCCGGTCAGGCCGTCGACCACCGGCCGCAGCGTGGCGCTGTAGGTGGCGTCCTCCTGGTTCTCGCTGAAGTAGCCGAGCGACAGCGAGATCACGTCCACCCGCAGGGCCCCGTTCGTGACCTGGTGCTGGATCTGCTGCAGGGCGAAGAGCAGGTCGCCCTCGTAGACGATCGCGTCCGGGTGCATGATCCGGACCGACAGCACCTGGGCGTCCGGGGCCAGCTGGCGGATGATCCCGGCGATGAACGTGCCGTGCCCACTGCAGACCGGTACGCCCGGGTTCAGCGGCCCGATCGTGACCGGGCTGTCCCACGGGCCGCTGATGATCTGGCGGGGCTGGTCGCCGGCGCTGGTCACCGACGAGGAGTTGGCCGCGATGGCGGCCTGCAGGTTCTGGTCGACGACGGCGAAGGGAGCGGTGCCGGGCGTGCCTGCGGCCGTGTAGCCGCCCGGGGCCGCCGGGTCCGGGCGGACGCCGAGCCAGGTGTCGTTGGGCAGCAGCCCGGTATCGGCCACCAGCACCACCGGCCGCTGGCCGGCCTCGGTGTCGGGGCGCCGCGGGGGCGGCGGCAGGTACAGGTGGACCGGCGCCCGCGGCGAACCGCCCGGGTGCAGGTACGAGCCGGCCGGGTCGGTGCCCAGCCCGCCGCCCTCGGTGATGGGGCCGCCTTCGGTGATCGGCCCGCCCTCGGTGATCGGGCTGCCGGTCATCGGGGCGGCGCACAGCAGGTGCTCGAGCTGGATCCGGCTGATCCGCTCGGCGTCCGCCTCCGTCAAGGCCTCCTCGTGGGTTCTCCGCTCAGCGGCGCCGTGCCGCAGGGCCTGCAGGGCCACCCACGCGTCGACGGTCACCGGGGTCCGTGCGGTGCGCGCCGGGCGCAGCACGGCGGTCCTGGTCGCGGCCCGGTCGGCCACGTCGGAGTCCGGGATGACGAGCTCCATCCCGAGGCGCTCCAGGATGTCGCCGGCCGGCGAGCCGGGCCCGGTAGGCAGGTCGCCGGGCACCAGCAGGGTCCGGGTCCGGTAGATCGTGGACCGGGGGACCGGGTCGCCCTGGAACCCGGCCGCTTCCGTGGGCCTGAGAACCCGGGCGCCGTGCCGCGCCAGGATGGACCCGGGCACGCTGCCGAGGACCTCGGTAGGGTCATCGTCGGCGGGTTCGCCGGACATCGGGCCCGGCAGCGGGTCGCTGCTCCACCTCATGCTGCATCCCCCTCCTCGTCACGCTGGGTCGTGACGTGGCGGCCGTGGACGGCAGCAGACAGGCAGGGCCGGCCACCGGTGCCACGGTCGTTCAGAGCCAGCTGGGCCTGGCTGGATACATCAGCCCGTAACGTCTTTGTAACGCCAAGTCCGGCCGATGTCGCGGCCCGGGCGGAAACGGAGTGTGATGGCCGACACGGAATTCACCGAACTGGCCGGCCCGCGGCTCACGCTGCGCCGGTTCCGGGCGGCCGACGCCCCGGTGTTCGCCGCCTACCGGTCGGTGCCGGAGGTGGCCCGGTACCAGAGCTGGGATACGCCGTTCCCGGTGGCCGCGGCGGAAGAGGCGATCGGCGAGATGCTGGCCCGCCACCCGGACACGCCCGGGGAATGGTTCCAGTTCGCCGCGGTCCTGCGCGACGGCGGGCCGGACGGCGGGGAGCTGATCGGCGACTGCGCCGCCTGCACGGACGCGGATGACCCGCGGCAGGCCGAGATCGGGTTCACGATCGCGCCGGCCTTCCAGCGGCGGGGGTATGCGACCGAGGCGGCCGGGCTGCTGCTCGGCTACCTGTTCGGGGCGCGGGGCAAGCACCGGGTCACGGCGACCTGCGACGCGCGCAACCTGGCCTCGGCCGCGGTGCTCGAGCGGCTCGGCATGCGCCGTGAGGGCCACCTGCGGGAGAGCGCGTGGGCCAAGGGCGAGTGGACGGATGACCTGGTGTACGCCATGCTGCGCCGGGAGTGGGTGGCGGCGAACCGCGAGGGGGTTGGTGATGAGCAGCCTGACCAGTGACATAAAGGTGCCGGGCCCGCCGGAGACGCAGGAGGTCGCCGACGGGGTCTGGGCCTACATCCAGCCGGACGGCACCTGGTGGATCAACAACACGGGTTTCCTGACCGGCCCGCAGGGCGTGATCAGCATCGACGCGTGCTCGACCGAGCGGCGGACCCGCGCCTACCAGAAGGCCATCGCCGCGATCACGCCCGCTCCGGTGCGGGCCGTGGTCAGCACGCATCACCACGGCGACCACACGTTCGGGAACTGCCTGTTCCCGGGCGCGGCGCTGATCGGCCATGAGCAGACCCGGGCCGAGGCAATCGCCTTCGGCCCGCCGCGCGACACCGGGATCTGGGATGACCCGGACTGGGGCGACCTGACCCTGGACCCCCCGTTCATCACGTTCACCGACGAGCTCACGCTGCACGCCGGCGGCATCCGGGCCCAGCTCCGCCACGTCGGCGGCCCTGCGCACACCACCAATGACTCGGTGGTCTGGATCCCGGACCGCTCCGTGCTTTTCGCCGGGGACCTGATCTTCAACGGCGGCACGCCGTTCGTGCTCATGGGCTCCGTGGCGGGCATGGTCAGCGTGCTGGAGGAAGTGATCGCCCCGCTGGACGCGCAGACCATCGTCCCCGGCCATGGCCCGGTCTTCCACGACCGCGGCCCGCTCGACGACACCCTGGACTACCTGCGGTTCGTGCTCGACCTTGCGGCCCGCGCGGTCGCCGAGGACGTCCCCCCGCTGGCCGCCGCCCGCGACACGGACCTGGGCCGGTTCGCCTCCTGGCCCGACCGCGAGCGCATCGTCGGCAACCTGCACCGCGCCTGCGCCGAGCTCCGCGGCACCCCGCCCGGCGGCCCCATCGACATCGCCCCGGCGCTCACCAACATGGTCGCCTACAACGGCGGCCGCCCCCTGTCCTGCCGCGCCTGACCCGCCATCCCGCCGGTTCGCCGCCGCGGGCTGTCGGTGGGCACGGCTAGCGTGACCAGGGCAACGCAGCTCACCGTGAGGCAGGAGATCATGACCACACTGCAGAACCGGCCGAACACCGCACTGCTGGTCGTCGACGTGCAGAGCGGCGTGGTGGACGGCAACCACGAACGTGACACGGTCGTCGCGAACGTCGGCACCCTGGTCGCCAAGGCCCGGCGGGAGCAGGTCCCGGTGGTCTGGGTGCAGCACTCCAGCGACATGCTGGAGAAGGGCAGCCAGGAGTGGCAGATCGTCCCCGAGCTGGTCCCGGGCGGCAGCGAGCCGCTGGTGGAGAAGACCTACCCGGACTCGTTCGAGGACACCACGCTGGAGAGCGTGCTGTCCGGCCTGGCCGTTGGCCGGCTGGTGGTGGCCGGCGCGCAGACGGACGAGTGCATCCGGTCGACGCTGCACGGCGCGATCGCCCGCGGGTACGACGCGACCCTTGTCGGCGACGCCCACACGACCGAGGACCTGACCGAATGGGGTGCGCCGCCGCCGGACATGGTGATCGCGCACACCAACCTGTACTGGAGCAACCACGCCGCGCCGGGGCGGACAGCCGGCACGGTGGAGACCAAGAACGTCGACTTCGGCGCCGCGGGCTAGGGTCTGTCTCGAGGTCCCTGGGCCGGTTCCTGGCCCTCGGCCCGGGCGTGCGCGTCGGACAACTGTGCTAGCCGCACTGTGCTGGCCGCTCGCTGTGCTAGCCGCTCGCTGCGGGCCGCTTGAGGGCGCTGCTTTCCCTCCTCGCTCCTTCGGCGCTCCTTCGTCGCGCCGGCGTCGCTCGTCGGGAAAACAGCGCGGCGGCCCTCCGCGAGCCAGGGCCGGCTCCGCCGGCCGGGCGCCCGTTCGCGGGACATCAGGCCTGCGGGGTGCTGACGTTGACCAGCCAGGGAACGCCGAATTTGTCGGTGCACATGCCGAACTCGTCGCCCCAGGCCTGCTTGGCCATCGGCATCGTGACCGCGCCGTCCGCGGCCAGCTTCTCGAAGTAGCCGCGCAGCGCGTCGCCGTCGTCGCCGCTGAGGCTGACCGCGAATCCGGCCGGAACCACGTCCGGGGCCTCGCTGTAGTTGTCCGCCGCCATGATCGTGTAACCGAGCTCGGTTTCCAGCTGGCCGTGCATGATCCGGTCGCCGTCCGGCCCGGTGTTGCCGAAGTCCGCGAACGTGTTCACGTTCAGCGACCCGCCGAACACATCCTTGTAGAACTCCAGCGCCTGGCGGGCGTTGCCATTGAAGTTGAGGTAAGGGTTCAGCCGGGATGTCATGGGTCACTCCTCCCGCAGCCGGACGGGAACCCTACGGCCCCCGAGGCTGGCGAGGCTACCAGCCGAAACGAGCTACTGGCCGGTTACCCACTGGTTATTTTCCTGGCCGGTCACCCGCCGTCCGCCAGGCCCGGCGCCCTACAGCAGCAGGCCCATCACGATCGTGTCCCACAGCTCGCCGCTGGCCCGCCGGTACTGCGCCACCCGGCGGCCCTCCTCGGCGTAGCCGGCCTTGCGGTACGCCGCGATGGCCGCGGCGTTGTGCGCGAACACCTCCAGGCACAGCTTGTGCAGGCCCCGGTCCCTGGCCCAGTCCGCCGCCGCGGCGAGCAGCGCCGAGCCGGCCCCGCGACCCCGCCAGGCACGGTCCACCAGCATGCCGAGCTCACCGTAGCCGTGCCGGCTCGCCTCCACGTGCAGCATCCCGATCACCTGGCCGGCGGCAGTCTCCGCGACCACTGTGGACGCCGCGCTGCGGGCGAACACCACGGTCCGCTCGGCCAGGTCGGTAGGCGGCTCGCTGGCGATGCCGTCGCGTTCCGCGGCCACCGCGGCGAACAGCGCCGCCATGGCCGGGGCATCCTCCGGCCGGGCGGGCCGGACCTGGAAATCAGCCACCGGCCCATCCTGCCATTGCCCGGCGAACCGGCCAGCCTGCGAAGCCAGGCGCAATACCATGACGTCAGCCATTTTCCTGACGGGACAGGAGCCCAGTGACCGAGCCGAGCGAGCCGACCGCGCCCGCCGCGCCGGGTGAGCCGGCCGCGCCCGCTCACCCGCTCCGGCTCGCCGAGGCCGCGGCCGTCCTCTCGCTGGCCACGGACCTGTCGATGGGCCAGCCGCTCGAGCACGGGCTGCGCTGCGCGCTGGTCAGCGTCCGGATCGCCCGGGCTCTCGGCCTGGCCGGCGACGACCTGATCACCGTCTACTACACCGGGATCCTGCATTTCGCCGGCTGCACCGCGGAAAGCGAGATCGACGCCGGGTTCTTC